>CAZGXF010000076.1:0-12321 GCA_964529575.1 uncultured bacterium
TTCGAGCAGCAGCAGCAGGTGAAGGAGGCGCGCAAGCGCTCCCGCCAGCAGGAGATGAAGTCGATCAAGTTCCGCGTGAAGATCGACGACCACGACTACGAGACGAAGGTCAACCACATTCGCCGGTTCCTCAAGGCCGGGCACAAGGTCAAGGTCACCATCATGTTCCGCGGTCGCGAGCGCACGCACCCCGAGCTGGGTCAGGGCATCCTGAACCGCGTGGCGGCCGACGTCAGCGAGCTGGCGGCCGTCGACTCGGCCCCGATGATCGCGGGCATGGACATGAACATGATCCTCCGCCCGACCGTGACGCCGGAGAAGGTCCGTTCAGAAGCCTTGGTCGAGTCGTGAAGACCACCTCCAAGCGGTAAGTACGTAGAGAAGGAAGAGAGTTCGCATGCCTAAGCTGAAGACCCATAAGGGCACCAAAGCCCGTGTCAAGATCACTGGGCGAGGTAAGGTCAAGGCGATGCGCTCCGGGAAGCGGCACCTGAACTACAAGAAGTCGGGTACCCGCATCCGCCAGGGACGCACCGACCTGGTCATCGACGAGGCAGAAGTGAAGCGCATCAAGGCGCTCCTGCCTTACGAGTGAGGGAGCGGTAGATGCCACGCGCCAAGACCGGCACCGTCCGCCGCCGCCGCCACTCGAAGGTCCTCAAGCGCGCCAAGGGCTTCTGGGGGTTGCGGTCGAAGAGCGTCCGCGTCGCCACCCAGACGCTCCTCAACGCCGCCGACTACGCCTACCGCGACCGGCGCGACAAGAAGGCCGAGTTCCGCCGCCTCTGGATCGCGCGCATCAACGCCGCGGCCAGGCAGGAGGGCGTGAGCTACTCGCGCTTCGTCGCCGGCCTGCGCAAGGCCGGCATCACGCTCGACCGCAAGGTCCTCGCCGACCTGGCGGTGCGCGAGCCGGAGGCCTTCAAAGCCCTCGTCGAGAAGGCGAAGTCCGCCTGACCGCGAGCTGACCGAAGCGAGACGGACGGCGCCCGGGGAGACCCGGGCGCCTTCTCGTGCGCTCACGCGGGCGGGAGGGCCGTGTCGCCCCATGTGTCGCCGCCCGCTGGCCTCGCTGCGCGCTCGCGGACCGCACCGCGGGCGGATCAGTAGCCTCGGGCGACGTCCAGCAGGTTGCGCTCCTCGCCGCGGGTGAGGGCCTCGAGCGTCGCCAGCACGTCGCGGGCGGCCATCGTGCGCCAGCCCATCAGGTCGTTCGCGCTGTGCGGCGTCATGACGACGTTGGGCAGCTCCGCGAACGGGAAGCGCGAGGGCGCCGTGGACCGCCTCTCCTCGTCGTCCCGCGGGTAGACGTACCAGACGTCGATGCCGGCGCCGAAGACCCGCCCCTCGGCCAGCGCTCCGTAGAGCGCCGCCTCGTCGACGACGTCGCCCCGGCCGACGTTCACGAGGATCGCCGTCTCCTTCATCGCCGCCAGCTCGCGCTCGCCGACGAGACCGCGCGTCTCGTCGGTCGACGGCAGGGTGCACACGACCACGTCGGCCTCCGCCAGCGCCGCCAGCAGCCCGTCGCGCCCCACCTGCGGCACGTCGGCGTGCGGGTCGGGGTGGCGCCGGAAGGCGGTCAGCTCGAGCCCCAGGGCGCGCAGCGCCGGGGCCGCGGCCCGCGCGATCGACCCGTAGCCCAGCAGCAGGGCGCGCTTGCCGCGCAGGTACACGCCCCTGCCGTGGGTGGCGCTGACGGGCGGGCCCCAGTCGCCGCGGCGCAGGGCCCGGTCGTCCCACACCACGCGGTTCGCCACCGCGAGGACCAGCGCCACGACGTGCTGGGCCACCATCGCGTCGTTGAAGTGGGAGTTGTGGGCCCTGAGGCGCGGTCGTGCGAGCAGGAGGCCGCGCAGCCGGGCGCCGAGCCCGGCGTAGGGGACGATCACCCGCTCCAGGCACTCCCCGTCGAGCAGCTCCTCGGGCGGGCCGCCGTCGACCAGCACCTGCGGCCAGTCGCGTAGGGCCAGCGCCCGCTCCATGTCGGTCTCGATCCTCAGCTCGACGCCAGGCGGGGCGGCGAGCGCCCGCGCCGCCTCTCCCGAGGCGCGGTGCGTCCACAGGACCTTCAATGCCATCCGACGATGCTACCGCGGGGTGCGCGGGCCTCGAACGGTCACCGGCGCCGCCCGGCCCGCCGTCCGCCGCGGCGGGGACCGGTATCGTTGGCCGCCATGAGGACGATCGAGGGCGTCAGGGCGGCGCTGGACTGGTGCGAGAGCAGGCTGGAGGCGAGCTGGGGCGCGGGGCAGGAGGGCGCGGTCGCGGCGGCGGTGGCCGAGGTCATAGACCGGGTGCGCCGCGGCGGGGAGGCGGCGGTGCGCGAGCTCACCGCGCGCTTCGACGGGGTCAGGAGGTCCACCGTCCTCGTGGACCGCGCCGAGCTGGAGGCCGGCGCCGCGCGCGTGCCCGCCGACCTCAGACGGGCCATCGACGCCGCGATCGCGCGCGTGGAGGCCTACTACCGCGCCCAGCCCGACGGCGGCTTCGAGCTGGTGGACGGCGACGCGCGCCTGGGCGCGCTGGCGGTGCCGCTCGACTCCGTCGGCTGCTACGTGCCCGGCGGCACCGCCCCGCTCTTCTCCAGCCTCTACATGACGGCCGTGCCGGCCAAGGTCGCCGGCGTGGGCAGGGTCGTCGCCGCCACGCCGCCGCGGCCCGACGGCTCGGTACCGGACGAGGTGGCCTACGTGGCGCTGTCCCTGGGGCTCGACGCGGTGGCGGCCGTGGGCGGTGCCCAGGCCGTTGCCGCGCTGGCGTTCGGCGCCGGCGTGCCGCGCGTGGACAAGGTGGTGGGGCCGGGCAACGCCTACGTCACCGAGGCGAAGCGGCAGCTCTTCGGGCTGGTGGGGATCGAGTCGCTGGCGGGCCCCACCGAGACGCTCGTGCTGGCGGACGACAGCGCCGACCCACGGCACGCCGCCGCCGACCTGGTGGCCCAGGCCGAGCATGCGGGCGCCGAGCCCGTGCTGGTGACCACCAGCCGGCGCGTGTGGCGCGAGGCTCCACGCCTGGCGGTGGAGCAGGCGGCGGCGCTGCCCGAGCCCGGCACCGCCCTCGCGTCGCTGCGCGAGCGGGGGGTGGCCGTGCTCGTCGAGGACCTGGACGCCGCGGTGGCGGTGCTGAACGCGTTCGCGCCGGAGCACGCCTGCCTGCTGCTCGACGACCCGTGGCCCGTGGCGCGGCGCGTGCGGAACGCGGGCGGCCTGTTCGTCGGCCACCGCAGCATGGAGGCGCTGGGCGACTACCTCGCCGGGCCCAGCCACGTGATGCCCACGGGCGGCACCGCGCGCTTCGCGAGCTTCGTGTCGGTGCGGGACTTCCAGAAGGTCGTGCCGTTCGTGGAGGCCGGGCCCGAGCTGCTCGCCCGCGTGGGCCGCGAGGCCGCCGCGTTGGCGCGGGCCGAGGGGCTGGAGGGCCACGCGCGCGCGGTGCTCAGCCGGCTCGACGAAGGCTGAGCTCAGCGCCGCCAACGCGGCTTCAGCAGCGCGAGCAAGATGTCGCCGTACATCCGTGCCCGCGCGGCCAGGCCCTTGATCAGGCCCCGCTTCTCCTCCTTCATCACCTGCGAGACGCCGGGGAGCGGCACGTCGACGAAGCGCCAACCCTCGCGTATGGCGTGCCGGGTGATCGCCACCTCGACGCCGTAGCGGCTGCCGCCCAGCTCGGGCACCGAGAGGAGCGCCTCGCGGCGCAGGGCCCGCTGGCCCGAGAGCTGCGGCGTGACGCGCTGCGCCAGGCTGGTGCGGAAGCGACCGCCGGTGAAGATGCCGCGCGTCATGTCGACCTCGCCGGCGAGCACGGGCGCGGCCAGCGCCACGACGTGCTCGGTGCGCAGCCCCACCAGGTCGGCGTCCAGCAGCACGAGGACGTCCTCGGAGGCGGCCA
Organism: uncultured bacterium; assembly: GCA_964529575.1. GTDB lineage: Bacteria > Deinococcota > Deinococci > Deinococcales > Trueperaceae > DASRWD01. Next base: position 3,892 of record CAZGXF010000076.1, read on the forward strand.
GCGCCCCGGCCTGGAGGGCGCCGCCCTTGCCGCGGTTCTGGCCCAGGCGCACCACGTCGGCTCCGGCCGCGGCGGCGGCGTCGGCGGTGCCGTCCGACGAGCCGTCGTCGACGACGAGCACCGCCCCCACGCCTGCGGCCAGGGCGGTGCGCACCACGGGGCCCACGGTCTCCGCCTCGTTGTAGGCGGGTACGACGACGCAGGCCGCAGTGAGCGGGACCGCGGGCGCGAGCGGGTCAGCCGGCGAGGAGGGCCCCGATCTCACGGACGGTGATGAGCACGATCAGCGCCAGGACGGCCATGACGCCGATGAAGTGGATGGCCTCCTCCTGCCCGGGGCGGAACGGCCGCCCCCGCGCGGCCACGACGGTGGCGAGCAGCATGCGCCCGCCGTCGAGGCCGGGGATCGGGAGGAGGTTGAAGACGGCCAGGGAGAAGTTGATGACCGCCGCCAGCAGCACGACGGGCGCGAGGCCCACGCGCGTGGCCTGGCTCACCATGTTGACCATGCCCACCGGCCCGGCGACGTCGTCGTTCCGGGCGCCGGTGACCGCGGCGGCGAAGCCGCTCACGAAGCCGCCCACCATGCGGGGGATCACGCGGACGCCGAACGCCAGCGTCTCGGGCAAGGCCTGGAGGAAGCCCACCGGCTCGACGAGCGCGGTGATCTGGATGCCGAGGAGCGGCGGGTCGCCGGCGCCCTCGAGGGGCCACGGCGTCGAGACCTCGAACGTCTCGGCGCCGCGCCTGACCTCGAGCGCCAGGGCGTCGGCCGAGCGCACCTGGGCGACGACCTCGTCGGGGCCAGGGCCCGCGACGCCGTTGATGGCGGTGATGACGTCGCCGCGCCGCAGGCCCAGCGCCTCGGCCGGCGAGCCGTCGGAGACGGTCTCGACGGTCGAGCCGTGCGCCGCCACGGGCGCGCCGGTGACGACCTCCTGGTAGGAGGGCTCCAAGCTGATGGCCCAGGCCAGCAGCACGGCGCCCAGCAGGTAGTTCGCGATGACGCCGCCCACCAGGACCCAGAGCTTGGCGCCCAGGCCCTTGGTGGCCATGCCCTCGTCGGGGTGCTCGAGCCGGCCGTCCTCGGCGACCTTCGGCGCCATGCCGGGCAGGTCGACGTAGCCGCCCAGCGGCAGCAGCGAGAGCCGCCACTCGGTGCCGCGCCAGCGACGCCTGAGCAGCACGGGGCCGATCCCGACGCTGAACGCCCTGACCGGCACGCCCACCGAGCGCGCGTTCAGGTAGTGAGCCAGCTCGTGGACCACCACGGCGCTGGTGAGGATGAGTGCGAAGGTTACGGCTGTGAGCATCTGACCTCTGGGGGCGAGCGCGCCCGGGGCCAGTATGGCAGACGCCCCGCCTACCCCCAGTCGGCCGCGTGCGCCCGGGGGCCGCGGCCGGGCCGGTGCCGGGCCGCCGACCGGCCCGCGCCGCCGCCGGCGTCGTCAGGCGCGGCGCAGGACCTCGATCACGTCGGTCTTGCCGACCATGCCTACGAGCCGGCCGGCGGGGTCCACCACGCACAGGCGCCCCAGCTCGCTGTTCGCCAGCGCCGTCAGCGCCTCGACGGCCGGCGCGCCGGGCCGGACGACGTCGGGGGGCCGCATAACGTCGGCGACGGTGCCGCCGCCCTCGCCGGCGGGCTCGTCGAGCGCCGCGACCGCGTCGGCCAGGAAGGCGAAGCCCAGGAGCCTGCCGCCGTCGTCCACGACCGGGTAGCCGGCGTGGCGGCCGAAGTGGCGCAGCCTCACGAACTGGCCGAGGGCCATGTCGGGGGCGACGGCCTGCGGCTGCGGGGTCATGAGGTCCTCGGCGGTGAGGCCGGCGAGGGCGTGCTCGAGGAACGCCGCCTGGGCCTCCGAGCGCCCGGCCTCGTAGACGAAGAACGCCAGCACGATGAGGAAGAGCTGGCCCGTGACGACCCCGTAGAAGCCCATCAAGGCGGCGAGGGCGGCGCTGACGGCCACGGCGACGTTCGTGGCGCGCAAACGCGGCATCGCCAGCGCCAGCACGCTGCGCAGCACGCGCCCGCCGTCGAGCGGTATCGCCGGCAGCAGGTTGAAGAGCGCGAGCCCGACGTTCGTGACCGCCAGGTAGGCCAGGACCGTGGTCGCCGTGGACCCGCGAGCGGCCGGCAGCGCCAGCCACAGCAGCGCCCCCAGCGCGAGGCTGGTGACCGGGCCCGCCAAGGCCACGAGGGCCTCGGCGCCCCTCCGCCGCGGGATGTCCTTGAACTGGGCCACGCCGCCCAGGAACCAGAGCCGGATCTCGAGCGTCCGCACGCCGTACAGGCGCGCCGTGACGGCATGTCCCAGCTCGTGCACGAGGACGCTGGCGAAGAGGCCGACGGCGGCCACCAGCCCGACCAGCCAGGCGACCGCGCCGTCGGGGCCGGGCACCAGCCGCCGGGCGAGCTCGGGGTCGCGCAGCGCCGCGAGCTGCCTGAGCTGCGCCGTGAACTCGGGCAGCTGCGCGCCGATCATGTAGGCGAAGAGCGGCAAGGCCAGCAGGAACGTGACGTCGAGGCGCACCGGCACCCCGAGCAGCTTGAACGGCAGGAGGACCCCGCCGCGGCGCGCGCCAGCGGTCGCCCCTGCCTGCTGGCGGTCCACGCCTCAGGCCCTCCCGGCGGCGGCGCCCGCCCGCGCGGCGACGAGCCCCGTGGCGACCTCGCGGGCGTGGGCGTCGGCCCCGCTCAGGGCCTCCCAGCCGAGCTCGCCCGGGGGCGTGGCCGCGAGGGTGCCGGCGACGACCTCGGGGATGGCGGTGAAGGAGAGCCGGCCCTCGAGGAACGCGGCCACGGCCACCTCGTCGGCGGCGTTGAGGTACGCGGGCGCCAGCCCGCCGCGCTCGCCGGCCTCGTAGGCGAGCCGCAGGCAGGGGAACCGCCGCTCGTCGGGCGGCTCGAAGCGCCACGTGCCCACGAGGGGGAGGGGCTCGAGCGGTGACGGCGGCCGCTCCGGCGCCAGGGCGTACATGATGGGCAGCCGCATGTCGTGCGGTCCCACCTGGGCCTTCACGCTGCCGTCGCGGAACCTGACCAGCCCGTGCACCAGCGACTCGGGGTGCACCACGACCTCGATGGCCTCCAAGGGCACGTCGAAGAGGAAGTGCGCCTCCAGCACCTCGAGGCCCTTGTTGAACAGGGTGGCGGAGTCGACGGTGACCTTGGGGCCCATCGACCAGTTCGGGTGCCTCAGCGCCTGCTGCGGCGTGACGGCGGAGAGGTCGGCGGGCCCCTCGCGGAACGGCCCGCCCGACGCCGTGAGCACCAGCCCGGCGACGGCGTCGCGGGGCTCGCCCAGGAGGCACTGGTACAGGGCCGAGTGCTCGGAGTCGACGGGGGTGATGCGCGCCCCCGCGGCGGCGGCGAGCTCGCGCATGAGCGGGCCGGAGACGACCATCGCCTCCTTGTTGGCCAGCGCCACGTGCCGCCCGGCCGCGAGGGCCGCGGCGGTCGGCTCCAGCCCCGCCATGCCGGGGATGGCCGCGACGACGGTGTCGACCTCGAGGGTGGCCACCTCCTTGGCGCCCTCCAGGCCGGTGGCCAGGCGGGTGCCGGCGGGCAGGTGGGGCCGCACCAGCGCCGCCACCTCGGGTGAGCAGCTGACGACCTCGGGCCGGAACTCGGCCGCCTGGGCGATCAGCCGGTCGGCGTCGCGCCAGGCGGCCAGGCCGCGCACGCGCAGTCCCAAGCGCCGCGCGACGTCCAGCGTCTGCGTCCCGATCGAACCGGTGGAGCCCAGGACGGCGATCGTGACCATGGGGGAATCATGTCACGGCCGGCCGTGCGCCTGGCAGCGGGGTCGGGCGGCGCTCGGCCGGGGCGGGCCGCGGAGGGCCGTACGTGGTACGCCGCGGGGCCGGGGCCGTCCGGGCTACGCGCCGGGGACGCGGGTCCCAGAGCGGTCCCGCGGGCCGGTGGTAGCATCGGGACACGACCAGGAGGGGAAGATGCTCGTAAGCGAGTGGATGACGCCCGACCCGAGGACCGTCTCGCCCGACACGCCCGTCATGGAGGCCATGCAGTACCTCCGCGAGGGCGGCTACCGCCGGCTGCCCGTCACGCGCGACGGGGTGCTGGTGGGCATCGTCACCGACCGCGACCTCAAGGAGGCGACGCCCTCGCGCGCCACCACGCTGTCGATCTACGAGCTGAACTACCTGCTCTCGAAGCTGAAGGTCAAGGACGTCATGCGCACGCCGGTCATCACGGTGCGCAGCTCCGACACCATCGAGCAGGCGGCCCTCCTGATGGAGGAGCACAAGGTCTCGGGGCTGCCCGTCCTGGAAGGCAGCGACCTCGTGGGCATCCTCACGATCACCGACCTGATGCGCGCGCTGGTGACGTTCCTCGCCCTCCGCGAGGGCGGCAAGCGCGTCACGGTCGACCTGCCGGACGAGCCCGGCGTGCTCGCCCGGGTCGCGCAGGCCGGCCCGCCCTCCAACATCGTCGCCGCCGTCACCACCGGTATCCAGCCGGGGCACAAGCGCCGGCTCGTGCTGCGCGTGGCGGGCGACGGCGCCGACGGCTACGCGGAGAGGCTGCGCGCCGCCGGCGTCGAGGTGGTGGACGAGCGCTGAGGGCGGCCGCGTGAGCGACGAGCGCGTCGTGGGCGCCGTCGTGCCCTCGCTGCGCGTCGACGTGCTGGGCGCGCGGGCGTTCGAGGTCTCCCGCGCCTACTTCGCGAAGGGCGTCGCCGCCGGCAACGTGCTCATCGGCGGACGGCCGGCGGGGAAGGCCGCCAGCGTCGAGCCCGGTCAGGAGGTCGAGGCCGTCGGCCTCGGCAGCTTCGTGCTCGTCAGCGTCGACGGCGCGACGCGCCGCGACAACCTCAAGGTCACCCTGCGGGTACGGACGGACGGGCGCTAGGTCCTCACGCGCTTGCCGCCCCCGCCGCGCTCCTTGAACACCAGGCGGAACGGCACCTCCGCGAACCCCAGGTCCTCGCGGATGCGGTTGCGCAGGTAGTGCTCGTACGGCCGCGTCAGGAACTCCTCGTGGTTGATGGAGAAGACGAACGTGGGCGGCGCCACGTCCACCTGCGAGGCGTAGAGGAGCTTCAGCGGCCGGCCCTTGAAGTTCGGCGGCGACTGCCTGAGCGTCCAGGCCTCCAGCCAGGCGTTCAGCTCGCCCGTGGACACGCGCTTGTGCGACGTGTCGTAGAGGCGGATCGCCGTGGCCAGCAGCTCGTGCAGGCCGAAGTCGGTGAGCGCCGAGGTGTAGACGCGCGGCGCGAACGAGATGGGCGCGAGCTGCTGGTCTAGCGCCTCCCGGAACGGCTCCAGCTGCTCGTCGGTGACCAGGTCCCACTTGTTCACGGCCACCACCACGGGCTTGCCCCACTCCAGCGCCAGGTTCGCGAGCCTCAGCTCGTGGTCGCCCATCTCGAACGGGTCGACGACGAGGATCCCCACGTCGGAGCGCCGCAGCGCCGCCTCCGACCGGATGCGCGCGTAGTACTCGAGGTCGTCGGCGTCCTTGCGCCTCATGCCGGCGGTGTCGACCAGCACGAACGGCCGCCCGGCGAAGGTGAAGCTCACGTCGACGGCGTCGCGGGTCGTGCCCGGCTCGTCGGCCACGATCACGCGCTCGTCGCCGACGATGGCGTTCACGAGGCTGGACTTCCCGACGTTCGGCCGGCCTATCACCGCCACCCGGACGGGCTGCTCCTCGGGGTCGTCCTCCTCGGCGGGCAGCAGCTCGTCGATGCGGGCGACCAGCTCGTGGGTCCCGCGGGCGTGCTCCGCGGCGGTGGGGAAGGGGTCGCCGAAGCCGAGCGAGTAGAGCTCGAAGAACTCGGCTCGCTCCTCGTGCCGGGGGTCGTCGACCTTCGTGGCCACCAGCAGCACGGACTTGCCCAGCTGCCTGAGCCACTTGGCCACCTGCTGGTCGCCGGCCGTGACGCCCTCGCGGCCGTCCACGGCGAAGAGGATGAGGTCGGCGTCCTGCACGGCGGCCTCGACGCGCTGCTGGATCGGCCGCTCCCACCGGTCGCCCGACCACAGGCCGCCGGTGTCCAGCACGCTGAACCGCCGGCCGTCGTCGGTGACGGCCACGCCCTCCTTGACGTCGCGCGTGACGCCGGGCTGGTCGGCGACGATGGCCTCCTTCGAGCCGACGAGGCGGTTGAAGAGGCTCGACTTGCCCACGTTCGGGCGTCCGACGATCGCGACCCTAGCCAAGGCGCGCGCCCTGCCTCACGCCGCGGCCGTTCGCCCAGTCGCGGGCGCCCATCTCGCGGCCGCCCGGCGGCTTCACGCGGAGGAGGCGCACGGCGCCCTCGCCCGCTCGCACGGTCAGGCCCTCGGCGTCGACCGCGAGCACTTCGCCCGGCGCGGCCGCCAGCCACCGCTCGCGGTCGTCGCCGGCGACGCGCGCCAGCTGGGCGTCGTCGGTCGCGGCCACGCCCAGCGCCGTCACCTTCACGCGTTCCCCGCCGTGAGCGAACGAGGTGCCCGGCCACACGCTCACGCCGCGGTGGCGCGCGTGCACGGCCGCGGCGGGTCGCTCCCAGCGCACGTGCCCGTCCTCGGGCGTCAGCAAGGGGGCCTGCGTCGCGAGCGCGTCGTCCTGCGGGGTGCTGGGCAACGTGCCCTCGGCCAGCAGGTCGAGGGCCTCCGTGAGCGCCTCGGCCCCCAGGCGCGACAGCCGTTCCGACAGCGCGGCGGCGTCCTCGTCCTCGCGCACGGGCGTGCGGCGCTGGAGCCTGATGGGGCCGGTGTCGAGGCCCTCCTCCGTCTGCATGATCGTCACGCCCGTCTCCTCGTCCCCCTCGATGAGCGCCCATTGGATCGGCGCCGCGCCCCTGTGCCGCGGCAGCAGGCTGGCATGGACGTTCAGGACGCCGTGGCGCGGGCCGGCGAGCACGGCTGTCGGCAGCAAACGCCCGTAGGCGGCGGTGACCCCGACGTCGAGGTCGAGCTCGCGGAGCCTGGCGAGGAACGGCTCGTCGCGGCGCAGCCGGGTGGGCTGCCACAGCTCGAGGCCCAGCTCGCGGGCGCGCTGCGCCACGGGCGGGGCGGTGACCCGCATCCCCCGGCCCGACGGCTTGTCCGGCTGCGAGACGACCATCACGACGTCGTGGCGCCTCAGCAGCGCCTCGAGGCTCGGCAGCGCGAAGGCGGGGGACCCGAAGAACGCGACGCGCAGCGGCCGCACCGTCAGCCCCGCGCCGTCGCCCTGCGACCCCGCTCGGCGCGCTCGCGCTCCTTGGCCAGGGCGCGGGCCTCGCGCTGCCACTCGGCGAGCTGCTTGCGGTTCTCCTCCAGGAAGCGCTGGCGCCTGTCGTCCGGCAGGTGGTCGAAGAACAGGACGCCCTCGAGGTGGTCGTACTCGTGCTGCAGCACGTGGGCGAAGTAGCCCTCGGCCTCCAGGCGGTGCCGCTGGCCCTTCAGGTCCTGGTAGTCGAGCACGACGCGCTGCGCCCGCGGCACGTCGTCGACCGACAGACCGGGCAGCGACAGGCAGCCGTCGCGGCCGTACTGTCGGCCCTCGAGCGACACCACCTCGGGGTTCACGATCACGTGCTCGCGCACCACGCCCCAGGCGCGCCGCTTCTGCTCGGGCGTCAGCTCCTCGGCCTGGTCCGGGTCGTCGATGACCTGGCCCTCGTGGGACCCGTCCTCTTCGGAGGCCTCGCCCACCTCGAGGGCGACGAACAACCTGATGGGCAGGCCGACCTGCGGGGCGGCCAGTCCCACGCCGTCGGCGGCGTACATGGTCTCGACCATGTCGGCGGCCAGCCGCTCCAGGTCGTCGTCGAAGCGCGTCACCGGCCCGGCGCGGCGCCTGAGTATCGGGTCGCCGTAGAGAACGATCGGGTGTATCAAGGCTCCTCCGTACGGCCGCCTACGGCGCTAGCGGTTGTCGCACGTACTGAAGCGTGGCGGTCGGGGTCTGCATGGCGACCACTCCCTCGGGGAGCGCCAGGCGAACGGGGAGAGTATACCGGCCGGGGTCGAGCGGCCCGGTAGGGGCGTCTACCGTCCCCGGCACGCTCGACAGCCCCGCGAGGACGTCGGGCGGCCCGGCCACCGTGACGCGCGGCTCGTTCAGGGTGACGGCGCCGACCTCGGGGCCGCTCGGCGCGCTCAGCTCGACCACGACCTCGCGCGTGACGAGCGCGGGCCGCGTCGACACCGAGACGGTGACGCTCGCCGGGGCGAACTCCACGTCGGGTACCGGCACGCCGGCGGCGTCCACGGCCACCAGGCGGGCCACGCCGCCGCCCACGGCCGGCGCGAAGGCCAGCACGCGCGCCACGCGGTCCAGCACCTGGCTGCGGCCCGTCAACGTCACCGCGGCCGGCTCGGCCTCGGCCTCCACCAGCACGCCCGCCGGCGGGTCGCCGGTGAGGGCGACCGTGACCGCGACCGTGGAGGTGGTGATCGTCTCGAGGAAGCCGATGACCTCGGCCGGCTCGA
>CAZGXF010000077.1:0-11054 GCA_964529575.1 uncultured bacterium
CACGACGTAAGCTCGCGCATGCGTCTCTACCAGCTGATCGGCGAGGCCGCGGAAGGCGGCGTGGCGACCCTCCTGGAGCTGGGCGAGGCCTCGGGCCCGCGGTTCCGCGCGGGCAGCGTGCGCCTCGCGCCGGGCCAGCGCGTGCCCGCGGAAGGGCTCTCGGCGCACACCGCCGAGGAGGTCTCGTACGTGGTGGCGGGCTCGCTGAGCGGCGAGTGCGGCGGGCGGCCGTTCACCACCGTCGCCGGCGAGGTCTCGCACATCCCCGCCGGCGAGGAGCACTGGGCGGTGGCCGGGCCGGAGGGCGCGGTCGTGTTCTGGTGCTGGTACGGCGACCTGGGCGACTAGCCTCCACGAGCACCGGTAGCGGACGGCCGCCGGGTCATCCAGCACCGCGGACCGGCGGCCGCCTGGCCCCCGCCCGCGCCGCGCGCGATGATGGCCCTCGCCCCTCGACGCATCCGATCCCGCGCCGCGGGCGTATCAGTCTCCGAGGGGCAGGAGAGGAGCCGACATGCCGCAGCATGATGGCCCCCGCGCCGAGGGGCTCCCCTGCTGGGTGGACCTCAGCGCACCCGACGTCGACGCCGCCGCCGCGTTCTACCGCAGCGTCCTGGGCTGGGAGTTCGCCGAGACGGGACCCGAGTACGGCGGCTACCGCATGGCCAGCCGGGGCGGGCGGTTCGCCGCCGGCGTCGGGCCGCAGGAGGGCGACGCTCCGGCCGTGTGGGTCCTCTACTTCGCGGTCGAGAGCGCCGACCGCACGGCCGAGCGGGCACTCGAGCTGGGCGGCACCGTCCTCGTGGAGCCCTTCGACGTGGCCACGCAGGGCCGCATGGCCGTAGTCGCCGACCCCTCCGGCGCGGCGTTCGGCCTGTGGCAGGCGGGCGAGCACCACGGCTTCCAGGTGAGCGGGGAGCCCGGCGGGTTCGGTTGGGCCGAGGTCAACACCCCCGACGCAGACGCGGCGCGCGACTTCTACACCGCGCTGTTCGACGCTTCCAGCGCCATCGTGGAGAACCCGGCCACGACCTACTACTCCCTGTCGAAGGACGGCGCCGCCATCGGCGGGGTCCTGCAGATGACGGCGGAGTGGGAAGGCATACCTCCTCACTGGATGCCGTACTTCGAGGTGGACGACATGGACGCGGCGGTGGCCCGCGCGAAGGACGGCGGCGGCACCGTGGCCGTCGAGCCGTTCGCCACGCCCCTGGGGCGCATCGCCGTCGTGGGCGACCAAGCCATGGCGTTCTTCTCGCTCCTGCAGAGGGGAGCCGGCTGAAGGCCCAGATCCCTCCCACGCCGGCTACCCTGGCGGCCCCGGGGCCTGCCGGCTACTACAGAGCTCGCCGCCCGCGGCCTCCCCATCCCGGCGGCGAGCTCGCCATGTTGGGGCCGGCTACAGCCACCCTGGCGGCACGAGGTCGGTGTCGGGGTTCCCAGGGTGCGGGTGGCCGAGGACCCTCGCCAACGCCAAGGCCTGTCCCTTGTGATGGAACTCGTGCGTGATCGGGTGGAGCACCAGCCACCGCCGCGACAGGGTCTCCTGCCAGCCGTCCGAGAACGTGTAGACGAACGGCTCGTCCCAGTCGGTCCAGGTGCTCAGCGCCTCCTCGACCGCGGCGTCGACGCGCGCGAACGCCGCCCGCAGCCCGTCCGCGTCCTCCTCGTGCAGGCCCCGCACCGGCTCGCCGACGCCGCCGCGCGAGAGCCACAGCAGGTAGCACTCGGCCACGTGGCTGAAGATGCGGCTCAGGCTGCCGAAGGCGAAGTCGGCCCGCTGGGCGTTCAGCACCTCGGGCGGCAGCGTGCCGAGCCAGTCGAGGACGCCCGCCCGCGTGCGCCTCACCAGGTCGTAGAAGGTCCGCAGGTCCTGCGCCACGTGGGCAGGATACGTGGCGGGAGGGTCAGCCGAGCCAGCCCAGGATCGCCGCCCCCAGCCACACGAACAGCACGCCCACGGCCGCCACGGGCACCTTGTCGACGAGCAGCTTGACGAGGTCGACGATCTTCACCTCCGCCACGTCGCGCTGCGGCTGCGGCGGCGTGGACACCACGTCGCGCACCATGGCGAACGCCTGCGCCAGGCAGAGGACGAGGCCGACGACGACGAGCACGTAACCGGTGACCTGTTGCATCCCCCAACCTCCTGCGCCGCCACGCTGGACGGCGCCGCGGGCGCCGCGTGGCGAGCGCGCACCTTGTGTGGTGGAGACACTATAGCGGCGCCTCCGGAGCGCCGGCGCCAGGCCGTGGTTGACGCCCGCCAGATTCGGCTTTAGTGCCACTAACATGAAAGATGCGGGCGGAGGGGACCGCAAGCGGCCCTACCGCATGAAGGCCAGGGCCGAGGCGGCCCAGCGCACCGCCAAGGCCATCCTGAACGCGGCCGCCGAGCTGTGGCGCGACCGCGGCCTCGACGAGATGACGCTGCAGGACGTCGCCGACCGGGCCGGCGTGACCGTGCAGACGGTGATCAGGCGCTTCGGCTCGAAGGACGGGCTCATCGACGCCGCGCTGAGGCTCGACGCCGGCGACATCGTCGCGCACCGCGCCCTGGCGCCCCCGGGCGACGTGTCCCGCGCCCTCGACGTCCTCCTCGACCACTACGAGGCGTGGGGCGAGGCCGCGCTCAGGACGCTGGCCCTGGAGGAGCGCTACCCCGCCGCCAAGAAGGTCGTCGACCGTGGCCGCGCCGAGCACCGGGCGTGGTGCGCCCGCGTGCTGGCGCCGGACGGGGCGGGCGAGGAGACGGTCGACGCGGTCGTGGCCGCCACGGACGTCTACGTCTGGAAGCTGCTGCGCCGCGACCTGGGCAGGTCGCGCGAGGAGACGAAGGCCGTGATGCGGCGCCTGGTCGAGGGCGCACGCGCAGCGCTGCCGCCGGGACGACTCCCGGCGCGGAGGTGAGGTCGATGGTCGAGCCAGGGTCCTTCCTCTTCGTCACCTGGGAGGGCGGCGGCAACGTGCCCTCCGTGCTGGGCGTGGCCCGCCGCCTCGCCGCCAGGGGCCACGACGTCACCGTGCTCGCCGAGCCCTGCCTGCGCTCCGCGGTGGACGCCCTGGGCGGGAGGTTCGTGTCGTTCACGCGGTACTTCACGCGCGAGGACCCCACCACGCCGCTGCTGGACGACTACGACGCGAGGAACCCCCTGGCGGCGCTGGACCGGACGTTCGCGGGCGTCATGTTCGGCCCCGCCGAGGTCGTGGCCGACGAGACCTCCAGGGTCATCGCCGCCAGGCGTCCCGACGTCGTCGTCGCCGACTACCTCATGCCCGGAGCCCTGGTGGCGGCCGAGGCGTCCGGCGTGGCCCGCGCCGTCCTCTGGCACACGCCCGAGTTCGTTCCCGGACCAGGGCGACCCGCCGCCGGGCCGGGCTTCAAGCCGCTGCCGGGACCCGTCGGCAGGCTGCGCGACCGCCTGTTGGACTCGCTCCTCCTGCGTACCATCGCCAGGCACGTCGCCGGCTACGACGCCGTGCGGCGGCGCCACGGCCTGCCGCCTGTCGGTGACGCTCAGGGGCTGCTGGGCGAGTACCACCGCGCCGACCTGCGGCTCATCCAGACGACGCGAGCGTTCGACTTCCCTCTCGACCCGGCGCCGCCCAACGTCAGGTACGTCGGGCCGCTCCTCGACGACCCTCACTGGGTCGCGGACGGGGCGCACCCGGCGCTCCACGACGACGGTAGACCTCTGGTGGTCGTCGGCCTCTCGAGCACCTTCCAGCGCCAGGAGGCGACGCTGCGGCGGGCAGTGGAGGCGCTCGGCCGCCTGCCGGTGCGCGGCCTGGCCACCACGGGGCCGGGGCTGGCACGCCGAGGCTCCGGCGCGGGCGGCCCCGGCCCGGGTCTCGACCTCGGCCCGGTACCGGCGAACGTGACGGTGGTCGAGAGCGTGAGCCACGCCGCCGTGCTGCCCCGAGCGGCCGCGGTCGTCACCCACGCCGGCCACGGCACCGTCATGCGGGCGCTGGCCGCCGGAGCACCGCTGGTCTGCCTGCCCATGGGTCGCGACCAGAACGACAACGCCGCGAAGGTCGCGTACCACGGTGCCGGCGTGGCGCTCCGGAAGGGGGCGTCGTCCACGGCGATCGCCGCGGCCGTGGAGCGCGTGCTGCGCGAGCCGAGCTTCAGGGAGGCCGCCCAGCGTCTGGGCGCGCTGGTGCGCGCCGACGCCGCCGAGGACCGGGCGACGGCGGAGCTCGAGACGTTGGCCCGCGCTCGTGCCCCGCACGTCCAGCCGCGTGCTCATCAGGACGTGACCGGTGACGCGGCCACCGCCCAGCCGCGCCGGTAACTGGCGCGCCGGGCTACCCTCGCGGCATGTCACGCATCCAGGTCTGCCTCGCGGGCGCCACCGGCTGGGCCGGCTCGGCGCTGGCGCGGGGCGTCGCCCGGCAAGAGGACATGGAGCTGGTAGCCGCCGTCTCGCGCTCGTACGCCGGTCGGTCGCTGGGAGAGGCGCTGAGCGAGCCGGGCCTCGCGGCGCCCGTGTTCGCCTCAGCCGAGGAGGCTCTGGCGTCAGCTAGGTGCGACGTCTTCGTCGAGTACACGAAGCCGGACGTCGCCAAGGCCAACGTGCTCGCGGCCCTGCGTCACGGCGCGAACGTGGTCGTGGGCACCTCGGGCCTCACGGACGAGGACTACGCCGAGCTCGACGCCGCGGCGCGCGCGGCCGGCAAGGGCGTGCTGGCGGCGGGCAACTTCGCGCTCACCGTGGTGCTGATGCTCAGGTTCGCCGAGGCCGCGGCCAAGCTCATCCCGCACTGGGAGGTCATCGACTACGCCCACGCCGGCAAGCCCGACGCGCCCAGCGGCACGGCGCGCGAGCTGGCCTCGCGCCTCGGCGCCGCGGCTCGGGCCCGTCACGAGGTGCCCGTCGAGGCGACACAGGGTGAGCGGGCGGCGCGCGGCGCCACCATGGGCGGGGCGCAGGTGCACTCGGTCCGCTTGCCGGGCTTCCGCCTCAGCACCGAGGTGATCTTCGGGCTGCCCGACCAACGCCTGAGCGTCCGCACCGACGCCGGCTCGTCGGCCGAGCCCTACGTAGACGGCGCGCTCCTGGCGATCAGGCGGGTGGGCGCGCTCGTGGGCCTGCACCGCGGGCTCGACGCGGTGCTCGACCTACCGGGTCACTGACGGAGACGTGTGTCTAGGCGCGGAGGTCCATGGCACCGCCGCGCCGCCGTCCGCCTGGGGCTCAGCCGTAGATGAGGTAGCTGCCGGCCGGCACGCGTCGCTCGAGCGCCCGGCACGAGCCGGGGGCGGCCTGCCTGCCCGGCGGGAGGTCCGGGTCCCAGACCCGGCACTGGCCGGGCGGCGGGTAGTGGCCCGGCGGGATGTGGAACGTCGTGCCGTCGGCCTGCACGACCTCGAGGCCGCCGCCTGGCCTGTCGGCGGGCACGCGCACGAACAGGATCACGCCGCTGCTCTCGGGTCGCACCGCCACGACGGGTCCCGGCGGGAACTCGACCGTGACGGTCGGCAGGCACGCGCTGAGGACGAGCACCAGCGCGGCGGCGCCGGCCATGAGGCGTGCCGGCCGCCCTGCCTTCGCGTGCGAACGCCTGGTCGCGATGTCCATGGGCACGAGTCTAGGCAGCCGTCATGAGAGGCCGTCTGCCGAGCAGCTCACAGGTGGCGGCTACCCGCGCTGGCGTCGACCAAGGCGGTGAGCCAGCGACAGGGCATCCGCTCGCTGCTACCCTCAGGCGTCGGCCACGAGCTCGGCGGGGGGCGATGAGGGCCCTTGGACCGCGGAGGTGCCGCATGAGCCGTTCCCACCGCTTGGCCGTGCTGGCCTGCGCCGCGCTGCTGGCGGCGTGCGCCGGCCCTGACCCCACCTCACCACCGGTGCCCGAGGCAGACGCGGTCGCCCCCGGCGTAGCCGCCAAGGGCGACACTCTCGTCGTCACCGGCAGCGGCTTCGGGGGCTCGGGGACCGTGACGGTCGGCGGCGCCCAGGCCGAGGTCGTCGCCTGGTCGACCACGGCGGTTCAGGCCGTCGTGCCGGAAGACGCTCCTAGCGGGTGGCAGGAGGTAGCGGTGTCCACCGCCGGTGGCCGGTCAGCGGTCGAGGGCCTGTTCGTGGGCGTGGAGTACGACGACGTCCCGGCCGACCTCCAGGGGTTCCTCTCCGCTCAGGAGCCGGGCACGGCGGTGCTGCTGCAGGCGGCCACCTACGACCTCGGCGACGACGTCCTATGGGTAGACAACGTGAGCCTGCACGGCCGCGGCCCCACCCTGACCACGCTGCTCGCGGGCGGCCTCACCCTGTCGTTCGACGAGGGCGCCCAGGTGACCGTCGCCGACCTGGGCATGTACGGCGCGACCGTGACGCTGCTGCCCGGCACCCTGAAGGACCCCGTCCCCTCCGTCTCCGGCCTGGCGACTTCCGGCCCGGCGACGGCGACGGAGGTCGAAGCGGCGCTGCGAGCGGCTGTGGAGGCGCGGACGCTGGAGCCCGCCGACCTGCCGGCCAACGCCAGGGTCTCCTTCGAGCGCTTCCTCTTCACGGGCACCATGCCGAGCACCATCGGCACGCCCCTGGAGATGGGGTTCAACCTCGAACTGCGTCTGTTCGACACGCGCTTCACGGCGACCGGCTCGACGCTCCAGCTGCTCGCCGGAGGCCGGCTGACCGTCGAGAACTCGACGCTCGAGGCGCGCTTGATCTACCTCGCCGCCCCGGGCGGCGCCGTCCACGTCGGCTTCGCCGAGGTCGTCGCGCAGGAGGGCCTGCTGATCGGCGCCGACCGCGGCGTCGAGGTGCTGGGCTCGACCGCGCGCGTAGTGGACGGAGACCTCGAGGTCGTCGGCTCGCTGCTGGCGGCGCATGGGTCGAGCACCCTGCTGGTGGGCGGACCCGTGAACGTGGCGGACAGCTCGCTCTCGGCCGAGGACGCCGACGTCTGGGACGCCGACATCAGAGGCGGACTGGGGTTCATGACGGCGCTCTCCCCCATGTCCATCAGCGACAACGTGCTGCTACGAGGCGACGCCTCGCTGCAGGTCGTCTCCCTGGGGGCGTTCGGGGAGAACGACATCCGCTTCACCGGCAACGGGGACGTGAGGGTGGGCCGCATGGAGGTAGGCCTGTCGCAGGACGGCGAGCTGATCATCGGCGCCGAGAGCGGCGAGCTCCCGGCGGACGTGGTCGTCACCGGCAACACGATCGCTTCCACCTACCTGATCACGCTCACCGACGCCGACACCCCCGTGAGGTTCACGTTCGCCGACAACGCGCTGACGCTGGGCAACGAGCTCAACACCGGTGAGCTGAGGGCCGAGTTCGGCGGGGAGAGCTGGGTCGAGCTGTCCGGGAACACCGTGAGCTTGCGCCACGGCCACGTCGAGCTGAACAGCGGCGGAACGACCACGCTCACCTTCGCAGGCAACCAGGTCCACCTGGTGGAGCCCTCGAGCGCCGGAGCGCTCGTCAGGGGGTCCGGCGACGTGAGGCTGGCCGACAACGTCTTCGACACCGTCGATCCCTTCCTGGGGACGTCCGCGCTATGGGTGCAGCTCGTGGACGAGCCGCTCGAGCTCACCGCCACCGGCAACACGTTCGCCGGCTTCGAGATCGCCCTGAACTTCGCTGGCCCTGTCGTCCAGGTGCCGCTGGACGCGCGGGTCAACGACAACGTCTTCGACATGGAGTTCACGGCCTTGCCGCAGGTGGCCTCGTTGCACTCGATAGGCGACGTCATCGACGCCACGAGCAACGTCTGGGGCGACGAGACGGACGCCGCCGTGCTGGCGACGTACGTGGCGCTGTCGGGCAACACGGGGACCTGGGGCGGCGGCATCGACATCGACCCGGTCAAGACGCCATGACGGCCCGGCCGCTCTGGTAAACAGGGCGGGTGACAGACGAACCACGGGGCGCCTCCACCGCCCCTGCGGACGGGGCGCCTGCCTCGGGACCGGCGTCGCCGGCGACCGCGGCCCCCGAGCCCCTCCCCGCGCACCTGCACGAGGCCGCGCGCCTCTACGGCGTCGGCGCCGGGGACCTCAAGCCCCTCGGGGCCTACGAGAGCGACGTCTACGCTTTCGAGAGGCTGGGCGCGCCGCGCATCCTCAAGGTCATCGCGCCCACGCACCGGACGCCTGACCTGGTGCGCGCCGAGGTGGACTGGCTCCTCGCCCTGCGCGAGGCGGGCGTCACCGTCGCCGAGCCGGTCCGGGCCGTGACCGGCGAGTGGGTGGAGCTGCTGCCGGACAGCGGCCACGTGCTCGTGGCGTTCGAGCGCGCGCCGGGCGACCTGGTCCCCGCCAAGCGCTGGACCGACGAGCTGCTCACCCGCTGGGGCCGGCTGCTGGGCCAGCTGCAGGCGCACGCGCGCGGCTGGACGGCGCCCGGGCCGCGACGCCGTGCCCTGGCCGACCACAGCTACTCCGGGCGGCTGGCCGAGCTGGCGGAAGAGGTGCCCGCGTTCGTGGCGGCGGCGCAGGACGTGGTCGACAGGGCCGCGCCCCTCCTGGCCGGCGGCGGCGCGGGCTACGAGACCGGCCTCGTGCACGGCGACCTGCACAGCGGCAACTTCCTCGCCTACGAGGACACCCTCACCGCCATCGACTTCGACGACTGCGGCTACGGCTCGTACGCCTTCGACCTGGCGATGCCGCTCTACTACGCGGTGCGGCTGCTGATGCGCGCGCACGAGGGGATGACGGGCGCACAGGCGGCCGAGCGCTTCCTGACGCCGTTCCTGCGCGGCTTCCAGGAGGCGGCGCCGCTGCCGGACGGCGGCGGCGAGGCCATAGACCTCGCTCTGCGCCTCAGGCAGGTGGAGCTGGTCGCGGCCGTGCGCCTGAAGTTCCTGCGCTCGAAGGACGACCCCGGCCTGGTGGCCCTGGAGGAGGACCTGCGCGACCGCGTCGTGTCCGGCGCCGACATGGTGCCGCTACCCACGCTGAAGGCGTTCTTCGGCTGAGGGCCGCGCGCCAGGCGACCCGCTCGCGGCCCGGCTCCCGGTTCGCCCCGGCCGGGACGCATCGTTCGCTCACGCGGCTAAGGCTGGGCGCGACGACACTGGGCCCGTGCGGGGGCTCGTCGCGAGGGTCAAGGAAGCGTTCGCCGGCTTCGGGCGCCACAAGGTGCCGAGGCTCGCCGCCGCCCTGGCGTTCTACACCCTGATCTCGCTGGCGCCGCTGCTCGTCGTGCTCGTGGCCATCGTGGGCTTCGTGCTGGGCAACGAGCAGGCACGCGAGCAGGTGGTCACCCAGCTCACCGCCACGCTGGGGCCGCAGGCGACCGACCTCGTCGAGGGGCTCATCGACCGCACCAGGCAGGGAGGCAGCGGCCTCTTCGCCGCCATCGCCAGCGTCGTGACGCTGCTGGCCGGCGCCACGGGCGTGTTCGTGCAGCTGCAAAGCGCCCTCAACGAGATCTGGGAGGTGGAGCCCGAGCGCCAAGGCTGGCGGCGGACGCTCCGCATGCGGCTCGAAGGCCTGCTGATCCTCCTCGGCCTCGGCCTGGCGGCCCTCGTCGCCGTCGCGCTGAACGCGGCCGTGAACGTCATCGCCCGGGGCTTCTCCGACCTGCTTCCCGGGGCGGGCTGGCTCTGGTGGGCGGCGAACCAGGTGGCGACCCTAGGCATCTTCACCCTGGTGTTCGCCGCGCTCTTCCGCCTGGTACCCGACGTGAGGCTCGGCTGGCGGGACGTCTGGGGCGGGGCGCTGTTCACCGCCGTCCTCTACAAGGTCGGCGAGGTGGCGCTGGCCTTCTACCTGGGCACCGCCGGCGTCGGCTCCCCTTACGGCGCCGCCGGCTCGCTGGTCGTGCTGCTCCTGTTCGTCTTCTACGCCGCGCAGATCCTCCTGTTCGGCGCCGAGTTCACCCGCGCCGACGTGGCGCTGAGGCGGCGGGCCGCCGGCGAGAGCGGCGGCGTGGGGTTGAAGCACGGCCCCCGCTGGACCGAGCCTACGGTGAGGGCGAGAGGCAGTCTGAAGGAGCTCTGACGAACGCGTCTGACGGTACATTCCTGTCATGGGCTGCAGCTGCTGCCGGGCGGACCCCTGTAGGGAGATGTTCGGCGCCGACGACGCGCGGCGCGACATGCAGGCGTACCTCACGCGGGGCCTCGACGACATCGAGAGCCGCGCCCTGGCCGCGCTGCCGGCCGACCTGGTGGAGGGCGCCAGGGTGCTCGACGTCGGCGGCGGGGTGGGCGCGTTCCAGGCCGAGCTGCTCAAGCGCGGCGCGGCCAGCGGCGAGGTAGTGGAGCTGGTAGACGCCTACGCGCCGTTCGCGGCGCGGCTGGCGGAGCGCCTGGGGCTGACCGGCAGGACCGCGTTCCGCGTCCACGACCTGCTGGGCGACCCGGCGGGCGTGGAGCCGGCCGACGTGGTCGTGATGGGCCGCGTCGTGTGCTGCTCCGCCGAGGGGCCGGCCCTCACCGCGGCGGCGGCCGGCAAGGCGCGCCGTGCGCTGGTCATCACCTTCCCGCGCTCGAACGCGTTCACCAGGGCGCTCGCGGCCCTGCAGAGGGCCGTGTTCCGGGTCATCGGACGCCGCTACAGGATGTTCGCGTGGCCGACCGACGTGATCGTGGGCGCCGCCGAGGGCCAAGGGCTGAGGCTCGCGTCGCAGGGCAGGAACGCCGTCTGGCAGTACCTGGTGATGACGAGACCGTGACGCGCTGGGCGCCGACCGCATGACCCGCCCGCCGCGGTCGTGACCGCCAGGAGGGCCTGATGCCGTCCGGCAAGCCGGGGTCCCGCCCGTCGCGCTCCGCCCTGCTCGGCGAGCTGCTGGGCGACGAGCCGCACGAGCTTGCCCGGGTCCTGGAGGGCTGGCTGGCCTCGCGCCGCTTCGCGGCCTTCGTCCGCGAGAACCTGACGAAGGTCCGGAAGAAGCTGCGCGGCGCCAGGGGCGAGGCCAGCGCCCGCGACCTGCTGTTGGAGCTCACCGCCGCTCACGGCCTGGTGCAGGACAAGCGCCTCGCCGTGACCTACGAGCCGACCCCAGGCGGCTCGGCCCGCGGGCCCGACTTCGCGGTCAGGTTCACGACACGGCAGGAGGTGATGCTCGAGGTGACCCGCCTGCGGG
>CAZGXF010000077.1:11154-12247 GCA_964529575.1 uncultured bacterium
GGACGACGCCGGCACCGTGCGGGGACGTGGCCAGCGCGACACCCTCGACGCCCGGCGCCTGGCCGGCGTGCTGGCCCTCAAGCTCGGCCAGACCGTGCCGGACCGCGCGAACGTCCTGCTCGTGGGCGTGGAGGGCGACCCGCCCGGCGACGAAGGGTTGGCGGCGCTGCTCGACCAGGTGCGCCGCGACGTCGAGACCACGGACCCAGAGGCGCTGCTGAAGCGCGGCTTCCGCCACCGCGGCGAGTACCTGAGGCGCCTCGCGCGGCTCAGCGCCGTGTTCGTGAGGCGCGCGCCGGGCCTCACGGACGAGCCGGTTACCGACGTCGCTCTGGGCGTATGGGTGAACCCGCAGGCCCGCGCGCCGCTGCCCAACGACGTGAGGAGGGCGCTGGTGGCGGCGCTGGGCGGGGCAGGCGCCCGGAGCCGGTAGTGGCGCTGCCACGACCCCCCTGGGTCGCCCGCGGCACCTAGGGAGTCGACGAGCCCAGGAGACCGCCGGCCGCGCCACCACAGCAGCGGCGCGGCCGGGCGGGGGATTCGTCGGTCCCGCCCCTAGGCCGGGGAGGCCCCCAGCAGCGGCAGGAACTGGCTGTGGAAGAACATCACGACCACGCCGTAAGCGACGTGACCGAGGACGAACGAGAGGAGCACCGGGAACGGCTCGCGCTGCTCGTGCACCGGGTGGTAGTCGGCGATGACGAAGGCCGTGAGGAGCGAGACGAAGACGCCGTGCGCCAGGCCCATGACGATGCCCAGCAGCGGGAAGAACAGGTTCACCGGCACCGGCAGGCCCGGCAGGATCGTGTAGTCGGGGGGCTCGAGCGGACCGCGCAGCATGAGCACGGTCCAGCCGTAGAAGAGCGCGAACACGACGCCGCCCACGAGCAGCAGCAGGCCGCCGACGAAGCGGGAGCGGCCGTCCACCTTGCCGGTGAAGATGGCGCCCAGGGCTCCCAGCGAGTCGTAGAACGCTCCGCCCCACAGCACCGGCAGGTACAGGAACGCCGTCATGACGACCGTGGCGATGATGCCGGAGGCCACCGAGGAGAGGAGCAGCGGCGTCGTCACGGCGTCACCACAGCTTCAGGCC
>CAZGXF010000078.1:0-12008 GCA_964529575.1 uncultured bacterium
CCTCGCTGAACGCCAGCATCGACTACCTGATCATGGCCGTGATCGGCGGGCTCACCAGCGTGTGGGGTGCCCTGGCCGGCACGAGCGTCTTCGTGCTGCTGAAGGAGCAGCTCCAGCAGGTGCTGCCCGGCATCCTGGGGCGCACCGGCAACTACGAGATCGTCGCCTTCGGCTTCATCCTCGTCCTGGTCCTGCAGTACGCGCGGCGCGGGCTGGTGCCCATGGTCGACGCGCTGCTGCCGCGCCAGCCCGAGCGGCCGGTGCGCGAGGACGCGCCGCCGCTGCCGCCGCGCGAGCGGGTGCAGGCCAGCGGGCCGCTGCTCGAGCTGGAGGGCGTGACGCGGTCGTTCGGCGGCCTCACCGCCGTGAACCGGCTGTCGTTCCAGGTCGGTCAGGGCGAGGTCGTGGGGCTCATCGGGCCCAACGGCGCCGGCAAGACCACGGCGTTCAACCTCATCACCGGCGTGCTGTGGCCGGACGCGGGTCGGGTGCGCTTCGCCGGGCGCGACATCGCGCGGCTGCACCCCCACCAGGTCGCCCGCCTCGGGCTGGCGCGCACCTTCCAGCACCTGAACCTCAGCCCGAGCCTGAGCTTGCTCGAGAACGTCGCGCTGGGCGCCTACTCGCGCACCAGCTCGGGCCTGTGGAGCGGCCTGATGGGTCTGGGCCGCGCGGAGGAGGAGCGCGTGCGCGCCGAGGCCCTGCGGCAGCTCCGGCGCGTGGGCCTGGGCGACGACCCGTTCGCGCGCGCCGACTCGCTGCCTCTCGGCAAGCTCCGCCTGCTGGAGGTGGCGCGGGCGCTGATGGCCGACCCGGTGCTGCTGCTCCTCGACGAGCCGGCCGCGGGCCTGCGGCGCCACGAGAAGGAGGACCTGAAGGCGCTGGTGCGGCGCCTGCAGGGCGAGGGCGTCACCGTGTTGCTGGTCGAGCACGACATGGACGTGGTCATGGACCTGGCCGACCGCATCGTCGTCATGAACCACGGCGAGCTCCTGGCCGCCGGTACGCCGGCCGAGGTGCGGCGAGACCCGGCGGTCATCGAGGCCTACCTGGGCCGGGAGGTCGCATGAGCGCAGACGACCCGAGGGGCGGCGGAGCGCCCGGCGGCGAGCCCGGTCCCCGTGGCCGCGAGCAGGGCGGCCAGCCCGGTCGCCGCGAGCCGGCGCCCCGCGGCGAGGCCCCGCTCCTGGCCGTCGAGGGCCTGAGCGTCAGGTACGGCGGGGTGCAGGCCCTGAGCCAGGTCGACCTGAGCGTCGGCCGCGGGCAGCTCGTCACGGTGATCGGCGCGAACGGCGCGGGCAAGTCGAGCCTCGTGAACGCGGTCGTGGGCGTGGTGCCGAAGGCCGAGGGGCGCGTGCTCCTCGAGGGCGAGGACATCACCCAGGCGAGCCCCGAGGGGCTGGTGGGCCGCGGCGTGGTGCTCGTGCCGGAGCGCCGCGAGCTGTTCGCCGCCCTGAGCGTCGACGACAACCTGCGCCTCGGCGCCTACCGGCGCTACCTGGGCGGCGAGCGCGACCTCAGGCCATCCCTCGACCAGGTCTACGCCACGTTCCCCCAGCTCGCCGCCAGGCGGCGACAGCTCGCCGGCACGATGTCCGGCGGCGAGCAGCAGATGCTGGCCATCGGACGCGCCATGATGGCCCGCCCCCGCCTGCTGCTGCTCGACGAGCCCAGCCTCGGCCTGGCGCCGCTGATCGTGGAGGAGATCTTCCGCGTCGTGGCGGCCCTGCGCGACGCCGGTACGACGGTCCTCCTGATCGAGCAGAACGCGCGCGCCGCCCTGAGGCTGGCCGACCACGGCTACCTGCTCGAGACCGGCACGGTGCTCCTCTCGGCCCCCGCCGACGAGCTGGCCCGCGACGAACGCGTGGCCTCGGCGTACCTGGGGGCCTGAGGGAAGCCCGGCCTCCCGGCCGGGAGCGCCGCGAACGCGCCGTCTACCTGGGCGACCGCCTCGCTGTGGCCGTCACCGGGTACCGGCTCTCACGAGGCGCCTCTACCCTGCGGACGGGGACCGGATCCACTCCGGACCCGTTGGCGAAGGGAGCAAGACATGGGTGGTCTACGTACCGTCGCGCTGCTGCTCGTGATCATCGGGGCGATCAACTGGCTGCTCGTCGGCCTGTTCAACTTCGACCTCGTCGCGGCCATCACGGGCAACGACTTCGGGGAGAAGAACACCATCTCCTCCATCATCTACGTGCTGGTGGGGCTGGCCGGCCTGGCGCTGCTGCCCGAGCTCGGCAGGACCACCGCGCCCGACGTGACCGTCAGGCGCGACGACAGGCCCAGGGACGACGTGCGGCCTAGGTAGTCCGCCTTAGCGCCCGGCGCCCGCCACGTGCGCGCGCCGGGTCCGGGCCGGGGCGCCACGCCCCGTCGGGCTCACCCACGCAGCTGCCTGAGGCGCTCCATGTCGCGAGCGTGGCCGAGGTCGTCGTCGCCCATCGGCGTCTCGAGCACCATCGGCAGGTGCGCGAGACGTTCGTCGGCGAGGACGCGGGCGAAGAACGCCTCGCCTATCAGCCCCTCGCCCACGTTCTCGTGCCTGTCCTTTCGGCTGCCCAGGGGGTGCTTCGAGTCGTTGAGGTGCATCGCCTCGACACGCCGCAGGCCGAACGCGGCCTCCGCCGCCTCCAGCATCGCCTCGTACCCCTCGGCGCTCGCCACGTCGTAGCCGGCCGCGAACGCGTGGCACGAGTCGAGGCAGACGCCGAGGCGGTCCTTCGCGTCGGTGAGCTCGATGATCCGCGCCAGCTCCTCGAACCGCGAGCCCAGGGCCGTGCCCTGCCCGGCCGTGTTCTCCAGGAGCACGCGGGCCTGGCCCGTCTCCGGCCGTGACAGCACGGCGTCGAGCGAGCGGGCGACCAGCTCGATGCCGGCGTCCACCCCGGCGCCCAGGTGCCCGCCCGGGTGGAGCACCAGCCCGCGCAGGCCCAAGCGGGCGCAGCGCGCCAGCTCGTCCCGCAGGCCCTCGACCGACGACCTGAGGATGTCCTCCTTGGGCGAGGCGAGGTTGATCAGGTAGGCGGCGTGGGCGATCACCGGCTGCCCGTCCCGCGCCTGGCGCTCCTGGTAGGCCGCCACGTCGTCGTCGGTGAGCGCCTTGCCGCGCCACTGGTTGGGGCTCTTCACGAAGACCTGGAGGCTCTCGCAGCCGATCTCGTCGGCGCGGTCGAAGGCGTTCGCCAGGCCGCCGGACGTGGAGACGTGAGCGCCGATCAGACCCATGGAGGCGAGTCTAACCGGTGGTACTCTGCTCGCCGTGCTGCGCGCCGTTCTCTCGCAGCCCGGCCCGGAGGAGCTCGTGGGGTTCCTCACCGAGGCGCTCAGGGACAAGGGCGCCGTCGTGCAGGTGGCGGGGGAGTTCGAGGTCTTCTACACGGGCAGGGCCGCCTCGGTGGCCGAGGCCGGCGACTACCTGCTGATCGTCAAGCCCGACGGCAGCGTGCAGGTGCACGGGCCGCGCGGCGTGAAGCCGGTGAACTGGCAGCCCCAGACCGACGACGTGCGCGTCGCCTGCGAGGACGGCTACGCCGTGCTCGTGGCCGAGCGCTACACGCCGCCCGAGTCGCTGCGGGTCGGCTTCCTGGCGCCCGCGTTCGCGCAGGCGTTCGAGCTGCGCGACGGCGGCGGCTTCGTGCTGCTGGGCAGCGAGGCCGAGATGCAGGCCGCGCTCGCCTCCGACCCGAGCGTGATCGAGCCCGGCCTCACCCTGGTGGACCTCGAGACCCCCACCGACGTGGGCGGCATCGACCTGCTGGCGCGCGACGCCCACGGCGCCCTCGTGGTCGTGGAGCTGAAGCGCGGCAAGGCGAACCACGAGGCCGTGCACCAGCTCGCCCGCTACGTGGAGAGCGTGCGCTCCGTGTGGCCCGGCGCCGTTAGGGGCGTGCTGGCCGCCCCCTCGGTCACGGCGCCGGCCCTGAACCGGCTGGGGGCGCTGGGCCTGGAGTTCCGCGAGGTGAGGGCGCTGCCCACCGTCCGCGAGCAGGCCATCGTCCAGGACGCGCTCTTCTGAGCCGAGGCCGGCGAGCGGCGCCCGCGCCGGCGGAGGGGGTCGCGCGGCCCGCGTCGCCGGGGCCTGGCCCGGGCGGCGGCCCGCCAAGGGACGGTGGTCGATGCGCGCCTCACGCGCCTAGGACCGGTCGGCGAGCGTGGAAGAACCGACGCCGGGCCCCTGGGGGCCGCTGCTAGACTCGCCTCGATGCCAGTGTTCCGCAAGGACACGTTCGGCCGCGCCTGGGTGCTGTTGTCGCCCGAGCGCGGCCTCCTCGCCTCCGACTTCGGGAGCGTGGCGGAGGGTCCCGAGCGCAGCCCGCTCTCGCCCGGTTCGGACGCCGTGCGCGAGGTCGCCGCCTTCGGCGGGGACTCGGGTTCGCCGTGGACCATGCGCGTCGTGGAGCACCCGCACGACTCGTTCACCGGCCGTGCGTTCGCCGAGGAGGGGGACTCGCTCTTCCGCCACGGGCCGTCGGCCGGGTACCAGGAGCTGATCGTCGAGCACCCCGAGGCGCGGCAGACCCTCGACAGGATGCCGCGGTCGCACGTCGTCGACGTCCTGCGGCTCTACCGCGACCGCATCGCCTTGCACGGCGACCGCCCCGGCGTGAGGCACGTCCAGCTCACCCGCAACGTCGGCCGCGCCGCCGGGGCCCTCTACGACCACCCGCACGCCCACCTGCTGGCCCTGCCGGTCCCGAACCGGTGGCTGGAGGAGGAGATCGAGGCGGGCCGGCAGCACCACGAGGAGCACGGCTCCTGCCTCTTCTGCGACGTGCTGGAGCGGGAGCTCGAGGCGAGGGAGCGCGTGGTCACGGCCAACGAGGAGTTCGTCGCGCTGGCGCCGTTCGCCGCGAAGACGCCCTTCGAGACGTGGGTCCTGCCGCGTAGGCACGGCAGCAGCTACGCCGACGTGGCGGCGAACCACCTCCCGATGCTGGCTGATATCCTCCAGGGCGTGCTGCGAGCGCTGAACTACGCCCTCGACCGGCCGCCTTACAACATGGCGCTGCACACGGTCCCGGGCGCGGAGCGGGCGCACTTCCACTGGCACATCGAGGTGCTGCCCCGCCTCACCACCCAGGCCGGCTACGACTGGGGCGCGGGCTTCTTCGTGAACCCCACGCCGCCGGAGGACGCCGCCCGCTTCCTGCGCGAGGCGCTGGCCCTGCAGGAGGTCGCCCTGTGACCGACCTGAGGAGCAAGCGGGCGCACCCG
This sequence comes from uncultured bacterium, assembly GCA_964529575.1. Classification (GTDB taxonomy): domain Bacteria; phylum Deinococcota; class Deinococci; order Deinococcales; family Trueperaceae; genus DASRWD01. Next base: position 5,221 of record CAZGXF010000078.1, read on the forward strand.
GCCCTGGTCGTCCTGGCCGTGGCCGGTTGCCTGCACCTCTTCTTCCTCCTCGGGGTGGAGCTCGACCGCAACCTCGTGCACCGCCGCGAGGTCGCCAGGCTCGAGGCCGAGGTGGGGGCGCTCGCCGCCGAGCTCGCCCGGCTCGACGAGGTGGCCTCGCGCGCCGACGACCGCGCCTACCGCGAGGCGCTGGCGCGCCGGCAGGGCTACGTCTACCCGCACGAGCGTCTGGTGGTGACCGCGCAGCAGGAGCGCTGAGTGGAGCTCGGCCTCCCCTGGAGCGGCATCGGGCCGGCGCTGTCGCGGCTCGCCATCAACCTGTTCACGGCCGCGTCGATCCTGGTCGTCGGCTACTTCCTGGCCAAGCTGGCCGAGCGCCTCACTCGCCGCGCCGTAGAGCGCTCCACGGGCATCAGCTTCGACCACACGCCCACCGTGGCCCGCATCGCGCGCGGCGTGGTCCTCGCGTTGGCCGCGGTGGCGGCGCTGGGGCGCCTCGGCGTGCAGACGGCCAGCATCACGGCGCTCCTGGGCGCCGCCGGCCTCGCCGTGGGCTTGGCGCTGCAGGGCACGCTCTCGAACGTCGCGGCCGGGATCATGCTCATGACGCTGCGTCCCTTCAAGCTCGGCGACGGCATCGAGGTCGCGGGCACGGCGGGCACCGTCACCGACATCGGCCTGTTCATGACCCGCCTCGTCACCTGGGACGGCGTCGTCGTCCACCTGCCCAACGGCAGCGTGTGGGGGTCGAAGATCGTGAACTTCTCGCAGGCCGTGAGGCGGCGCTACGACCTGGTCGTGGGCATCAGCTTCCACGACGACGTCTCGCGCGCCCTGGGCATACTGCGCGAGGTCGTCACCTCCGACCCGCGCGTCCTCACCCACCCCGAGCCGGTCATCACCACCAAGGGGTTCACCGACATCTCCGTGAGCCTCATGGCGCAGTACTGGACGACGGCGGGCGACTTCCTGGCCACCCAGTCCGACCTCACCAAGCGCGTGAAGGAGCGCTTCGACGCCGAGGGCATCACGATCCCGTCGCGGCCGGTCGCGGCGCCGTAGCCCCCAGGCGCGCCTCAGCCCAGCTCGCGCAGGTCCTCCATGACCTGCCAGCCGACGCTGGGCGGTGTCGACTCGAGCCGCGCCTCCACCAGCGGCGCGACCTCCACCAGCAGGCGCGCGGGGTCGACCCCCGGGGGGACGATCGCCAGCAGCGTGAGCTGATAGACGACCTGCGAGGCGGACGGCGTGCCGTCGTCGAAGAACGCGAACGGGGCCCGCGGCATGGCGTCGAGGAGCAGGTGGACGTCCGCGGCCACCTCGCCGCTCAGCTGGGCGGCCAGGTCGAGCCCCGCGTCGTGCGGGTGCCAGACGTAGCCCTGCAGCAGCTTCACGGGGCGCGGGGCGTCCTGGGGACCGCTCCACAGCTCGCGGTCGTCGCGGAGGTCGCTCACGCCGTCACGTTACCGCGCGGGGTGCGGGGGGGCCGTGTCGGGGTCGGCGGCGGTGGGTAGGGGGCAGGGTCGGCCAGGGCTCCGCGGTGGTCGCAGCGGGCCGGGTTCCGGCCGCGGTCGCCAAGGGGGCGGTAGCGGGCCCGGCGGTGGCTCAGCCCCAGCTGGCGGCGGCCAGGTCCGGCGGCAGCGCCACGCCCGGCACGGCCTCCTGCCAGCGGCGCGGGAACGCCGCGTCGAGCAGGACGCCGACGATCCCCAGCTCGCGGGCGGCCGCCACGTTCGCGGGGTTGTCGTCCACGAAGACGACGTCCCCCGGCTCCTCGCCGAGGGCGTCCAGCAGCGCCCGGTACGCGGCGGGGTCGGGCTTGCGCACGCGCACCTCGTTCGAGAACACGAAGGCGCTCACGCGTTGCAGGCGCTGGTCGTCCCGCACCAGGTCGCACAGCTCGGCCACGTTGTTGGAGAGCACGCCGACCTTCAAGCCTGCGGGCAGGGCGGCCACCAGCGCGTAGGCCTCGGGGCGCTCCCTCACGGCGCCGAGGAACGCCGCGCGGAACGTCGCCAGGTCGGGCCGGGAGCCGGTGGCGGCGCAGAAGCGCTCGTGGAAGCCGGGCAGGTCGAAGGCGCCGGCCTCGAACTCGGCCATCAGGGCCAGGTAGGTGGGCTCTAGAGCCTGGGCGTCGGTCCCGATGAGGCGGGCGAGGGCCCTGACGGCGCTCGAGTCGAACGTGCCGACCGTGAACACGCCGCCCCAGTCGAGGGCGACGGCGCGGGGCCGTCGCGGCGCGGGGCCGTCGGGGGACGGCACGTCGTGGGCGCTCAAGGGCAGGGGAGAGGCGGGCGCCTCAGGGCTGGACGCCGTGGCTCACGGCGCCGCCGGGACCGCCGACGTCGGCGGAGGGGGCGAGCTCGCTGCGGTACCAGTTGAAGAACGTGACGACGAACGTGATCCCGAAGGCGAACAGGCCGAAGACCTTCATGATCACGCCGGCCAGGGCCTGGTCCTGGAGGACGTCCAGGCCGTAGGCGCGGACGGGCATGATCGCGTACGCGGAGTAGAGGGGCACGTCCGAGAACGTCACGCCGCCGAAGATGGGGAGCTGCGCCACCGGCAGCAGGAAGACGTAGGCCAGGCGCGGCAGGAAGGGGGGCTTCGGCAGCGCCGGCAAGCCGCCGATGAGCGGCCACCACATCATGAGCGACGCGATGAGGATCACGAAGTGCACGGCGTGGTGCAGCGACGTGTTCGCGAGCGTGAGGTCGTAGACGGCGGGCACGTGGTAGATGGCCATGACCAGGCTGAAGGTCAGGAAGGTCACCAGCGGGCTCAGGAGGACCCTGAAGACGGGCAGCGCCCGGCGCGAGGTGAACATCGCCTCGAGCAGCCAGGTCGGCACGCCGGCCAGCAGGACCGGCGCCACGGCGTACGAGAGCAGCAGGTGCTGGACCATGTGGGCCGAGAGCAGGTAGCGCTCGGCCAGGTCGTGCAGCGGCGAGCCCTCGTTCAGGAAGAGCATGAGGAGGCCGAGGCCGAAGACGACGGCCCTGCCCGTGGGGTACGGCCGACCGGGCGCGATGAAGCGCCGCAGCGGGCCTACGGCCAGGTAGTAGGCCACAGCCGCAGCCACGAGCCCGCCCACTAGGACGGGCTCGAGCTGCCAGCTGAGGTAGAGGACGTCGTTCATCGGCCTCGACCCTACCGCTCAGTTCAGGCCGAGCTGGTCGCGCACGTCGTGGACGGCCGGGGCGGAGAGCCCGTCGCCGCGGTGGCTCGCGACGTCGGCGGCCGTGTACGGCGCGAAGTCGGCGGGCTCGTCGCCGAACTCCACGACCACGTGGTTGAGGACGTTGGCGACCTGCTCGTCGGAGAGGTGCGCCCACGCCGGCATCAGGCCGTTGTAGTTGGCCCCCTCCACCTGGATCGGGCCCTGGAGGCCGAACAGCAGCACCTGGACGAGGTAGTCGCGCCCGCCGGCGGCGTACACCTCGGCGGCGTGGCCCGCGAGGGGCGGGAACGCGCCCGGGATGCCCTGCCCGCCGCCCTGGTGGCAGCCGACGCAGTTCGCGGTGTAGACCTGCGCGCCCATGTCGCGGTCCCAGTCGGCGGCCTGGGCCACCTCGCCGGCGTCCTCGCCGGCCGACTCCTCGGCCTCGACGGCCTCGGGCTCGGCCTGGAGGCCGGGGGCCTCGGTCTCGGGCTGCTGGTCCTCCTCGGCCGCGTCGGCGCCGGCCACCTCGCCCGCGCCCGGCGCTTCGCCGGCGACCTCGTAGTTCGAGCCGTCGCCGTCGGCGCGGGGCGCCTCGATCGGGACGCTGCGGTCGACGGGAGCGGGCGTGTCGGCGCGCTCGGCCGCGGCGCGCGAGGCGCCATCGGTCTCGATCAGGGCCGCCACGTCCTCGGGCACGTGGGCCTCGCCGTGCGCCGCGTGCCCCTCGAGGCTCTCGGCGCGCTCGCGGGCCTCGCCGTAGCTCATCGCCCGCGGGAGGATGAACATGGCCGTCATCGCTATGAACGTCGCCAGCGCGATGACCATGCCGCTGGAGAAGAAGCCCGAGTACATGCGGTCGTCGCCCTTGAGGTGCATGAAGAACATGACCACGAGGATGAACTTCAGGACGGACAGGGCCGCCAGGACCACCAGGGTCATGGTGGAGCCGAGCCAGGCCTGCGGGTACTCGACGATCGCGAACTCGATGTAGGTGATCACGCCGAGGACCAGCGCGATCAGGATGTAGGTGCCTACCGAAGAACCGTGGTTGTCTCTAGCCATGTCTGGGGTCCCGGCTCACACGAACTCGACGAGGTAGACGACCGTGAAGATCACGATCCACACGATGTCGACGAAGTGCCAGTAGAGGCCGGCGATCTCCAGGTAGACGGCGTCCTTGCTGCTGGTGGGCCTGACGTACGACTGGATCAGGAAGGCCAGCAGCCAGAGCACCCCCACGGCCACGTGGATGCCGTGAGTGCCCGTGAGGATGAAGAACGTCGTGCCGAAGAGGTTCTGGTGGATCGAGAGGCCGGCGTTGACGAAGTGCACGAACTCGTAGACCTGGAAGCCGAGGAAGATCGAGCCGAACAGCGCGACGCCGGCGGTCCAGAGCCTGAACTTGGGGATGTCGTCGATCTTCAGCGCGTGCAGCGCGAGCACCATGAGGAAGCTCGACATCAGCAGCACGAAGGAGCTGACGGTGGTGAGGGGGATGTCGAGCACGTCGACGGGGAACGGCCCGACCAGGCTGCGGTTGTGGTACGCGAGGTAGGTCCCGATCAGCGACCCGAAGAACATGCAGTCGGACGCCAGGAAGACCCACATCAGCAGCTTGACGTCGGGCAGGCGGGTGCTCCGCCAGCCGTGGGCGGTGATCGCGCCCCGGACGCCGGGCTGGGCCGGCGCCACGGTGTCCGCCGCGTGCGCGCTCATGCTCTCTCTCCTTCGGGTTCGGGGTGCACGTGGTGGCCGCCCACCCCTTCGAACGCCCAGCCGAAGATCGTGAAGATGAAGAAGAAGCCGCTCACGATCGCCAGGATCCAGTTGTCGTAGATCAGGCCGTACGAACCGACGATGATCGCGACCGACGAGACCAGCGGGTACCAGGACTGGCCCGGGATGTGGATGCCGTGCGCGTCGTACTCGGCGCCGGCCTTACGCGGGTCGATGGGCTCGACGTGCAGCGTCTCGGGGTGCTTGTAGGCCCAGTAGGCGTCGAGCGAGTTCACGACCGGCTGCACGGCGAAGTTGTAGTAGGGGGGCGGCGAGGTGGTCGCCCACTCGAGCGTGCGGCCGTCCCACGGGTCGTTGCCGGCCGTCTTGCCGGAGCGGAAGCCCTGGATCACGTTGATCGCGATCAGGATCAGGCCGATGCCCATGATGAACGTGCCGAACGTGGACATGAAGTTCCACAGCTCGAGGCCGATGCCCGCCGGGTAGGTCTGGATGCGCCGCGGCATGCCCATGAGTCCGGCGAGGTGCTGCGGGAAGAAGATCGTGTGGAAGCCCAGCACGAGGAACCAGAACGCGACCTTGCCCAGGCGCTCGTCGAGCAGCTTGCCGGTCATCTTCGGGAACCAGTAGTAGACGGCCCCGAGGAACGTCAGCAGCGCGCCGCCGCCCATGACGTAGTGGAAGTGCGCCACCACGAAGTAGGTGTCGTGCGCCTGCGAGTCGAACGGCGGCATGGCGACCATGATCCCGGTGATGCCGCCCAGCGTGAACGTGACGATGAACGCCAGGCAGTACATCAGCGAGACGGTGAACCGGATGTTGCCGCCCCACAGCGTGCCGAGCCAGTTGAAGATCTTCACGCCGGTGGGGATGCCGATGATGAACGAGGTCAGCGAGAACGCCGTGTTCACGACGGGGCCGAGGCCGGTGGTGAACATGTGGTGCGACCAGACCGCGAAGCCCATGAAGGCGATCAGGATGCTGGCCAGGATCATCACCGGGTAGCCGAACAGCGGCTTGCGCGAGAAGGTGGGGATCATCTCGGAGAGCGCGCCGAAGGCCGGCAGGATGATGATGTAGACCTCCGGGTGACCGAAGATCCAGAACAGGTGCTGCCAGAGGATCGGCAGGGCGCCCGCCTCGGGGACGTAGAACAGCGTGCCGAAGGTGCGGTCGAGGATGACCTGCACGAACGCCACGGTGAGCGGCGGGAACGCGAAGATGATCATGAACGAGGTGATCAGCATCATCCAGGGGAACACCGGCATGCGCATGAAGGTCATGCCGGGGGCCCGCATGTTGATGATGGTCACGATCAGGTTCATGGCCGTCGCGGTCGTGCCGATACCGCTGATGAACAGGCCGAAGGCGTAGAAGTCGACGCCCAGGCCGGGGTTCGCCGACAGCGAGGTGTTCGGCGCGTAGCCGGTCCAGCCGATGTCGGGGGCGCCGCCGAGGAAGAAGCTGGTGTAGATCATCAGCCCGCCGAGCGAGTACACCCAGTACCCGAAGGCGTTGAGGCGCGGGAAGGCGAGGTCGCGCGCCCCGATCATCAGGGGCACGAAGTAGTTGGCGAGGCCGATGCCCAGCGGCATGATGGCGAGGAACACCATCGTGACGCCGTGCATGGTGAACATCTGGTTGAAGAAGTCGGGCGAGACGAGCTGCTGCCCGGGCCTCATCAGCTGGAGGCGCATGATGAACGCCTCGACGCTGGCGAGCGCCATGAAAGCGAAGCTCGTCACGATGTACATGATCCCGAGCTTCTTGTGGTCGACCGTCGTCAGCCAGCTCCAGAGGCCGGTACGCCAGGTGGGCCTGACGAACAGAGCGGGCCTGGCGACGTTCGTAGACGTAGCCATCAGTTACCTCCCGGCACGCCCATGGC
>CAZGXF010000079.1:0-11687 GCA_964529575.1 uncultured bacterium
CGAGGTCAAGCGCCGTGTGCTGATGGGCTCGTTCGCGCTCTCGGCCGGCTACCGCGACGCCTACTACGGCCGCGCCGTGCGCGCGAGGGGCCAGGTGGCCGGCGGGCTGGCCGCGGCCCTGGCGGACGCCGACGCGCTCCTGTCGCCGACGGCCGTGAGCACGGCCTACCGCCTGGGGGAGAAGCTCGCCGACCCGGTGGCGATGTACGCGGGCGACGTGGCCACCTGCCTCGCGAACCTGGCGGGACTGCCGGCGGTGAGCGTGCCGGCCGGCGCCGGGGAGGACGGGCTGCCCGTGGGCGTGCAGCTCCTCGGCGCGCGCTGGTCCGACGACGCGCTGCTCGACCTGGCCGAGGGGCTCGCCTCCGCCCTGACGGCCTGAGGCCCTGGTACGCGGGGGCTTGTGATATGCTTCTTCGGCTTGACCGCCCGCCGCTCCGGCGGGGGTCCCCGTCAGGAGCGCCGGCACGGCCGCGCGCCCGTCGGGAAGGGAAGAGCACACCAAGCGACCGGGCGGAGGCGCCGCACAGGCAGGCGGGCCTGCCGCCGGGCCGTCCGAGGAGCAGATATGAAGCGCACGTACCAGCCGAACCGCCGCAAGCGCGCCAAGACGCACGGCTTCAGGGCGCGCATGGCGACGCCCGCCGGCCGCCGCGTCCTCTCTCGCCGCAGGGCGAAGGGCCGCAAGCGCCTGACGGTCTCCGATCGCTGACGCGCGGCCCCACGCTGCGGTCGCTGAAGTCGGAGCGCGACTTCCAGCGGCTCGTCAAGGGGCGCGCCTCCGGCAGCAGGCACGTCACGGTGCGCCTGCGTGAGACCCGGACGGGAGAGGTGAGGGTCGCCATCGTCGTCAGCCGCAAGGTCGGCAAGGCAGTCGTCCGCAACCGCGTGCGTCGCAGGCTGCGGGAGGCGCTGCTGGCGCTGCTGCGGGAGGGCGCGGTGAAGCCCTCGCTCGACGTGATGGTCGTGGCCAAGCCGTCGGCCGCCGAGGCCGGCTTCGCCGACCTGAAGGCGTCGCTGAGGACGGCCCTGGCGCGCGGGGGCGCGGCGTGAGCCGCCTCCTGATCGACGTCGTCCTGGCGCCGGTGCGCCTCTACCGGCGCTACCTCTCGCCCCTGAAGCCCACGCCGAGCTGCCGCTTCCACCCCACCTGCAGCGAGTACGCGATCCAGGCCGTGGAGACGCACGGCGTGCTCAAGGGCGTGGCGCTGGCGACGTGGCGGGTGCTGCGCTGCCATCCGTTCAACCCCGGCGGGTACGACCCCGTGCCGCCGCGGCGCGTGGGGGAGCACCACCACGGCGGTGACCACGGGGTCATGGCGGTGCGCCGCGGCCGTCGCGCCCGCACGGAGGCACATTGACAGCGAAACTAGCCCGGCTGGCCCGCGCGGCTGCCATCCTCCTCGCCCTCGCGGTCCCCGTGGCCGCGGCGCGTGAGGCCATCGAGTCCGGCCCCTTCGAGCCGGCGAGCTTCCGCGGCCTCGACGACGCCCTCGCCACCTGCAGCGGCTCCTCCCCGTCGTTCTTCTGCCACTTCCAGGACGCCGAGCTCACGCGCGTCCCCACCAAGGGCGCCGACTTCTTCTTCACCCCCGCGGGCGAGCTGGCCGCGGCGTTCGTCAAGGTGACGCGCGGCCAGGAACAGAACGAGTACAACGTCACCGCCGGCAACAACCTGGTCCCGTTCGACGCGCTGGCGCCGGGCGGCGCGCTGCTCGTGGACGGCGCGTACCTGCCGCCCGAGGACGTGCGGGGCGAGTGGGTCCGCACCGACGACGTCACGCTCACCGGCACGTTCACCTACCGGGCCGGCGACCTCGTGGTGGAGAGGACCGTCGTCCTCACCAGCGTCAGCGAGACCGCCTCGCACACCCTGGTCGTCACCAGGGCGGGCGCCGGCGCCTCCGTGGCCGGCGAGGCCGAGGGCGACGCCGCGCCGGCGGCCGAGGACCTGCTGCTCCAGGTGGCCGCTCCCGGCATCGGGCGCGTGGCGAACCCGGTGGTGAAGGTGGGCTACGGCGACACGTTCGCGCTGAACCCCGGCGAGCGGCCGTTCGGCGACGTCACGTACGTGTCGCTGCAGAAGAACAACAACAACCGCGAGCAGGCCATCATCCTGCTGCCGCGCGAGGAGGGCGCCACCCTCGAGGGCGCGTTCGTGCGCCCGAACTTCGGCGTCTTGCAGGCGACGCTGCCTGCGGGCGACGAGAGCGTGACGCTCGCCGTCGACCTCTACGCCGGCCCGAACGAGCTCGTCCGGTACACGCAGGAGGGCTACCTCGACCTGCCGGGCCTGTTCAACCCGAACATCCTCGGGCGCCTGTCGCTCGTGGTGGTGCGGCTCCTGCAGTTCATCCACCAGTACGTGAACAGCTGGGGCCTCTCGATCATCGTCCTGACGCTGCTGTTCCGGGCCCTCATCTGGCCGCTCATCAGCACGCAGACGAAGTCGATGTTCGGCATGCAGGCGCTGCAGCCGAAGCTGCAGGAGCTGCAGAAGAAGTACAAGGACGACCGCGAGAAGCTGACGCAGGAGACGATGAAGCTGTACCGCGAGGCGGGGGTGAACCCGGCCGGTGGCTGCCTCCCCATCCTCGTGCAGATGCCGCTGTTCCTCATCCTGTGGCGCGTGTTCGTGAACTTCGAGTTCGCCGAGGGCTTCCTGTGGATCCCCGACCTGGGCCGCGCCGACCCCACCTTCATCCTGCCGATCCTCTACGTGGCGGTGATGGTGGCGATGTCGTACTTCTCCTCGCGCAGCAACCCGCAGATGATGCGGCAGTCGATGATCATCAACGTCGTCTTCGGCTTCATCATCTTCGGCTTCCCGGCGGGCGTGCTGCTCTACTATGTGGTATCGATGCTGGTACAGGTCTTCCAGTACTGGCTGCTTTACCGGGGCCGTAGCGCCCCGGCCGGCGCGACCCCGGCCCTGGCGACCGGCAAGCGCGGCAAGTGAGGCCACGCAGATGAGCGATTCCGATCTCGACCGGTACCTCGAGGGTATCGGCATCAACGTCGACGAGGACGCCGCCGCTCCCGAGGGCCTGCCGCGGCTCGACGAGGCGGAGCCCGAGCTCGACGAGTTCGACGTCGCCGCCTACGACGCGGCGATCGTGGTGCAGGGCGACCCAGCCGAGCGGGCCGAGACGTTCCTCGTGAACCTCCTGCTGAACATCGACCCGGGCTACGCGGTCGAGGTCGACGCCGTCACCGACGAGGAGGTCTTCATCGAGGTCTACGGGGGCGACCCGGGCAAGATCATCGGCCGCGCCGGCCGGACGCTGTCGGCCCTCGAGTACCTGACGAACGCCGTCGTGAACCGCGACGGCGGCCAAGCGGTGCGCGTGAACATCGACGTGGGCGGGTACAAGCGGCGTCGCGACGCCAGGTTGCGCGAGACCGCCCTGGCCGCCGCGGCCCGCGTGCGCAAGAACGGCGTCCCGGTCGAGCTGGAGCCCATGACCGCCGCCGAACGCCGCGTCGTGCACATGGCGCTGGCCGAGGAGGCCGGCGTCACCACCGAGTCCACCGGCGAGGGCGCCGAGCGCCGCGTGGTCGTCAAGCCTGCCTGACGGCTTGGACCGAGGCGAGGGCCGCTCCGCCGTCACGGTGGGGGCGGCCCTCGCTCACGCCGAGGAGCGGCTGGCCGCCGCCGGGGTGGACAGCCCCGCCGTGGACGCCATGCGGGTCCTCGGTCACGTCCTGGGCCTCTCGCGCACGGAGCTGCTGGTGCGGCGCGGAGACCTGTTGACCGAGGCGCAGCGGGCCGAGTTCGTGGCGCTGCTGGCGCGCCGGGAGCGGCGCGAGCCGCTCCAGCTCGTGCTCGGCGAGGCGACTTTCCTCGACCTCACGCTGGCGGTGGAGCCGGGCGTCCTGTTGCCGCGGCCCGAGACGGAGAGGCTCGTGGAGCTGGCGCTGGCGGAGCTCGCCGCCACGCCGCCGCGGCCCGGCGACGTCCTCCTCGACGTCGGCACCGGCACCGGGGCCATCGCGCTGGCGCTCAAGCACGCGCACCCGGCCGCCGAGGTCTGGGCCACCGACGTCTCCGGGACGGCGCTCGACCTCGCCCGGCGCAACGCCCGTCGGCTCGGCCTGCCGTTGGTCGTCAGGCGCTCCGACCTGCTGGACGACCCCGAGGTCGCCGCCGCCGCCGGCCGGGCCGTAGCGGTGGTCTCTAACCCGCCCTACCTGCCCGCGGCCGACAGGGGCTCGCTGCCCCCCGAGGTCGCCGGCGAGCCGCCCGAGGCCCTGTTCGCCGGAGCCGACGGGCTCGAGGTGGCGCGGCGCCTGGTGGGTCAGCTGGCAGGGGTGCTCCGCCCCGGCACGCTCCTGGCGCTGGAGCTGGACCCCCGCAACGCGCGCGACCTGGCGGCGACGCTGGGCGGCTGGGGGAGCGTGCGCTTGGAGAGCGACCTGGCGGGGCGCGAGCGGTTCGTGGTGGCGAGGAGGTAGACGGCGCCGGGCCGGCGGGAGCCCGCCGCGCCGTCGTCAGTCGGCGCCTGGAGCGCGCTGCAGGGGCGGGAGCTCGGGGAGCTCCTCCAGGGGGCGCTTGCGCTCGCGGGCGGTGGGCGAGTGCGCCGGTGCCGCACGGGAGGCGTAGGTGACCGGCTCGTCCTCCTCCGAGGTGTCGAAGCCGCTCGGGTCGGGCGCGGCGACCTCCTGGGCGCGCGGCCCGCGCAGCCCGCTCAGCAGCAGCAGGCCGGCGCCCACGACCACGCAGGCGTCGGCGACGTTGAACACGGGGAAGCTGAAGCCACCGCTGCGCAGGTGGATGAAGTCGACGACGTAGCCGAGGCGCAGGCGGTCGATCATGTTGCCGACCGCGCCGGCCATGACGAGGCCCAGGGAGAGGCGCTGCAGCAGGCCCAGCCTCCGGCCCTGCGAGGCCAGGTAGACGCCGATGGCCAGGCCGACGACGCCCGAGAGCAGGCCGAGCATCCTGGTGCCGTCGACGTGCAGGCCGAAGACGGTGAAGTCCAGGTCCTGGAGGATCCCGAACGCCGCGCCGTTGTTCCGCGTGTGCGTGATGCCGAGGCCCGGTACGACCGGGATGTCCACCTGGTTCAGGGGGAGGTTCCTGGCGATCCAGGCCTTGCTCAGTTGGTCGGCAGCGACCAAGAGGGCCGCCAGGAAGAAGGTCATCGCGTCCGAGTATAGTCCGCTGGCCCGAGATGTGGCCGTCGGCGGCGGGCGTTATCCCGCCCACGGGGCCGTCTCAGCGGCCGACGGCGGGGCGGAGATATGGTGGCGCTGACTACGCGGAGGGCCCTCGGCCCCGGGAGTGATCTGCATGACGGCAACCGTTGACCTCGTGCGCCAGCACATCGACCGCGCCGACGGGGCGGTGGACGCCGAGCTGCTCGAGCGCTTCGTGACGGCTCTGTTCGACAAGGCGGAGGAGGGCTTCGCCGCGCAGTTCGACGGTGCCCAGCTCTACGCGATGGCCGTGGACGGCCTCGCCTTCTTCAGCGAGCTGGACGGGGTGTTCAAGGTCGAGGTGCTGAACCCGACCGCGGCGGCCAACGGCTGGGAGGCGCCCTTCACGGTCGTCCGGCTGGTGATGACCGACAGGCCGTTCATCGTCGACTCCGTACAGGCCGAGGTCGCCAGGCAGGGCTTGGAGCTGGCCTACAAGCTCCACCCGATCCTCGACGTGGTCCGCGACGAGGCGGGCCGGCTGGTCGACGTCGACGGCGAGGCGGCGGGCCGGCCGGAGGCGTTCGAGATGTTCTTCGTCGAGCGCGTCGAGGGCGAGGCCCTGCAGCGCCTGCAGGAGCGGCTCGAGGTCGTGCTGGACGACGTCTACCGGGCGACGCGCGACTACGAGCCCATGAAGGCCCGCTCGCGCGAGACCGTGGGCTACCTCCGCTCCCTCGCCCGCTCGGGCACGCAGCCCGCCGCAGGCGTCAAGGCCGACGAGGTGGGCAGCGACCTCCAGGACGAGCTGGAGGAGTACGCCGAGTTCATCAGGTGGCTGCTCGACGAGAACTTCGTCTACCTGGGCTACCGCGAGTACGAGCTGAAGGAGGTCGGCGGCGAGCCGCACCTGCAGGTGAGCCGCGGGAGCGGGCTGGGCATCCTCTCCGACGAGGCCGGCAGCGCCTACGAGAAGCCGGTGCCCGTGTCGAAGCTGCCGAAGCAGCTCCGCGAGCGCGTCGTCGGCGGCAGGCTCCTGGTCGTCACCAAGACGAACGCCGAGGCCACGGTCCACCGCTCCCGGCGCATGGACTACGTGGGCGTGAAGGTGCTCGGCGCCGGCGGCGAGGTCGTGGGCGAGCGCCGCTTCCTCGGCCTCTTCACCTCCAAGGCCCAGAACACGCCCGTCGACTCGATCCCCATCCTGCGGCGCAAGCTGCGGCAGGTCCTCGAGCTCGACGAGGCCGTTCCTGGCAGCCACGACTACAAGGCCATCGTGGCGGCGTTCAACTCGCTGCCGCGCGAGGAGCTGTTCGGCGCCGACCCCGAGCAGCTCCACAAGGACATCCGCGCCATCCTCTCCCTGGAGCAGGAGCGCGGCGCGCGCCTGCGCCTGCGCGCCGACCCCCTGAAGCGCGGCGTCCTGGCGATGGTCGTGATGCCGCGCGAGAGCTTCAACAGCCAGGTCAGGCAGCGCATCCAGGAGTACCTGCAGCGGGCGCTGAGCGCCACGCACGTCGACTACCGGCTGGCCCTGTCGGAGGACCAGGACCACGCGCGGTTCCACTTCAACTTCGCCACCGACGTCGAGCTGGAGGACGTCGACGTCAAGGAGCTCGAGCTCACCGTGGCGCGGCTGTCGCGGAGCTGGCGCGAGGAGCTCCAGGCCCGGTTGATCGAGCGGTTCGGCGAGGCCGAGGGACGCGCGCTCGCCAGGCGCTACGGCCACGCGTTCGACGAGGGCTACTACGCCGAGGTCAGGCCGGCCCGCGCCGTCGAGGACGTCGCGAACCTGGAGCGGCTCGGGCCCGGCGAGACCGGGTTCGACCTCGTCGACGACGAGCAGGACCGCGACGCCACCGTCCTCGTCTACTACCCGGCCGACAGGTCGCGGGCGCTCTCGGACGTGCTGCCCATGCTCGAGAACCTGGGGCTGCGGGTCATCGACCAGAACCCGTACGACGTGCGGCTCGACGACGGTGAGCGCGCGGTGGACGTCTACCGGGTCACCGACCTGGACGGCCGGCGGCTGGACGTGGCCAGCGACGAGGGGCGGCTCGTGGAGGCGCTCCACGCGCTGGCCGCGGGCACGGCCGAGAACGACGCGCTGAACCGCCTGGTGCTGTACGCCGGCCTCACCGTCAGGCAGGTCGCGCTGCTGCGGGCGTACCAGATGTACTACTCGCAGCTGAACCTCGTCACGAGCCCGGCGTTCGTGACGTCGACGCTGCTGGCGCACCCCGAAGTGGCCCGGCTGCTCGTCGAGTACTTCGAGCGCCGCTTCGACCCTGGCTTCACCGGCGGCGGCGACGCGCCGCTCCCGCCCCAGGCGCGACGGCCGTTCCTGGACGAGGCGGCCGAGGCGGTGCGCGGCGCGCTCTCCTCGGTAGCGTCGCTGGCCGGCGACCAGGCGCTGAGGGGCCTGCTCGATTTGATGGAGGCCACGGTCAGGACCAACTACTTCCTGGGGCACGACCGCATCAGCTTCAAGATCGACTCGAAGGCGGTCGGCAGCATGCCCGAGCCGCGGCCGCTCTACGAGATCGGCGTGCACTCGCCCACGGTGGAGGGCACGCACCTGCGCGGCGGCAAGGTCGCCCGCGGCGGCATCCGCTGGTCCGACAGGCCCGACGACTTCCGCACCGAGGTCCTCGGCCTGATGAAGACGCAGATGACGAAGAACGCCGTCATCGTGCCGGTGGGTTCGAAGGGCGGCTTCGTCGTGAAGCGCGCGCCCGCCGACCCGGCGGCGCTGCGCGACCACGTCAGGGCGCAGTACCAGGAGTACATCCGCGGCCTCCTCGACGTGACGGACAACGTCGTCGACGGCGAGGTCGTGCACCCCGCGGGCGTGCTGGTGTACGACGAGCCGGACCCGTACCTCGTCGTCGCGGCCGACAAGGGCACGGCCACCTTCTCCGACACCGCCAACGCCGTCGCCGCCGAGTACGACTTCTGGCTGGGCGACGCGTTCGCCTCCGGCGGCTCGGCCGGCTACGACCACAAGGGCATGGGCATCACCGCGCGCGGCGCCTGGGAGTGCGTGAAGCGGCACTTCGCCGAGATGGGCATGAACGTGTTCCGCGACGAGTTCACCGTCGTCGGCATCGGCGACATGTCGGGCGACGTGTTCGGCAACGGCATGCTCTACACCGACAAGATCAAGCTCCTGGCCGCGTTCGACCACAGGCACGTGTTCGTGGACCCCGACCCCGACCCGGCGAGGTCGTACGCCGAGCGCCAGCGCCTCTTCGCGCTGCCGCGCTCGTCGTGGGCCGACTACGACGGCAGCCTCATCAGCCCGGGCGGCGGCGTGTTCGAGCGCGGCGCCAAGCGCATCGCCGTCACGCCGGAGATGAAGCGCGCTCTGGGCATCGACGCCGACGAGCTCTCCGGCCCCGAGCTGGTGAGGGCGGTGCTGCGCGCGCCCGTGGACCTGTTGTGGAACGGCGGCATCGGCACGTACGTGAAGGCGTCCAGCGAGCGGCACGCCGAGGTGGGCGACTCCGCGAACGACTCGGTGCGCGTGGACGCCTCCGAGCTGCGCTGCAAGGTCGTGGGCGAGGGCGGGAACCTCGGCTTCACGCAGCTCGCGCGCATCGAGTACGCGCGCGCGGGCGGCCGCAACGACACCGACGCGATCCACAACTCCGCGGGCGTGGACACCTCCGACCACGAGGTGAACCTGAAGGTCTGCCTGGCGCCGCTCGTGCGCTCCGGGCGCCTGAGCCGCGAGGAGCGCGACGCGCTGCTGGCCGAGATGCAGGACGACGTGGCCCGCCTGGTGCTGCGCGACAACGACAGGCAGTCGCAGGCGATCAGCCTGGCGCTGAGGTCCGCGGCCGCCGACCAGGAGCTGTTCGGCTCGCTCCTCGACTACCTCGTGGAGTCCGCCGGCCTCGACCGCAACGTCGAGTACCTGCCCACCGCGCGCCAGCTGGCGGAGCGCCGCGCCGAGGGCATCACGTTCACGCGCCCCGAGCTGGCCGTGATGCTCGCCTACGTGAAGATGGGCCTCTACCGCCGGCTGCTCGAGACCGAGCTGCCCGACGACCCGCAGCTCGAGCACTACCTGCGCGAGTACTTCCCGGCCGCGCTGCAGCAGCGGTTCCCCGAGGCCATCGGCGCGCACCAGCTGCGCCGCGAGATCACGGCCACGCAGCTCACGAACACGATCGTCGACCTCCTCGGCATCGAGTTCGTGCACCGCGCGGTCCGCCAGAACGGCGCCACCCCCATCGAGGTCGTGCGGGCCGCGCTGGTGGCCATGGAGCTGCTGGGCACGCAGGCCTTCGCCGACGACCTGCACGCGCGCGACGAGGAGCTGCCGCCGGAGGCGGCCTACGCGGCGCTGCGCGCCATGACCGGCGCCGTGGAGGGCGTCGTGGCCTGGCTGCTGTCCACCGACCTGGCGCGGCGGCCGCTGGGCGAGGTCGTCGCCGAGTACGGCGGCCCGCTCGCCGAGCTGCGCCGCGACCTGGAGACCTTCCTGCCCGCGGCCGAGAAGCGCCGCTTCCGCGCCAGCGTGAAGCAGTACGTGAAGGCCGGCCACGACGAGCGGACGGCCGAGCTGGTCGCGGGCCTCGAGTACGTGCCCGCGGGCGTGGGCGTGGTCGAGGCGGCCCGCGCCGCCGGCGCCGAGCTGGAGGCGGCCGCCACGGCGTTCTTCGCCCTGGGCGACAGGCTGGCGCTGGGCCAGACGCGCGACGCCCTGCGCGCCCTGCCCACGCAGGGCAAGTGGGAGAAGATCGCCCAGACGAGCATCGTCGTGGACCTCAGGGCCGCCCAGCAGCGCCTGACCGCCGCCTACCTCAAGGCCGCGCGCGACGAGCCCGGGCTGACCGTGGAGGCGTTCGTCGAGCGGCAGCCCTTCGTCAAGCGCTACGACGCCGCGATCAGGGAGCTGCGCGTGCCCGGCGAGCTGAGCCTGGCCGGCGGCGCCGTGCTGGCGCGGCTGCTGGCACAGGGGGCGTCGGCCTGAGCGGTCGGTGGGTGCCGTACCTACGGCGTCGCTGAGCCCGTCCGTCGCCCCTAGGCGGCGGCCGTCGCCGCCGGCGCGCGCGTGGCCACGAAGGCGCGCAGCACCGCGTCCAGGCGGGCGAGGCCCGCGGGCGTGGCGGTGAGGCGGCGACCCTCCAGGGTCAGCAGGCCGTGGGCGAGGCAGTCGTCGAGCCAGCGCGCGGCGCCGTACTCGACCGCGTACCCGGTCGACGCCTCCAGCCCGGCCAGGTCCACGCCTTCGACGGTGCGCAGGCCGGTCATGAGGCGCTCGAGCACGACGTCGTCGGCGGTGAGGACGTCGGCCTCCGGCGGGTCGCCCCTCAGCCAGCCCTTCAGCGGCGGGTTCTTGAGGCGCACGCCGAAGCCGTCGCCGCCGGGCAGGTGCGAGGACGCGGACGGCCCGGCGCCGAGGTAGTGGCCGCCGCGCCAGTAGACGAGGTTGTGCCGCGACTCCTCGCCGGGCACGGCGTGGTTGCTCACCTCGTAGCGCCGCAGGCCGGCGCGCGCGAGGACCGTGGCCGTGAGGTCGAAGGCGGCGGCGTCCAGGTCCTCGTCCACCGTCACGCCGCGGAGCGCGAACGGCGTGTGCGGCTCGACGGTCAGCGAGTAGACGGAGACGTGCCGCGCGCCCGCCGCCACCACGCGGCTCAGGTCCAGCTCCAGGTCCTGGCCGGCGATGGACGTCATCACGTCGACGTTCACGCGCAGGCCGCTGGACAGCGCCGCCTCGACGGCTGCCAGCCCCTGCGCGCCGTCGTGCAGCCGGCCGAGGAACGCGAGCACGTGGTCTTGCGTGGACTGCAGTCCTATCGAGAGCCGCGTCACGCCCAGCGAGGCGAAGCGGGCCAGGCGCTCCGCGTCGAACGTGAGCGGGTCGGCCTCGAGCGTCGTCTCGAGCCGGGCCGGCCCGCCGAACCCCGCCAGCGCGGCGAAGACGCGCTCGAGCTCGTCGTCGCGCAGGTGCGAGGGCGTGCCGCCGCCCAGGTAGAGCGTCTCCAGCGGTCCGCCGTGCTCCTCGGCCAGCGCGGCCAGCTCCTGCGCGAGCCGCGCGACGTAGCGGGCGGCCAGCCCTTCGTGCCTGAGCATCTTGTGGAAGTCGCAGTAGGGGCAGACGCTCGGGCAGAACGGGACGTGCACGTAGAGGGAGGAGACGGGCATGCCAGCCGAGGTTACCCGGCGGGCGTCGCGCAGCCGGTGGCGCGTGAGCGGGGGCGGCGCCAGGCAGGCGGCGCGCGCGAGGTCGGCTAGGCGCGGGGGCGGGTGGAGAGGGCGCGACGCCGCGGCGTCGCGCTCCGGGCCCGGCGACGAAGAGAGGCGGCGCCCGGACGGGCGCCGCCTCGTGCGGCACCGGCTCGGCCGACTCAGTCGAGCTCGGCCATCTGCTCCTCGAGGATGTCGTTGGCCTCTTCGTTCAGGTCGGTCAGGGCGGCCTGGACGTCGAGGGCGGGGTTCGTGACGATGTCGGCCATCGTGGCGGTCACGATCTCGCGCACGAAGTCGTAGCCGGGCACGGGCGGCTCGGCCACGCCGTAGGGCAGCAGGTTGAA
>CAZGXF010000080.1:0-11595 GCA_964529575.1 uncultured bacterium
CCGCCGCCTGGTAACCAGTCACCGCCCCCTCACCCAAGAACGAACCATCGGGGAACGCGACCTCGAGGCCCGCTTGGCCCAGGCGACCTAGGGCCTCGCGACCCCACTCGGGGTCGCCGCCCTCCTGGCTCACGGCGACGGCCGACGACGCCAGCAGGGCCAGAACCGTCGTGAACGTCCTGAACCTACCCATCCGAACCTTCCCATCCCGCCTCCGAGCCAGGCGCAGTGATGGGCTCACCATGGGGCATGCGGATGTGACGCGCCCCCGCACACGGGCGGAGGGCGCTTCATGCGCGTGCCCGAACGGTGCGCCGCAGAGGAGAGGCAAGGGTAGCGGCTGCGGGCGTACGCGACGGCTCAAGCGCTACCGACGCGTCTCATGCGCGGCCCTGGCAACATCGACGCACGGACCGCGCAGGGTCGTCACGCCGTGGCGTCGGGGCCCGGCGGGCCGGCCGGCAGGGAGGCGAACGTGGCACGCCGTCGACCCGGGAGGCTGCTGCTCATCGGGGGCGGGGAGAGGCGCGACCCCGACCACCGTGTCCTGGAGCACTTCGTCGCCGAGGCGGGGGGCAAGGGCGCCAAGGTCCTCGTCCTCGGCGTGTCGTCCGACGAGCCGCGCGAGACGCTGGCCGAGTACGAGGAGGTCTTCAGGGGCTTCGGCGCCGCCCAGGTGTGGACCGACCCGGTCGAGCACCGCTCCGACGCCGAGGCCGAGGAGCTCCTGGCGCACGTCGAGGACTCGACGGCCGTGTTCTTCACCGGCGGCGACCAGCTGCGCTTCACGTCGGTGCTCGCGGGCACGCGGGCGGGCGAGGCCGTCCGCGAGCGTTTCTCCGCCGGCGGCTACCTGGTGGCCGGCACGAGCGCCGGCGCGGCGGCGCTGGGCAGCGTGATGATCGTCGGCGGCGCCGACGACGGCACGGTCAGGCGCTCCGACGTGCGCCTCGGCGTGGGGTTGGGGTTCATGCGCGACGCCGTCATCGACACGCACTTCAACGAACGTGGCCGCGAGTCGCGCCTCCTCACGATCTTCGCCCAGAACTCGCAGGTCCTGGGCATCGGCATCGACGCCGACACCGCCCTCGACGTGCGGCTGGGAGAGCGGTACACGGTCGTCGGCCACGGCGTCGTGATCGTCTTCGACGGCCGCGTGACCTACTCGAACGCCGCCAACGTCGGCGAGGACGCCCCGTTGGCCCTCTCGGGCGTGACCCTGCACGTCCTGCCGGAGGGCTACGCCTTCGACCCGCGCCGGTCCAAGGTCATCACCCCCGACGGCGAAGCGGTGACGAACCCGCAGGAGGAGCGGTCGAGCCGCGCGGGTCAGGGCGAGGGCGAGGCGAAGCGATCGACGAAGGCCAGGGCGGCGTCGCGATGACGGCGACGCGCCCGCCCGCGCCCCCGCGGCGTGCGACGGTCGCCCGCGACCGGGCCACGGTGCGGCGGTAGCCTGGGGCGCCGATGCCTGACAGCGGGCCACTGAAGGGGGCGCGGGGCTCCATCTGGACGCCCACCCTCACCCTCGCCCCCGCGCGGGGCGCGGCGTTGTGGCTGGTGCTGGCGGGCGCCGGCGTGGGCGGCATGGTGCTGGTGCTCCGCTGGGCGGGCGGCAACGGCGACGCCTTCACGTACATGGTCGTGCTCTCGACGGTCCTGTGGCTCGCCTTCGCCGGCGTCGTCGGCGGCGGGCCGAGGCGGTACGTGCTCGCGGCCACCCCCTACGTGCTGGCGGCCCTGGCGCTCGCCACGCTCGCCTACCTGCAGGCGACCGGCGACCCGGCCGAGACACGGCACACGAACGCCCTGTTGGGCGCGTTCCTGACGCTCCCCATCGTCTACCTGCTGTTCTTCCTGCTGCGCCGCCCCTCCGAGGCGCTGTGGGCGGCGATCCTGACGATCGTCACCGCCGTGGCGCTCCAGTTCACGCTGCCCACGGCCGTCGCCGGCAGGCACACGCAGGGCGTATGGGTCGGGCTGCTCACGGCCGTGTGGCACGGCATCCTCGTGCTGCTCTTCTACTACGTGCCGCGGCTGCGCTCCTCCCGCGACCTCCTCGAGGCCGTCATCGGCAGCTCGCGCGACGCCGTGGTGCTCCTCAGCCCGCGGTACGAGGAGCCCACCAGCGGCTCGCTGCACCGGGTGCTGCGGGCGCACGTCACGTTCGTCAACGAGGCGGCCCGGCGCACCTTCGGCGCCCGCCCCGGCACGGACCTGCTGACCGAGGGTCCACTAGGCGGCACCGAGGCGCTGCGCGAGCGGCTCCTGGAGGCCCAGAGCGGGACGGGGGAGGCGCCCGTGAACGCCTCGCTGCCCACCACCGAAGGGCCGCGGTGGTTCCGCGTCACGGCGGCGGCGTTCTGGGGCGGCGTGGCCGTGACCTTCGCCGACATCACGTCGCACAAGGAGGACGAGTCGCGGGCGCTCGAGCTCGCCCACACCGACCTCCTGACTGGCCTGGCGAACCGGCGCGGCTTCGAGGCCGAGGCCGGGGAGAGGATCGCGTCGGCCGTGGCGCTGGGGGAGACGGTCACGCTCTGCTACCTGGACCTCGACGGCTTCAAGGCCGTGAACGACCAGCACGGTCACGACGTGGGCGACGACCTGCTCAAGCACGTCGCCAACCGCCTGCGCGCCGCGGTGCGCGCGGACGACCTGGTGGGGCGTATGGGCGGCGACGAGTTCGTGGTCCTCGCCGGCGGCCTCGACGACGCCGGCAGCGAGGCGTTCTTCGAGCGCGTCCGCGCTTCGGTGGACGCTCCCTACTCGGTGTCGGGCGTGCGGCTGCACCTCACCTCGAGCCTGGGCGTGGTGCCGCGCGTCGTTGACCTGGCCGCGGCGCTGGCTCGCGCCGACGCCGCCATGTACCGGGCCAAGCAGCGGGGCGGCGGCGTCGAGCTCGACCGCGAGCCGGCCTAGGGCCGGACGGGCCCGGACGCCCGCTCGGCTTGGCGCCGGCCGCCCTCGCGCCGCGGTGCGTCGTCCGCGCGGACGCCGGGGCCTCCCAGGGTGTAAGTTCCCGCCATGTCCACGCGGGCCCTCCTCGCTCTGCTGGCGCTCTCGGCCATCTGGGGCGCCTCGTTCCTGTTCATGCGCGTGGCGGCGCCGGTCCTGGGGCCCCTCCTGCTGATCGAGCTGCGGGTGGGCCTCGCCGGGCTGGCGCTGCTCCTCTACGGTCTCGCCGCGGGGCGGTTGCGACGGCCGGGACCCGGCTGGTGGCGGTACGTGGTGGTGGGGGTGCTGCAGAGCGCGTTGCCTTTCACGCTCTTCGCCACCGCCAGCCTCGAGCTCACGGCGTCGTTCACCGCCACGCTCAACGCCACCACGCCCATCGTCACCGCCGTGCTGGCGGCCGTGTGGCTGGGCGACCGGCTAGGGTCCCGCGCCGTGCTGGGCCTCCTCCTGGGCCTGCTGGGCGTGGCGGTGCTCGTCGGCTTCGGGCCCCTGCCCTTGACCAGGCCTGTGGTGCTGGCGATCGCCTACGCCCTCCTGGCCGCGGCGTCGTACGGCTTCGCGGCCGTGTTCACGCGCCTGCGCCTGCAGGGGGAGCCGCCCCTGGCGGTCTCCGCGTTCGGCCAGTCGGCCGCGGCGCTGCTCCTGCTGCCCCTGCTGCCGTTCAACGGGCCGGTGGGCGAGCTGACGCCCGCCGTCGTCGGCTCCGTCCTGGGGCTCTCGCTCGTGTGCACCGCGCTGGCGTTCCTGGTCTTCTACTTCGTCCTGCAGGAGGCCGGTCCCACCCGGGCCACCACGGTCACGTACCTCTCGCCGGCCTTCGGGATCTTCTGGGGCTGGCTCCTCCTCGACGAGCCTCTCGCCGCCGGCATGTTCGTCGGCTTCGGGATGGTGCTCCTGAGCGTCGCGCTGGTCGCCGCCGGCAAGCCCCGGCGCGCGGAGCGGCAGGCGGCGCCCGTGGGCAGCGCCCCGGCTGGTGCCGGCTCCAGCCAGGACTGACCGGCCGGCGAATGGTGTCCCGGACCGCGCGCCGTCCTGGCGACGGCGGCATAATGCCTGGCAACCGAGGGGTATGGCAGAGCTCAGGCAGTTCACGCTCTCCGCGTTCTTCGGCTTCCGGGGTCGCCCGATGCGTGTGATCACCGAGGTGCCGAAGGACGCCACGACGCGTGAGCACTGGTTCGCCGAGTCCGGGCTCGAGGCGAGCCTCACGACCGAGGAGCTGCGCATGCTCCGCCGGGAGCGGTACCTCTACGACCCCCAGACCAACACGATCCACCTCGACCTCGAGACGGCGAAGGGCAAGCTCGTGCTCGACGAGGCCGGCCGCCCCGTGATCGAGGCCGAGCGCGACGCCGCGACCGGCGAGCTGCGCTCGCTCCGCTTCCTCCTGCCGCAGCCGGAGGGCGCCGAGCTCACCGTGGGGCCGGAGGAGGCCGGGCCGGGGGCGGTGGACATCTCGGCCCTCAAGGCCGACCACAGGTTCGACCCCCAGGGCAGGCCCACCTACACGCGCTACCGCGACGCCGCGGGCACGGTGGTCGAGGAGCGCTTCTACGCCTACGACGCTCGCGGCTTCCTGGCCAGCGTCATGCGACTCAGCCCCAGCGCCGCCCTGCGCGTGCTGTTCGAGTACGAGGTCGACGGCCCCGGCAACTGGACGACCAGGCGGGCGTTGCGGCGCGACCTGATGAGCGGCAGGGAGGCGCTGAGCGTCGCCCTGCGCGACATCGCCTACTGGCAGTAGCCGCCGGGACGGGGGTTAACCTGGCGGGATGACCTCCGTGAGCGAAGGCGCCGCGGCGGCCGGCGCCACCACCTTCGTCAAGCCGCCGCGGCTGAGGCCGGGCGACACCGTGTGCGCTGTGTCGCTCTCCAGCGGGACGGCCGCCAGGTTCCCGGCCAGGTACGAGCGCGGCAAGCGGCAGTTCGAGGAGACGTTCGGGGTCAGGGTCGTGGAAGCGCCGCACGCCCTACGCGACGACGCCTGGCTCTACGCCAACCCGCGGGCGCGGGCCGAGGACCTCCACTGGGCGCTCGAGAACCCCGAGGTGCGCGGCATCGTCTCGGTGATCGGCGGGGACGAGTCGGTGCGCATCCTCCCCCACCTGGACCACGACCTCGTCCGCGCGCGTCCCAAGCCGTTCATGGGCTTCTCCGACGCCACGGTGACCCTGACCGCCTTCCAGAACGCCGGCGTCGTGGCGTTCCACGGGCCCGCCCTGATGACCGACCTCGCCGAGGCCGGCGGGATAAGGGAGTTCGTGCGTCGCGGCGTGAGCCGGGCCCTGTTCGAGGGCTGGACGGGCGCGCTCGAGCCCTCGCCCGAGTGGACGGAGCAGTTCTGCGACTGGGGCGACCCCGCCGCGGCCGACCGCGTGCGCGCCTTCCTCCCCAGCGAGGGACCGGTGTGGCTGCAGGGCTCCGCCCCCGTCGCGGGCCGCCTGACGGGCGGCAACGTGGAGGTGTTGGAGTTCCTCAAGGCCACGCCGTGGTGGCCGGCGCCCGAGCGATGGCAGGGCGCGGTGCTGTGCCTGGAGACGAGCGAGGAGGCGCCCAGCGTGACCCAGGTGACGCGCTTCCTGCGCAACTACGGCTCGCAGGGGGTCCTGGAGCGCGCCGCCGCCCTGCTGCTGGCGCGGCCGATGCGCTACTCGGCCGAGCAGCACTGGCTCCTCCAGGAGGCGGTGCTGCTCGTCCTGGCCGAGTTCGGCCGCACCGACATGCCCGTGGTGGCGAACCTGGACTTCGGGCACACCAGCCCGCAGACGGTGCTGCCCTTCGGCTGTCTGGCGCAGGTCGACCCGGTGCGGCGCGAGGTCGTGCTGCTGGAGCCCGGGGTCTCCTAAGCGGAGGAGCGCGCTTCTGCGCTGACGAGGACGCGCCGCCCGACCAGCTCGGCCGGGCGGCGCGCGCCCTAGGGAGAGAGGAGGGTCAGCGGAAGTCGGGCTTCGGCGTGGCCTCCGTCGAGGCGGGCAGCACGGGAAGCTGCAGGGCGTAGGCCGGGATCTCGCCCTCGAGGGTCTCGTAGAAGGCCATCAGCGCGTGGAGCTCGTGCTCGGTCAGCTCGCGGCCGAGCTGCACCCGCGCCATCACCTGCGTGGCGTCCTCCAGGCTCCACACCGAGCCGTCGTGGAAGTACGGGTACGTCCGCGTGATGTTGCGCAGCGAAGGCACCTTGAAGACGTACAGGTCGGACTCGTCGTGGGTGACGGCGAAGCGACCGACGTCCATGGGCATGGTGGGCGAGTCGATCGTCACGTAGTCGCGGGTGGCCTCCCAGTACGACTCGACCACCCCGAAGCGCTGGAGGCTGTTCCCGCCCAGCGCCGCTCCGTTGTGGCAGCCGGCGCAGCCGGTCTGGACGAAGACCTGCAGGCCCTCCTTCTCGAGGGGGGTGAGGGCGTCGGCGTCGCCGGCCAGGTAGGCGTCGAAGCGGGCGGGAGTGAGCAGGGTGCGCTCGAACGAGGCGATCGCGTTCGCGATGTTCTCGTACGTGAGCGGGGTCTCCTCGCCGGGGAAGGCGCGCTCGAAGAGCTCGACGTAGGTGGGGATCGAGGCGATGCGCTCGGTGGCGAACTCGGCCGAGGGCGTGCCCATCTCGATGGGGTTCAGGATCGGGCCTTGGGCCTGCGCCTCGACGTCGGGAGCGCGGCCGTCCCAGAACTGCGAGGCGTGCACGGCGGCGTTGAGCGCGGTCGGCGCGTTGCGAGGGCCGATCGCCCAGCCGTGGCCCAGCGAGGTGGGCAGGTTGTCGACGCCGTAGGTCGCCAGGTTGTGGCAGCTGTTGCACGAGAAGCCGCCGGAGAGCGAGAGGCGGGTGTCGTACCACAGCATCTTGCCCAGTTCGACCTTCTCGTCGGTCACGGGCCGGTCCGGGTCGTCGGCCAGGTCGGGCAGGGGAGCGAAGAGGCTGGTGGCGACCTGGAAGAGCTGGTCGTCCTGGAGCGCGGCCGGCGCCTCCGCCTGCGGCGGCGGGTCGGAACTCCGGGCGGCTCCGTCGCCTTGGGCCAGGGCGAAGCCTACGGCCACGGCCACGACGGCGAACCAGGCCAAGACGAAGTACTGCGGGCGTTTCATGACGACGGACCTCCTGTCACGGTCGTGTGCATGTCACGACGAACGTAGCAGTGGTGGTTCGCGCCGCCTTGGGACAACCGTCCCTACGTTATGGCGAAAATGTCGGTGTAGCGGTCCAGTGTCGGCCTGACAAGTGACGAACGTCCTGCGGTATCAGGCGTGCAGTTCGGAGTCGCCCTCGGCGAGCATCAAGGTGCCGAGGCGCAGGCGCACCGCCTTGGCCGTCGCCGCCTCGACCTCGGGCAGGCGCGGCTCGTGGAGCGCGGGCACCAGCTCCGGCGCGGGCTGGCCGATGCCGAAGCCCTGCACGTGGGTCGCCCCCAGCTCGCGGAGGCCGTCGCAGATCGCGGGGTCCTCGACCCCCTCCATCACCACGACGGGGAAGCGCTCGCACAGGCCGCGCACGAAGCGCTCGACGGTGCCGCGGCCGTCGCGGTCGGCGAGGGCGGCGGTGACGCTGCGGTCCACCTTCACGCCGTCGATGAGGTCGGAGGACGGGATGCGGTCGGCGGCGTCGCTCACCGTGACGTCGTCGAGGAGCAGGGCGCCGCAGCGCTGGCGCAGCGTGGCCAGGCTGTTCCAGAGGCGCTTCGAGTCGCCGAAGCGCTGCTCGGTGAGCTCGATCCTCAGGCGCCGCCTCACCTCGGGCAGGAGGCCTTCGAGGCTCGAGAGCGTCTGCGGATGCGTGACCTGGGTCGGGCTCAGGTTCACCGAGACGACCGCGTCGCGGTGCTCGGCGAGGGCGGCCGCCGCGCGCTCGAGGCAGAAGCGCGTGAAGACGTCCTGGCGCTGCTCGGTGAGCCAGTGGGGCAGTACGTGCAGCGGCCCGCGGACGGTGCCGTCGCGCAGGCGCCAGCGCACCAACGCTTCGGCCCAGAAGGGCTCGCTGGCGTCGAAGCCGACGATCGGCTGGTACTGGAAGCCCAGTTCGTGCAACGGGGGCATGCTCTTGAGTTCAGGCACTCTGCGGCTCTCTGCGGGCTTCCTTGGTCGAGATGGCGTGGGCAGGGAGGACCGCGTTCGCGGAGTCCTGCGTCCTTTCCGGTCGCGCTGCGAGCCCCTGCGGGCTCCCCCCGGCGATCAGCGCGCCGTGGTCAGTCGGGTGCGGCTCAGCGGACCTTGCGGATCAGCCGGGGTCCCATTCGCCGCGCTGGCCGAGGCTGTCGGCCACGACGGCGTCGGCCGTGAAGGCGTTGCTGACCTGAACGGAGCCGAAGGCGAGGCCGAGGACGGTGAGGCTGACGGCGAACACACGAGCGAGCTTGTTGAACATGAGTACCTCCTGAGATGGGTGAAAGCTACTACCGGGGGCGCTTCAAACCCGCTTCAGCCTGATGAAGCGGGGGGCCGGCTCGCTGAAGCGCCCATGAAACGGGCCTGCACCTAACCTGGCGGCACTACCAGGGAGGTAGGCAGTGGACAGAGCAGAAGCACTCGCGCGTCTACAGCGCTCGACGCGGTTCCAGTTCGTAGGGGACAGACTGGTCGTCCGTGACGTCGCGCTGCTCAGCTCGATCGCGGCGGCGGAACGGGTCGAAGAGGAGAACGGGGTTACGGCGCGGGGCGCCGAGGTCAGCGGCGTCGTGCCGCTCGGGCTGGCCGCCGCCTGACCTAGGCACGAACGTGGGCGGCCGCGCGTGGGGCGCGCCGGCCGCCTGGTAGGTCCTCTGGACCGATACGTGCCCCGGCGGCGCTATCCTTGGCGCCATGTGGCTGCCGCGCGTCGCCGAGGCCGTGAGAGGGTCCGATAGGCCCGTAGCGCTGCGCGGCGGCGAGGCCTTCGGTGTTCCCTTCGTCATCGAGGCGCTGCGTCAGCAAGGCCCGCTGGCCTGGTTCGAGCTCGACCCCTGGGGCGACCAGGTCGCGCAGGGCAACGCGCTCGCCAGGGCGGTGAACGGCGAGCTCGCCGCGCCGCTGCTCTCGCTGGCGCTCCCCTACAGGTCGCACCTGGCGGCGCTGGCTCGCTACCGCGTCGACCTCAGGCCGCTGCGCTTCGCGGTCACCACGGCCGACCTGGAGCAGCCGTTCCTCTCCGACCTCCTCGACCTCCACGGCAACGGCTACGCGGTCGTGCTCGACGTGCGGGGCGACCTCCCGGGCGGCGAGGAGGTGCTGGGCCGCTGCCTCGTCCTCGACGAGGAGTACCTGCGCGTCACCCGCGAGGAGGCCGCCGCTATCGTGCCGGGCGGCCTGGGGCCCGAGGCGGTGGACGAGCTGTGGCGCGCCGCGGACGGCAGGTTCACCGACCTGACGACGGCCGCCCAGCAGGCCGCGGGCATGCCGCGCCTGCACGTGCCGTCGCCCGACGGCCCGCTGCTGCCGGAGTCCGCCCCCGAGCTCGTCGACGTCAGACAGGCCGTCTACGCCTACATGCGCGAGGGGGACCCCGTCTCGGCCCTCGAGCTGGCCGTGCTCAGGGCACCAGACCTCGTCGACGACATCCTCAAGCACGCGGGCCCGCGCTTCCAGTCGGAGGGGCTGTTGGGGCGCCTCCACGTGCTGCTCTCGGCTCTGCCCGAGTCGCACGCGCACAGCGAGCGGGTCCTCGAGTGGCGCCTCCTGGCTGGCTTCGCGGCCAACGACTACCAGTCCGCGCTGGCGGACGTGGACGCCTACCTCGCGGCCCACATGGCCCCCGCCTTGCGAGCGCGTCGCGCGGGCACGCTGCCGCGCGACGAGGGCTTCGCGATGGCCGAGCAGGCGGTAGGCGCCCGGCGCACGCCGCTGACGCTGTGGCAGTACGGCCGGCTGCACCCGAACCCCGAGAAGTCGGTCGAGCTCCTGCGGGAGAGCGTGCGGCTGGCCGAGGAGCACGGCACCTCCTACGACGTGGCCCGCAACGCCTACAGCCTCGCCTCGCAGCTCCTCCACATGGGCGAGTACGCCCGCGCGGCTAGCTGGGCACGCTGGGCGCTCGACGTCGTGGACAGGGAGCAGGTGCAAGACGGCAGCCGGCGCCTGCAGATCATCAACCAGCTGGCGATGGCGCGCATCATGACCGGCGACCTGGTGGGCCTGCGCAACATGCTCGAGGACGCCCAGGCGCTCGTGGAGGGGAGCCTGCCCGGCCTGGCCGTGGGGTTCCGCAGCACGCTGGGGCTGCTGGAGCTGGCGGAGGGCCGGCCAGCCGAGGCCCTGGAGCTCTTCAACGCCACCTACCACGCCAGCCAGCGCAAGGCCCGCGCCCGCTACGGCTACCAGCTCGTGCGCGTGCTGCTCGAGCTCGACCGCGTCGCCGACGCCAGGCGGGTCGCGGCCGACGTCTGGGAGGTCTCCTCGCCGGGGGAGAGCCACGAGCGCAAGCTGGCGGCCCTCGCCACGGGGATGGTCGGCGCCGTCACCGCCGAGGCGACGGCGGCGGACGACCTGCTCGAGGCGCTGCTGGCCCCGGAGCTGATCGCCGAGCAGCGCTTGACGGCCGCCCTCTACTACCTCCTCGCCAGCGGCGGCGCGGCGCACAACGTGCCGCGCGACCTGGTGCCGCTCCTCAGCGGCCTCAGCCGCGTCGGCCTGCGGGTGCTGAGCGGGCCGGCACGCGCCTTCGAGGGCGTGTGGTCCACGCTGTCCGTGCCGCGCACGCCCCTCACGTTCCGCTTCTTCGGCGCGTTCGAGTGCCGCCTCGAGGGCGAGGAGGTGCAGCTCCCGCCGCGTCTCGTCGAGGCGGCCCTGGCCCTGGCCCTGCACCCGGACGGCATCACGCGCGACGAGCTGAACGACTTCCTGGTCTCCGAGGGCCACCCGCCCTTCACCAGCGGCGGCATGCGCAGCCTCGTCACGCGCCTCAGGCAGCTGCTGCCCGTGAGCGACGCCCCCTACCGCTTCCAGCTCCCGTACGAGGCCGACGTGCTCCAGGTGCGCGACTACGTCAAGGCGAACCGCGTGCGCGAGGCCGTGAACCTGATGCGCGGGCCCCTGCTGCCGCAGAGCGACGCGCCCGGCGTGCAGGAGCTGCGCTGGACGGTGGAGGAGGAGCTGCGGCAGGCCGTGCTCCTCGCCGGCGACCCCGACGCCCTCTACGACCTCGCCGAGCGCCTGGGCGACGACCTCGAGTTCTGGCAGGCCGCGGCCCAGGCGCTCTCGGCCGGCGACCCGCGCCTGGCCCTGGCCCGCGCGCGGGTGCGCCGGCTCGAGGAGTCGTACGGCCTCTCCTGAGCTCGCCTCGCCCTCGGCAGTGCGAGCCGGCGCGCGCGCCCGTAGACGCGGCGCGCCCGTAGCGCGCTCAGCCCCCTAGTTCGCCGAACGCCTCCGCCGCCGCGGCCACGACCGTGGCGATGTCGTCGCGCGAGTGGGCGCCCGAGACGAAGGCCGCCTCGAACTGGCTCGGGGGCCAGTAGACCCCGCGCGCGAGCAACCCGTGGAACCAGCGCGCGAACCGGCCCATGTCGGAGCGCCTGGCGCCGGCCAGGTCGCGGACCGGGCCGGGCGCGAAGAACACGGTGAGCATCGAGCCGACCCGGTTCACCGTCACCTCGACGCCGGCCGCGGACGCCCCGGCGCGCAGGCCGCGCTCCAGCTCCGCCGAGGTCTCCTCTAGCCTGGCGTAGAAGCCGGGGTCGGCGT
>CAZGXF010000081.1:0-11572 GCA_964529575.1 uncultured bacterium
CGAAGTCGTAGCCGGGCACGGGCGGCTCGGCCACGCCGTAGGGCAGCAGGTTGAACGCCACCTCGTAGCCGGGGACCTCCTCGAAGACGGGGCCCAGGTTCGCCGCGACGCTCTGGCGCACGGGGAAGTACTGGCTGGCGGCGGCCCACGCGGCCTGCGCCTCGGTGCCCGTGTAGTACTTCAGGAAGACCCAGGCGGCCAGCGTCTCCTCGGGGGTGTGGCCCGCCGGGAGGCTGACGGAGGCGCCGTAGATGTTCATGACCGGCTCGGGGGTCGTGTGCGGGATCGCCGCGACGCTCCACTCGTGGCCGGCGCCCTCGGAGACGGCGCTGGCGTAGAAGGGCAGGCCCGAGGACGAGCCGACGGTGAACAGGGTCCGGCCGGCGCCGAAGTTCGTCTGGTCGCCGAACGCCTCGGTCGTGAGCGCGCCGCAGCCGGCGGCGAACAGCTCCTGCAGGAACGTCATGGCCTCGACGGCAGCGGGGGAGTCGTAGGTGAACCTGCCGTTCTCGTAGTCGAAGACGTCGCCGCCGAAGGCGAAGGTCCAGGAGGCGAAGCGGCTGGCGTCGGAGGCGAGCTCGTAGCCGACGCTGGGACCCGTGGCGGTGGCGCCGGAGAACGGGTTCTCGGTGGCGGCGCAGGCGGCCTGCCTGAACTGTTCGGGCGTGGTGGGCGGGCCGTCGAAGTCGATGTGCCCGGCCGCCCGCAGCTCGGCCAGCCAGTCGATGTTGTAGTACAGCATCTCCATCGAGCGGTTGGGCGCGATGCCGAGGCGCTTGTCCTCGAAGCTGGGGAAGACGTCCGAGCTCCAGAAGCCGGGGAAGAAGTCGGCGATGTCCTCCTCGGAGAGGCCCCAACGCTCCGACTCGACCAGCGGGTTCAGGTCCACGAGACCGTCCACGAGCTGGTACGTGGCGGCCTGGTTCTGGTAGGCGACGACGATGTTGGGGGTGTCGGACGTGCCGAGCAGCGCCAGCATCTTCTGGAAGATGTCGCCGTAGCCGCCCTGGTACTCGGCGACGACGGTGATGCCGTACTCGTTCGTCTCGTTGAACTCCCTGATGATCTCCTGCAGGGCGGTCTCGCGCTCCTGCGTGTGCTGGTGCCAGAACGTGACGGTCTGGCCGGACGGGTCGACGCCGTCCCAGTCGACCCCCTCGAGGCCGCCCTGGGCCAGGACGGCGCCGGTGGCGAGCGTGAGCACCGTGGCGAGGAACAGTCTCCGTAGCTTCATGTGCGCTCCCTCTCTGGTGACGGGCCCGCTGCGGGCCCCGTGGGCGTTGCTGCCTCCACTGATGTTAGTCGCGTGGTGTCGGTCGGTCGTACACGCGGTGGTCCTAGGCTTCATCACCCCTTCAGGCCCGAGGTCGCGATGCCCTCGGTGAACTGCTTCTGGGTCACGAAGTAGACGACGAGGACGGGCAGGACGGTGATGACCGCGCCCGCCATGAGCAGGTGGGTCTGGGGCCCGGCCTCGGAGATGAACGTGTAGAGGCCCACGCCCAACGGCCGCCACCGCGGGGTCGTGGTCACCAGCAGCGGCCAGAGGAACTCGTTCCACGACGTCACGAAGGTCAGCAGCGTGGCGGTCATGATGACCGGCTTGCTCATGGGCACCACCACCGCGGTGAGGAAGCGCACGTGCCCGGCGCCGTCGATGCGCGCGGCGTCGTACAGCTCGTGGGGGATGCCCATGAAGAACTGCCGGAACAGGAAGATGATGAACGCCGTCGACATGAACGGCACCGTGAGCGCCGGCAGCGTGTTCAGCCAGCTGCCCCACGGGATGACCTCGCCCCTGACCATCAGGAAGTTGGGCAGGAACGTCACCGTGCCGGGGATCATCAGCGTGGCCAGCAGGACCAGGAAGATGGCCTCCCGGCCGGGGAACTCGATGCGGGCGAAGGCGTAGCCGGCCAGCGTGCAGGTGACGAGCACGCCCACGATCACGAGCGCGGTGATGATCACGCTGTTGCGGAAGTAGAGGGCGAAGTCGGCCTCCGACCAGGCCGTCCGGTAGTTCACCCACTGCGGGGTGCGCGGCAGGAGCCGGCGGTTGATCGTCTCGCCGAGGGTCATGAGGCTGGTCGAGACCATGTAGAGGAACGGGCTCATCGAGATGACGGCCCCGACGACCAGGGCCAGGTAGGCGGGCAGGTGCGAGAGCCTGAACTCGTACGGCTCGCGCGTCACGGTGCGCGCGGGCGCGCGCTCGACGGCGGTCCGCCTCAGGGCCTGGTCAGCCACCGAACACCCTCCGGCCGAAGAAGCGGTTCTGCAGCAGCGTCAGGATGAGGATGATCACGAAGAGGATCACCGACTGCGCCGCGGCCAGGCTGAAGTTGTTGCGGCCGTAGAAGGTGTCGAAGATCACGATGGAGGCGGTGTCCACGGCGTCGCGCGTGTTCGGCGAGCGCATCACGTAGATGTGGGTGAACGCCTGGAACGTGCCGATGAAGCCGAGTACGGTCAGGTAGAAGGTCACCGGCGAGAGCAGCGGCACCGTGATGTGCCTGAACTGCTGCACGCGCGTGGCGCCGTCCATGGCCGCGGCCTCGTAGAGCTGCTTGGGGATGTTGCCGAGGCCGGCGAGGAAGATCACGGCGTTGTAGCCGGTGTAGGTCCAGATGCCGAAGACGATGACGGTCACCAGCGCCAGCGACGGCCCCGCCCAGAAGCCGGTGAGCTCGATGCCCAGCCTGTCGAGCAGGCCGCCGAACAGGACCTGGCTGACGGGCCGAGTCTCGAACAGCCACTGTTGCGTGGGCAGGCCCAGCCACTCGAGGACCGTGTTCGCCGGGCGCTCGGGCCGCGGGCTGAAGATGTTCCTGAACACCGCCGCGGCCGCCACCGCCGGCGTCACGTAGGGCAGGAAGTAGAGCATGCGGAAGAGCTCCTGCCCGCGCAGGTTCTGGAACAGCAGCGTGGCGATCACCAGCGCCAGCACGATCTGCACCGGCACGGAGCCGAAGCCGTAGTAGACGGTGCGGGTCAGTCCGGCGAGGAACCGCCTGTCGCCCTCCTGTGTCATGAGCCGCCAGCCCAGCGAGGCCGACACCCCGGAGCCGAGCAGCACCAGCGCGCCCAGCAGCCGGGCGAACAGGGGCACGGTCCCCTCGTCGCGCCTGAAGGCGTCGGTCCACAGCCAGTGGGCGGCGAGGACCAGCAGCAGCCCGCCGAAGAAGGCCAAGGCGCCCCACCAGTCGCCCACGACGTCCAGGTAGTTCTCGAGCCCTATGAACGCGCCCTTGCGGATGCGCCAGCGGTGCAGGCTCATGTAGATGGCGTAGCCGATGGGGAAGATGCCGAAGACCCCGATGATCGCCGCCGCCGGCAGCACGAACAGGTAGCCGGTCAGCCACTCCCGCCGCCTGGCGGCGGTCACGCGCGGCCTGCTGATGCCCCTGACGGTCGTCTGCATGCGCTAGCTGGGTCCCGGGCCGCCGGTGCGGCCGAGACGAAGGTAGCAGGCGCCCGTCATGGCATCGTCAGCGGCCGGCCACGGCCGAGGCTGGGCTGGGTCGAGGCACCCCCACATCATAGCCGCGCCCGGCGGCAGCCCCGTCGGGCGCGTGGGCGGCCGTTACCATGCGGCGTGGCCAGCGCGCGCTTCGTCGCCGACGTCGTCACCGGCCTGGAGGACCTGGCCGCCGAGGAGCTGCGCCGCCTCGGCGCCGCGCCCGTCGCGCCGGGACGCGGCGAGGTCCGCTTCGACCATGGGCAGGTGGGCGCCGTGCTGAGGCGCTCGCGCCTCGCTTCGGCCGTCTACCGCGCGCTGTTCTTCGACGTGCCCAGGCCCAAGGCGCTCCTGGGCGACGCCGCGCACCGACGTCTCGCCGCCGCCGCGCGCGAGGTCGCGGCGGCCGGGGGCATGAGGAGCTTCAGGCTCGCCGCCGCCGGTGCCGACTCCCCGGTCTTCCTCCGCCTCGCCGACTCCCTGACCGCGGCGACCGGCCTCGTCCACGACCCCGACGAGGGCGAGCTGCTCGCCCGCTTCCGCCGCGCCGGCGCCGGCTGGGAGGTGCTGCTGCGGCTCACGCCACGCCCTCTCTCGACGCGGGCGTGGCGCGTCTGCAACCTGCCCGGCGGCGCGAACGCCACGGTGGCGGCGGCCATGGCCGACCTCGCCGGCCCCGGCGGCTCCTACCTGAACCTGATGTGTGGCTCGGGCACGCTGCTGGTGGAGCGGGCGCTGGCTGGCCCGGGCGGGCCGTACGTGGGCGTCGACGTGTCGGCCGAGGCCGTGGCGTGCGCGCGCCGCAACCTCGCGGCGGCCGGCCTGAGCGACGCGGAGGTCGTGGTGGACGACGTGGCGCGTCCGGGGTTCCGCGTGCCGGGCGACTTCGACGTCGTGGCCGCCGACGCGCCGTGGGGCGACGCCGTGGGCGACCACGCCGCCAACGAGGCGCTCTACCGCGCGCTGTTCGCCGCCGCCCGCCGGCACCTGGCGCCGGGCGGCCGCTTCGCGCTACTGAGCCACGAGGTCAGGCTGGTCGAGCGGATCCTGCGCGAGGGCGGCTGGCGGGCCGCCGTGACGCGGCGCGTCGAGCACGGCGGGCACCGGCCGCTGCTGCTGGTGCTCCACAGCGAGGGCGGCGCGGCCCTGAGCTAGACTCCGCCAGTGCGCAGCGTCAAGCCCGGCTGGTACGTTCTCGCGGGCGTCACCCTCTACGCGGTGGTCGTCTCCGTCGTGGCGTTCTCGCGCCCCGCCCAGCGAGAGCGCGCGGCGGACCCCGCGGCCGAGCCCCCGCCGGCCGCCGCCCCGGCCGACCTGAGCGCGGCCGCCTCCTACGGTCCCGAGGGGCTGTGGTTCCCGCTGCCGGGCGCGCGGCTCCCGCGCAGCGACGCCAACCTCCCCGGCGCGCCGCGCCCCTACCGCGCCGGCGTCAGCCACGGCTTCGACTTCGTGGACGGCGACGTCGAGGTGCCGGTGACCTACGGTGCCGCGGTCATCGCCGCGGCCGCCGGCCAGGTGATCAGGGCCGACACGAGCTACGTGGAGCTCACCCCCGAGGGGTGGGAGAGCCTGCTCGCCGACGTCGCGGACGGGGCCAGCGAGGCCGAGCTGGACCGGCTCAGGGGCCGCCAGGTGTGGGTCCAGACCGCCGACGGCACGGTGCTGCGCTACGGGCACCTGTCGCGTGTGGCCAGCGGCGTGAGCGTCGGGCGCTCTGTGTATCGTGGCCAGGTGGTGGGCTACGTGGGCAACTCCGGCACCGACGCCGGGGTGTCGGGCGGTCGCGACGGGGCGCGCCTGCGCTTCGAGGTGTGGCCCGCCGAGGACACGTACTTCGGTGAGGGCCTGACGCCTGAGCAGGTGAGGCTCGAGGCCGCGTCCCTGTTCGTGGGGCCATGAAGGGGGGCGCCTTGGTTCCCGACCCGCGACCGGCCGAGGAGCAGCTGCCCGCCCTCCGCTGGGCGTGGCGGCACCCGTGGGTGCGCGCCGTCGTGTACGTGCTCCTCATCGTCCTGGTCCTCGTCGTCCTGTGGCGCGCCAGGGGCGGCTACACGTTCGCTCTCCAGGTGGGCCTCTTCGGCTTCCTGCTCGCCTACATCCTCAACCCGTTCGTCGGGCTGCTCATGCGCCTGCGCCTGAGCCGCGGCCTGGCCGTCTTCATCACCTACGTGCTGCTCGGCGGCCTCATCGCCGTCGGGTCGATGCTGATCGGCCAGGTGGTGACCGAGGCCGCGAACTTCGTCAACCTGCTCCCCGACGCGTTCGAGACGCTGTCGCGCATCTTCTCCAACGTGCAGGCGCGCGTGGTGACGTTCCTCGACCGCATCCCCTTCTTCTTCTCCGACGGGCTTGACGAGGTGGACCCGCAGGGCATCCTCGGCTCCGAGATCAGGGACCGCATCATCGCCGCGCTGCAGCAGCTGGGCAGCGACTTCGCGCAGCTCATGGAGGGCTTCCTGAGCCGCGGCCCCGGCCTGCTCTACACCGGCGCCACGGTCGTGATCTCTACAGGCCTGCAGATCGTGCTGGTCGTGCTGGCCAGCGTCTACTTCCTGTACGACTACCCGCGCTTCTCGGCGCAGTTCCGGCGGCTGGTGCCCACGCGGTACCACGGCATCGTCGCCGAGGTGAGCGAGAAGGCCGACACGGCCGTCGGCGGGTACCTGAGGGGCCAGCTGATGATCACCGCCATCCTGGGCGTGTTCATCTGGATCGGCCTCACGGTCCTGGGCGTGCCGCTGGCCACGGCCATCGCGTTCCTGGCGGCCGTGTTCAACCTCGTGCCCTACCTGGGGCCGGTCATCGGCGCCGTGCCGGCGGTGCTCCTGGCCCTCACCGTCAGCCCCCTCACGGCGCTGCTCGCCATCGTCGTCTTCGTGGTCGCGAACCAGCTCGAGGGCAACCTGCTCTCGCCGCTCGTGCTCTCGCGCTCCACGAACCTGCACCCCGTGACCGTGCTGCTGGCCATCATGGCCGGCCTGGGGATGTTCGGCCTCGTGGGGGCCCTGCTGGCCGTGCCCACGGTGGCGTTCCTGAAGGTCGTGCTCGAGGACTACGTGTTGAGCCGCCGCGAGTTCGTGTCGGTGCCGCCCGACGTCGACCCGGCCGACCTCGACGAGGAGGAGCTCCCCGCGGCCTGAGCCGGCGCGGCCCCGCGCGTGGTCGGTCGCGCGCCCTTCGCCGGCGGCGCCGACGGGCCGGGCCCGTCGCCCCGCTCAGGCGGTCTGCGGCGCGCGGCCCCGCTGCTTGCGGAAGTACATCAGGTCGTCGGCGCGCCTCAGCAGCGTCTCCGGGTCGTGGCCGTCCACCGGGTAGGACGCCACGCCCACCGAGGCCGACAGGCCCACCCCGTGCACCTCGATGCGCGTCACGAGCTCGGCGAACCTCTCGGCGGCGGCGTGCGCCTCCTCGGGCTTCACCTCGGGGAGCAGCAGCACGAACTCGTCGCCCGCCCAGCGGAAGGCGTGGTCCGAGGAGCGGAGGTGGCTGGTGAGCGACTCGGCCACCGCCACCAGGGCGGCGTCGCCGGCGGCGTGGCCGAACCGGTCGTTGATCTGCTTGAAGTTGTCCAGGTCCACCATGACCAGGTTCAGGGGGTGGCCGTACCGCTCGGCGCGCGCCAGCTCGGCCTGCAGGCGCCGCTGGAACCCCTCGCGGTTGCCCAGGCGGGTGAGGACGTCGGTGACCAGGCTCTCCTCCAGGCGCCGCACCTGCTCCACCTGCCTGACGATCACGGCGATGTGCTGCGCGAACGCCTCGGCGATGCGCAGCGAGTTCGAGGAGAAGGCCGACTCGCTGGAGAAGCTGTCGACGTTCAGCAGCGCCACGACCTCGGAGCCCTCGGTGATGGGGATGACGATGTTCGCCTTGATGTCCGGCACGCGCGCGGCCGAGAGGTTCGCGGGGGTCCGCTCGTCGGAGCTGGCGATCGAGAAGCGCATGACGTCGTCGCCGCGCGCGATGCGGCCGATGCCGCGGCGGAAGTCGGCCTCGGAGCCGGCGTACCACCGCAGCTGCTCGGTCAGGGTGAACGGCCCGGCGCCCTCCTTGATGGCGTCCAGGTCGTAGCCCACGGCCGCCTCGAAGCGGTAGAGGTCGCCGTCGCGCACCAGCACGCTGGCGGCCTCGGCGCCGATGATCAGGTCCACGGCCGCCTCGGCCGCGCGCTGGAAGAGCGTGCTGGGGGCCTCGGCGCGGGCTAGCTGGCCGATGACGTCGAGGGTCCTGAAGAGCTGCCGGTTCAGCACCACGCGGCTCAAGGCCGCGCCCAACGCCTCGGCGGCGCGGCCCACCAGCGTGAGCTGGCGCTCGCTGAGCGGCTTCGGCCGGCCCAGGCTGGCCAGGGCCAAGAGGTACCTGACGTCGCCCTGGTTGTTCTGCAGCGGCGTGATCAGCGCGGTCCGCACGCCGTCCTCGCCCCCCAGCCAGGAGAACGTGGCGTCGCCGCCGCACCGTTCGTGCAGGTCGACCGCGTGCACCTGGCGGCCGTGCAGCCACGACTCCTTCAGCAGTCCGGCGAACTCGAGCCCCTCGTCGGCGAGGCCGGCCAGGGCCGGCGGCACGGCGCCGACGCGCACCAGCGGCCGCAGCCGCGCCTGCTTCAGCTCCAGGACCGCCCCGGCGTCGAGGCCGAGGAGGCGCACCAGGTCGGTGACCGCGGTGCTCGCCGCCTGCTTCGCGTCGTCGGCGTGCAGGAGGGCGTGGGAGAGGCGCGCCAGGAACTCCTGCTCACGGCGCTCGGCGTCGAGCGCGGCCCTGGCGTCCAGGCGCTCCAGCACCTCGGCGACGATCCGCGTGAAGGCGCGCAGGGTGTCGTGGTCGTCGTTCGTGAAGGCGTCGGGTGCGGTGTGCTCGAGGTTGATGACCGCCCTCACCTCGCCGCCGACCTTCACCGGCAGCGCCAGCTCCGAGCGCGTCGGTTCGGCGCCGGGGGCGACGATGAACTCCGAGTCCCGCGCCGTGTCGGGCACGTACTGCGGCTCGCCGGTGCGGTAGGCCCGGCCGATCACCGAGGTGACCGGCACGCGGAAGCCGGGCTTCACGTCCCAGCGCCACGCCTTCGCCAAGGTGAGGCCGTCCCCCTCGGGGACGAACAGCTCGGCGTGCGTGAAGGTGAGGATGTCGGACAGCAGGCGTGGGGCGGCGGAGAAGAGATGGGCGGCGTCGTCGGCCTGGTTCAGCTCCAGCGCGGCCTGCTGCAGCAGCCGGGCGCGGCGCTCGTTCACGTGCGCCCTGGCCTCGGAGTCGCGCCAGACGCGGTGCATGCGGTCGCCGACCACGGTGGCCAGCAGCATCGTGACCGTGAGCTCCACGTAGGCCGCCGTGCCCAGCGGGGTGCCGGAGGCCGAGGCGTCCACGCCCCACACCAGCAGCAGGACGATGGGCACGAGGAACGCCGCCACCGACCAGCCGAACCAGGCGGTGGCGGCCATGAACGGCACGGCGGTGAGGAAGCCGTGCCACGGCCGGAACTCGCCGGCCGAGAGCAGCAGCGACACCACGGCCGTGGCGGCCAAGCCCCACAGCCCGAACGTGAACACGGGCCCTGGGCCACCGGTCTTGTAGCCCCAGCCCTTCACGGCCGCACTCTCATCCGGTTCACAGCTTCACATAGGGACAGGTCGCGGCGAAGTGTACCACTTCTCCCCTCGGGCCCCTCCCCCCGAGGCGGTAGACTCGGCTCCGTGCGTAAGGGCCGACGGGAACGGGAACGTCAGGGAGAGAAGACCCCCGACATCGAGGCGCTGGGCCTGGTGCTGACGGCCGCGGGCCTCTTCCTCGTCGGCGTCCTCGTGCCCGCGATCCCCTCGGGGGAGCTGGGGCGGACCGTCCGCGGGGCGCTGGCCGGCAACGTCGGCTGGGCCGCCTACTGCCTGGCCGTCCCGCCGCTCGTGCTGGGCGGCTTCTTCCTGCTCAGGCGCAACCCTTCGTGGTGGCCGCGCGTCCTGCTCGGCTACGTCGTCCTCGTCGCCGGCCTGTGGGGGGTGTCGGCCGCGGTGTGGCCGGACGTGGCCGGGGACTGGGGCGCCAGCCTGCGGGCTGCCCTGGGGGCCACGTGGGGGGTGGTGGCCGTCCTCCCGGCGGTCGCCGTGGCCACCGTGGGGCACGACCTCCTGCGCGGGTGGCGCCCGTTCCGCACGCTCACCACCGCCCTGCGCACCGCCGCGGACGCCGTGCGCACCGCCTACGTGGCCGCCGCCAAGGCGCGGCGCAGCGCCAAGGAGCGCGCCGCTTTCCACGCCGACGCCGCCCTGGTGCGCAAGGGGCTCGCCGAGCTCGACAAGGACCTGCAGGCGCTCAGCGAGCTGTTCCCCACCAGCGGCGAGCTCGACAGGTGGCGCAACGAGGTGAAGGCGGCGCACCGCGAGATGCGCGCGCCCACGCCGCAGGGCCTGCGCGACGCCAGGGCCGACCTCAAGGCGTGGCAGGCCGCGGTGGCCGACTTCGCGCGCGACCGCGCCGCCGAGCTGGGCGCCCACCTCGACGCCGAGGCGGCGCTGGCGCCGGAGCCGAGCGTGGGCACCTTCGAGGCCTGGTGCGTGGCGCTGAAGCAGGCCATCGACGACCCCGTCACCACGCCGGGCCGCGCCGCCCAGGCCCTCGACCGGCTGCGCAAGGCCATCGCGCTCGACCTGACGGCGCTGATGGAGCGCAACAGGAGGCTGAGCCGCGAGCGCGACCTCGACCGCCGCTCCCTGAAGGGCATGGCGCCGCGGCGCCTCGTCGAGGTCTCGCAGGCGCACGCGCGGCGCGTGGAGGCGTTCAGGGAGCTCGAGGGCGAGGCCGATCGCCTGGGCCTGGACGCCGAGGCGCTCGAGCCGTGGCGGGAGCTAATGACGGACCTCGCCGAGGTGATGCGCGGCGAGCCCGTGGCCGAGGTCGAGGACTACGACCAGACGCTGGCCGCCGAGCTCGACACCAAGGGCCGCCAGGTCCTGGCCCAGCTCGAGGGCTGGCGGGCCGCGCTGGCCGCCGTCGCCAAGCGCGCGGCCGCGGAGCGGGCGGCCATGGCCGAGCGCGCCGCGGCCGAGGCGCAGGCCAGGGCCGAGGCCGCCGTTCAGGCCGAGGCGCCTTACGAGGTGGCCGGCCTCCCCGTCCCGGCGGCCGACGACTGGGGCTCCGCCGAGGACGACCTGCCGTGGGACCCGGTGCCCGAGGAAGGCGTGGAGGACGCGCTGCTGGACGACCTCGTGGCGGTGGGGGCCTCGCCGCAGAACGCCGCCGCCGGGTCGCGGCCCACGCGCCCGGCGCGGTCGGCGCCCCTCACCGTCGTCGCCACCGAGACAGAGGAAGACGGCGACGAGGCCGAGGCCCCTCCCGCCGGCCGCGAGCCGGTGGGGGCCATCCCCATCCAGGTGCCGCCGGTCACGTTGCTCGACGACGTAGAGGCCTCGCCGCAGGACCGCGAGCAGATGCTCCAGGAGCACCGCGCGCGCGTCAGGCAGATCGACGAGACCCTGGCCAACTTCAAGCTCGGCGGCCGCGTGACCGCCGCCGTGCGCGGGCCCACCGTCACCCGCTTCGAGGTCGAGCCGGCGCCGGGCGAGAAGATCAGCCGCTTCGCGAACCTCTCCGACGACCTGGCGCTGGCCATGGCCGTCGGTTCGGTGCGCATCGAGGCGCCCATCCCCGGCAAGAGCGTGATCGGCCTCGAGGTCCCGAACGCCCACCGCGAGCTGGTGCGCTTCCGCGAGGCCGTGGAGGCGCCCACGTTCCGTCGGGCGAAGGCGCGCCTGCCGCTGGTGCTGGGCAGGTCGATAGACGGCGAGATGATGGTGGGCGACCTGGCCCGCATGCCGCACCTGCTCATCGCCGGGTCCACGGGCTCGGGGAAGTCGGTGGCGGTGAACGCGCTCATCGCCTCGCTGCTGTTCAGGTTCCTGCCCACCGAGCTCAGGTTCCTGATGATCGACCCGAAGATGGTCGAGCTGACGCCCTTCGACGGCATCCCTCACCTGCTGAGGCCCGTGGTCACGAACCCGAAGGACGCCGCGGGCGTGCTCATCGGCGCGGTGGCGCACATGGAGCGGCGCTACCAGATGATGTCGAAGATCGGCGCCAAGAACCTCGACCAGTACAACGAGAAGGCGCGCAACCTCGACCTGCCGCCGATGC
>CAZGXF010000082.1:0-11429 GCA_964529575.1 uncultured bacterium
ACCCCCACGGCCGCGATCACCGCCGCGTCGCCGAGCCGCCCCAGCACGGCGACGTCGATGAGGCCCATGAGCGGGACCATCATCCCGGCGAGCATGGCCGGCACGGAGAAGCGGACGAGCCTCAGGGTGGTGGGGTAGAGGTCGCTGCGCGTCAGACGCGCGCATCGTACGCGGAAGCGCTAATGGCGGGCTAAGGAGCCGCTGCTACGGTCCCCCCGAACGGCACAGGAGGTGCGAGATGGCGGTCGTCAAGGTCATAGAGGTGTTGGCCCAGTCCGAGAAGAGCTTCGAGGACGCGATCCAGGTGGCCCTCCGCGAGGCGTCGCGGACGATCCGCAACATCAAGTCGATCTACGTCAAGGAGATGCAGGCGATCGTAGACGGCGACCGCATCGCCGCCTACCGCGTGGACACGAAGATCTCGTTCGCCCTCGAGGACGGCTCCGGGGACGCCTCCGGCCAGGGCAGCTCCCTCGAGCCCGAGGGCTGAGCCGGGCCTCCGCGGCGACCGGCCCGCGGCGTGCCGCTCCGGCCGGCGGGGCGCCTGGCGCGCCTCAGCCGATCTTGAGGCTCATCCAGAGCTCGTCGTGCGGCACGCCGTCCACGACCAGGGCCTCGGGCTCGACGCCGTAGGCCTCGAAGCCGAGCGCCTCGTACAGGCGGCGCGCCGGCTCGTTGGCGGCGTTCACGGCCAGCCGCAGGCGCCGCAGGCCCGGCGTGCGCCGCGCCGTTCCCAGCAGCTCCTCCATGAGCGCCCTGGCCACGCCCAGTCGGCGCGCGGCGGGCGTCACGTACACCCCGAACACGAAGGCCTTGTGCCGCTCCTTGAGGTTCGGCTCGCGCCTCATCCCGGCCGTGCCCACCAGGTGGCCCTCGAGGAACGCTCCGAGCAGGGTCACGTCGTCCGCGGCCAGGCGTTGACGCGTCTGGTCGACGTCGCGCCTCCGCTCCTCGTCGGCGCTGCCGCCGAACGCCGTCGGCTCCAGCTCCAGGGCCTCGAGGCGCAGCCGGCGGTAGGCCGCGGCGTCGTCGGGCGTCAGAGGGCGCACCACCGCCCCCGCGCCGTTCTCGCCGTCGCCCCTCACGCGCTCCCTCGCCGGTCCGCCGCTGTGCGTCACGTGCCCTCCCTCTCGCGTCGCGAGGCTACACCCTGTGGCATGCTGTGCGGCACCGGAGAGGTCGTAGGGGAGGTGGGTGCAGGTATGGGCATGGACGTGCTGGCGATCTTCAAGGACTCGCCGAACGCCAGGAGCTACGCCGCCGGCGACGTCATCTTCAACGCCGGCGACGTCGGGCACGAGATGTACGTGCTCCTGGACGGCGCCGTGGACATCGTGCTGGACGGCAAGCGGATCGAGGAGCTGGGGCCCGGGAGCGTCTTCGGCGAGATGGCCATCGTCGACTCGGTGCCCCGCAGCGCCGACGCCGTGGCGCGCACCGACGTCGTGGTCGAGCCCATCGACGAGGAGTGGTTCAAGCACCTCATCAGGCGCTCGCCCACGTTCGGACTGCACGTGATGTCGGTGATGGCCGAGCGGCTGCGCCGGCACATGCGCCCGCCGAACTGACGCCGCGGCGCGCCCGCTCGGGCCCCGCCCGGTTCTCATCGGCGGCGCCACGTCCTTAACCTTCCAGTTACGCGGGTCGCATCTTGCGGGTCGATACTCCCACCATGGGTCGGGGTGTCGTCCTCCTCGTCGTCTGCGCTCTGCTGCTGGG
The DNA here is from genome assembly GCA_964529575.1 of uncultured bacterium. GTDB lineage: Bacteria > Deinococcota > Deinococci > Deinococcales > Trueperaceae > DASRWD01. Next base: position 1,720 of record CAZGXF010000082.1, read on the forward strand.
AGGCGCCATGGTCATGGGGCCGTGGCAGCCGGAGGACGGTGAGCACGAGGGGGGAACGACGGCGATCGCGAGCGTAGGCACGGAGAGGGCGCTGGCGACGGACCCGGCCGCGCCCCGCGCCGAGGACACGGCTCCCGGCTCCGCGACCCGTGTCAGCCTGGCCGGCTCGCGGCTGGTCATGCTCGTGCCGCCCGGCTTCGCCGTGGCCGCCGACGCCGATGAGGTCGCGGCCGCCGGGGCGACCGCCGCCTGCCCGGAAGACTTCGACCGGTGCGTCTACGTCGCCGACGAGAGCGGCGCCGCGGGGGTGGCCGTGACCGTGCGCGAGGACCTGGACAGCGAGGCGGCCTGCGTGCTCGACCCGTCGCCGGGCTTCGAGGCGAGCCTCCCCAGCGTGAGAGGGTCGGAGGACCACGTGGTGGCGCTGTTCGGTACCGTCACCCTCCCCGGGGATGGCGAGGGCGTCGCGCTCGGCCTGCGGCGCCTGCGGTACGCCGGGGTCTGCTACGAGCTCGTATCGCGGGCGGTGGCCCCCCAGGGCGAGCCGGTCGACGCCGCGGAGGCGCGCCTCGCCCCGGTCCTGAACGGCGTGACCCTGCCCGACGGGCGGTCGGCGCTGTGGGCCGGGGGGAGGTGACGTGGTCATCCCAACGACGGATGCCGCGCCGCGCCCCGCGGGCCTAGCCTGTGCGCGAAGCGGTCGGCCGTGGGCCGGCCAGGGAGGAGCGACATGAGCGACCAACCCGATCCCATGGGCACCGACGACCGGCGCAAGCAGTACACCGAGGAGTTCCGCGTCTCCGGCGAGCGCGTCCTGGCCAAGGTCAAGGAGCTCGTCCACGAGGGGAACGTGCGCCGCATCACCATCAAGAACGACGAGGGGCGCACCCTCATCGAGATCCCTCTGACCCTCGGCGTCATCGGCACCGTGCTCCTGCCGGTGTGGGCCGCGATCGGCGCCATCGCCGCCCTGGCGGCGAACCTGACGATCGCCGTCGACAGGGTCGACACCGGCCCCGACGTGTCCGCGGGGACGGCCGGCGAGCAGGGGGCCGTCACCATGCCCCCCGAGGGCACGGGCGCGACCGACGAGCCCCTCTGAGCGCTAGGCCTGGGCGGCGGCCACGCGGGCGGCCGCCTGGGCCGCCCGCGTGACGTCGGCGACCAGGTCGGCGGCGTCCTCCACGCCCACCGAGACGCGCACCAGCCCCGGCGCGATGTCCGCTCCCGCCAGCTCCTCCTCGGGCAGCAGCTGGTGAGTGGTGGCGGCGGGCACGCAGGCCAGCGAGCAGACGTCGCCGAGCGAGACGGCGTGGTCGATGAGCCGCAGCGCGCCGAGGAACGCCTCGGCGGCCGGCAGCCCGCCGTGCAGTTCCACCGACACCATCCCGCCGAAGTCCCGCATCTGCGACGCGGCGACGGCGTGGTCCGGGTGGCTCGGCAGGCCGGGGTAGTGCACGCGCGCCACGCCGGGTGCCCCCTCGAGCGCCGCGGCGACCGCCCTGGCGTTGCGGCAGTGCGCCTCCATGCGCAGGTGCAGGGTGCGCATCCCGCGGAGCAGCAGGAAAGCCGCGTGCGGGTCGAGCGCCGCCCCCACGTGCCGCAGCCCCTCCAGGCGGACGGGCTCCAGCAGGTCGGCGCGGCCGGCCACGAAGCCGCCCAGCACGTCGCCGTGGCCCGACAGGTACTTGGTGGCCGAGTGCGCCACCAGGTCGATGCCGAGCTCCAGCGGCCGCGTCAGGTACGGCGTGGCGAAGGTGTTGTCCACCATGCTCAGCAGGCCGTGCCGGCGGGCGACGGCGGCGACCCGGCGCAGGTCGTGGACGGCCAGCGTGGGGTTCGTGGGCGTCTCGACGTAGAGCATCCGGGTGCGCTCGCTCACCGCCCCCTCGAGGTCGGCGGCGGACACCGGCCGGGCGCTGACGCCGAACCTCCCCAGGACGTCGTGGAGGAGCCCGCAGGTGCCGCCGTAGAGCGGACCCAGGTAGAGGACCTCGTCGCCCTGATTCAGCAGCGAGAGGAACGTGGCGGCGATCGCTCCCATGCCGGACGCGAACGCGACGGCGGTCTCGGCCCCCTCGAGGGCCGCCAGCTTCTCCTCGGCGGCGGCGACGGTGGGGTTGCCGATGCGCGAGTAGATGCCGCCCTGCTCCTCGCCGGAGAAGAGCCGGCCGCTGCGCTCCACGCTCCCCAGTAGGAAGGTGCTCGTCTGGTAGACAGGCGTGGCGTGGGCACCGGTGACCGGGTCGGAGCGGTTGCCGGCGTGCACGGCCAGCGTGCCGAAGGCGCCGCCCTCGCCTCCCGGCGCGGGCCGCGACTGGTCCATGGCGTCGTCGCGAGGCTGCATACGTCACCATGACACCGCGCGGCCCGCTCGCGGTGTGTCCCGAGCTCGCCGAGGCTACACAGCTCGGCTAATGGCACTCCTCGCCGTGGCCGTGGTGGCGGTGGTCGCCGTGCGCGGGGCCGCGGCCGCCGTCGCCCTGCGCGTGGCCGTGGCCGTCGTGGTGCCCGGCGGACACACCGTGCCCCACCGGCGCCCCGGCCTCGTCCAGGCGGCAGTAGCAGGAGACGGCGATGTCCACGTCGGCCCGCGCCCGGGCCAGCGCCAGGCGCTGTCGGAACGGCGCGGCCTCGGCGCCGCGGCCGAGCCGCTCCAGGCACTCCACCAGCCCGGTGAGCGCCCAGACGTTGTCGGGGTGCTGCACGGCGCGCGGCAGGCGGCCGGAGACGCCCAGGTCGTCGCTGTAGACCTCCAGCGCCTCCTCCACGTGCCCCTGCTCGAGGAGCAGCGCGCCCAGGGCGTGCCTCACCGGCTGCATCCAGCCCCACGGCTCGTCGTAGGTGAGGCCGTCGGAGAGCTCGGCCGCGCGGCGGAGCTTGGCGAACGCCTCGGCGTGGGCGCCCCGGCGGTAGGTCAGCTCGCCGTCGAGCATCGCCTCGGCCACGCCCAGGATGGCGCGGCAGGTGTTGTTGAACAGCGTCCGGCTCTCGGGCACGCGCTCCACGGCCTCGAGGAACGCGCGCTGCTCGGCCGCGGCGGCCTCCACCTCTCCCAGGGAGGCGTACGCGATGCCGCGGCCGTAGCGGGTCATCGCGGTGGTCACGCAGTAGAGGTCGGGGTCGTCGGGCAGCGGCAGCTCGAGGAGCTCGCGCCACCTGCCGAACCTGACCAGGGCGTGGACGCCCATGCCCAGGAAGCCTTCGGTCCAGTCGGCCATAGGCGGCGTCTCCACGCGCAGCACGCTCTCGGGCAGCGCCTCGCGGAGCTGCCTGGCGCCCTCGAGGGCGGGGCGCATCTGCCCCAGGAACATGGCCGAGTAGATCTTGAAGTGGATGTCGTGGCAGCGGTAGAGCGTGTAGAACCCCTGCTCGCCGGTCGCGGCGAAGTACCTGTCGTCGGCCTCTATGGCCCGCTCGTTGGCGACGAGCGACTCGTAGTAGTGGCCGCATAGGACGTCTACGTGCGAGGCCATGTGGCGCAGGTGGCCGGCGTCGGGCACGAGGTCGCGCAGCGCGTCGGCGGCGCGGAGCGCCCGCTCCGGCGTGGGGGACATCTCCATGGTGTGCAGGTAGGCGTGCAGCTGGCCCGGGTGCGGCGCCAGGCCCTCCCGCTCGCGCGCGGCGATCGCGTCCTCCAGCACCGCCTGCGCCTCCAGGGTGTCGGCGCCCTCCCGGGGCCGGCCCGTGGGCAGGTCCCACAGCTGCCAGGGCGTCCTGTTGATCAGCGCCTCGGCGAACAGCGCGGCGACGTCGGGGTCGTCAGGGAAGCGCGCGTGCACCTCGCGCATCGCGGCCGCGTAGCCGTCGTTCCACGCCTGGAACGGCGTGCCCTCCGGCGCCTCGCGCGCGGGGTAGCGCTGCAGAACCGCCGCCACCAGCGCCCTCTCCACCGGCCAGGCGTCGGCGCCGGCGCGCTCCACGGCGTCCCGCGCCGCGCGCGCGGCGTCGTAGGCCAGGCCCAGCGCGGCGGCCCGCTCGCCCTCCAGGAAGGCCTCCCACGGCTTGTTGTAGTTGCAGCCGGCGGCGTAGGCGATGCCCCAGTGCGCCATCGCGCAGTCGGGGTCGGCGCGGACGGCGCGCTCGAAACAGCGGATCGCCTCGTCGTGGTTGAACCCGTAGCACCAGGCCAGGCCGCGGTCGAACCAGCGCTGGGCCTCGGCCGAACGGGTGCGGACGGGACGTGAGTAGCCCCCCAGGTCGAAGGCGTAGTCGTCGGTGGGGCGCGTCAGGACCTGCTCCATGACTGACCTCCGGACACGCTGCTTGAGAGGCCGATGCTACACCCGCCGGGCCCCGGTCGGCGACGGCCGCCGCGGCGGCCGTCGCGGGACCGCAAGGGGAGCCGCCCCGTCGCCCGCGCGGCCCGCCCCTACGCCCCGTCGGCGCCGGAGCGTGCCGCCACCTCGCGCCGGACCAGCGGCGCGACCACCGTGCCGAGCAGCTCGATCGACCGCAGCATGTCGCGGTGCGGCACGGTGCCCACGCTGAACTGCAGCAGGTAGCGCCGGTTCCCGAACACCTCGTGGTGGGCGAGGAGCTTCTCGGCCACCTGCTCGGGCTCCCCCACGAGGAGGTGGCCGTGCGGGCCCAGCCCGGCGTCGAGCTGCGCGCGCGTGACGCCGCTCCAGCCGCGCTCGCGGCCGATGCGTGACATCGTCTCGGCGTAGGGAGGGAAGAACGTGTCGGCGGCCCTCTTGGCGTCGTCGGCCAGGAAGCCGTGCGCGTTGATGGCCAGCGCCGGCCGCTCGTGGCCCGCCGCGGCCGCGGCCTGGGCGTGGATGTCGGCGAACGGTCGGAAGCGCGCCGGCTGCCCGCCGATGATGGCCAGCACCATGGGCAGGCCCAGGTAGCCGGCGCGCGCCGCCGACTCCGGCGTGCCGCCCACGGCCACCCAGACCGGCAGCGGACGCTGGACCGGCTCCGGGAAGACGCGCTGGTCGGCGAGCGGAGGGCGGAAGCGGCCGCTCCAGGTGACCGGGCCGCCGCGCGCCAGGAGCAGCAGGAGCTCGAGCTTCTCGGCGAACAGGTCGTCGTAGTCGCGCAGGTCGTAGCCGAAGAGAGGGAACGACTCGATGAACGAGCCGCGGCCCGCCATCACCTCGGCCCGCCCGCCCGAGACCAGGTCCAGCGTGGCGAAGCGCTCCACGACCCGCACCGGGTCGTCGGAGGAGAGGACCGTGACCGCGCTGGAGAGCCTGATCCGCCGCGTGCGGGCCGCGATGGCCGCGAGCAGCACCTCGGGTGAAGAGGCCACGTAGTCGGCGCGGTGGTGCTCGCCGACGCCGAAGACGTCGAGGCCCACCTGGTCGGCCAGCTCGGCCTCCTCGAGCAGGTCGCGCACGCGCTGCTCGGGCGTGAGCGGCGGCGAGCCGGGCGCGGGGGAGAGCTCCACGAAGGTCGTCAGGCCGATCTCGAAGGGCTGCTCGTCGGGCACGCCCGAGGCTAGCCCACCCGGGTGAGGCGCGGCGCGGCCCGGACCCGCGCCGGGCCGGGGCGCTTCCCGGCGGACGGGCACGGCGTCGCCGCGGTCGTGATGGGCCGCGCCGCCGAGCGCCGGGTCCCGCCCTTGGGTCCGCCCACCACGGCACCCCCGGCGCCGAGGCGTAGAATGGCGGAACCCTCAAGCGGTTGCGGTTTCCTGATGGACGAGCCACAGGGACTCCCACACCTGGAGACGGAGCGGAAGGCATGATCGAAGCTCAGGCAGAGGTCCTCCTCAACTACGTGGGCGGCGAGTGGACGCCCTCCCAGTCCGGCGCGAAGGCGCCCGTGCGGAACCCGGCGACGTCCGAGACGATCGCGCTGGTGCCGCTCAGCCCGGCCGAGGAGGTCGACCAGGCCGTGGCGGCGGCCATGAAGGCCTACCCCGAGTGGCGCGAGACGCCGGTCGTCGACCGCATCAAGCCCCTCTTCAAGCTCCGCGACCTGCTCACCGCCCACCTCGACGAGCTGGCCAGGACGATCACGAACGAGGCGGGCAAGACGTACGGCGAGTCCCTCGCCGAGATGCAGCGCGGTGTCGAGAACGTCGAGGTCGCCTGCGGCGCGCCCATCCTCTTGCAGGGCTACAACAACGAGGACATCGCCAGGGGCATCGACGAGCACATGTTCCGCCAGCCCCTGGGCGTCGTGGCGGCCATCACCCCGTTCAACTTCCCGGGCATGATCCCGCTCTGGTTCATGCCGTACGCGGTGGCGTCGGGCAACTGCTTCCTGCTCAAGCCGAGCGAGAAGGTGCCCATGACCACCCAGCTCCTGTTCCGCCTGTTCGAGGAGGCCGGCTTCCCGCCCGGCGTCGTCAGCCTCGTGAACGGCGGCAAGGAGACGGTCGACGCCATCCTCGACCACCCCGACGTGAAGGCCGTCTCGTTCGTGGGCTCCACGCCCGTGGCCAAGTACATCTACTCGCGCGCCGCGGCCAGCGGGAAGCGCGCCCAGTGCCAGGGCGGCGCGAAGAACCCGGCGATCGTGCTGCCCGACGCCGACATGGAGATGTCCACGCGCATCCTCGCCGACTCGGCGTTCGGCTGCGCCGGCCAACGCTGCCTGGCCACCTCCGCGGTGATCACCGTGGGCGAGGCGCGCGGCGAGTTCACCGAGCGCATCGCCGAGGCGGCGGCCTCCCGCAAGGTGGGCTACGGGCTCATGGACGGCGTCGAGATGGGGCCGGTCATCAGCGCCGAGTCGCGCGACCGCATCAGGTCGCTCGTCGACAAGGGCCTGCAGGAAGGCGCCCGCGCCGTCGTCGACGGCCGCGACAAGGAGGTCGACGGCTTCAGGGACGGCTACTTCGTGCACCCCACGGTGCTCGACGAGGTGGACCCCCGCAGCACCATCGCGGCCACCGAGGTCTTCGGGCCGGTGCTCGCCCTCATGCACGCGCGCGACCTCGACGAGGCCATCCAGATCGTCAACGACAGGCGCTTCGGCAACCAGGCCAGTATCTTCACCTCGTCCGGCGCGGCGGCCAGGCACTTCCGCCACCACGCGGTCGCCGGCAACATCGGCGTGAACCTGGGCGTCGCGGCCCCCATGGCGTTCTTCCCGTTCAGCGGCTGGGGCGACAGCTTCTTCGGCGACCTGCACGCGCAGGCGCACCACGGCTTCGAGTTCTACACGCAGACGAAGGTCGTCGTGGAGCGCTGGCCCAAGCAGTGGAGCCGGACCTTCTGAGGATGGACCGCTCCCCGCTCCCGCTCGAGCAGCTCCAGGCGGCGTTCACCGAGACGTACCCGCGCTTCACCGACAACGAGGCGTTCGTCGAGGCCAGCCGCTGCCTGTACTGCTTCGACGCCCCGTGCATCAAGGCGTGTCCCACGGACATCGACGTGCCGACGTTCATCAGGAAGATCGCCACGGGCAACGTCCTGGGGGCGGCCACGACCATCCTCGAGTCGAACCTGATGGGCCACACCTGTGGGCGCGTCTGCCCCGTGGACGAGCTGTGCGTCGGGGCGTGCGTCCTGGGCGCCGAGCACCGGCCCATCGCCATCGGCAGGCTGCAGCGCTACGCCACCGACCACCTCTTCGAGGCCGGCGTCATGCCGTTCGAGCCCGCGCCCGGCACCGGCAAGCGCGTAGCCGTGGTGGGCTCCGGCCCGGCCGGCCTCTCCTGCGCTGGCGAGCTCGCCAAGCTCGGCGTCGAGGCGCACGTCTTCGAGAAGGAGGAGCTCCCCGGCGGGCTCTCGACCTACGGCATCGTCGTCATGCGCGAGCCGGTGGCCGTGTCGTTGGAGGAGGTCGAGTTCGTCCGCCGCCTGGGCGTGCAGGTGCGCACCGGCGTGGAGGTCGGCAAGGACCTCGACCCGCAGCGGCTGCTCGCGGAGTACGACGCCGTCGTCATCGCCGCGGGCACCGGCAAGGTGCCGCGGCTCGGCGTCCCCGGCGAGGACCTGCGAGGCGTCACCGACGCGCTCGAGTTCATCGCCGCCACGAAGATGGCCGAGAAGGACGGCCTGGAGCGCCTCTACGAGGTGCCCGTCGGGCGCGAGGTCATCGTCGTCGGCGCGGGGAACACGGCCGTGGACGCCGCCACGATCGCCCGCCGCCTCGGCGCCGAGCGCGTGACGATGGTCTACAGGCGCGGCCGCGAGGAGATGACCGCCTACGACCACGAGGTGGCGTTCGTGCGCAACGAGGGCGTGGACATCAGGCTCTACACCCAGCCGGTCGAGTTCCTCGGCGAGGGCGGCCGGGTCGTGGGCGTGAGGTGCGTCCGCATGGCCCCAGGCGAGCCCGACGAGAGCGGGCGGCGCCGCCCCGAGCCGGTGCCGGGCAGCGACCTCGTGCTGCCGGCCGACCAGGTGATCCTCGCGATCGGCCAGGAGAAGCACCTGAACCTGTTCGCGGCGTTCGGCGTCGAGGTGGCGCACGGCTACGTGCAGACCGACGCCGAGAAGCGCACCAGCAACCCCAAGGTCTTCGCCGCCGGCGACTGCGCGCGCCTCACCGGCCACGCGCTCACCGTCACGGCGGCGCAGGACGGCAAGCTCGCCGCGCACGCCATCGCGCGCCAGCTGGGGGTCGAGGTCCCCGAGCCGGCGCGCGGGGTGCCGAACGGCAGGCCGATCCTCACGCAGCCGCCCGCGCGCGAGGCGGTAGGAGGCATGAGTGGCTGACCTGACCACGGTGTTCGCGGGCGTGAGGTCGCCCAACCCCTTCTGGCTGGCCTCCGCGCCGCCCACGAACACGGCCTACCAGATCAACAAGGCGTTCGAGTACGGCTGGGGCGGCGCCGTCTGGAAGACCATCGGCGACCCGGTCCTCAACGTCTGCAACCGCTACGGGGCGTTCGAGATGGGCGGGCAGAAGCTCCTGGCCATCAACAACGTCGAGCTGATCTCCGACCGGCCGCTCGAGGTGAACCTCGCGGAGATCGCCGAGGTCAAGCGGCTCTGGCCCGACCGTGCCGTCGTCGTCTCGGCGATGGTCTCCTCGAACCCCGAGGCGTGGCGGGACATCGTCATGAAGATCGAGGACACCGGCGCCGACGCCATAGAGCTGAACTACGGCTGCCCGCACGGGATGTCGGAGCGCGGCATGGGCGCGGCGGTCGGCCAGGTCCCCGAGTACTGCTCGCTCATCACCAGCTGGGTGACCGAGGTCGCCACGGTGCCGGTGATCGTCAAGCTCACGCCCAACGTCACCGACATCACGAAGCCGGCGCGTGCCGCCGTCGCCGGCCGGGCGAACGGCCTGTCGCTCATCAACACGATCAACTCGATCGTGGGCGTCGACCTCGACTCGTTCGAGCTGCGGCCGAACATCGGCGGCAAGGGGGGCCACGGCGGCTACGCCGGCCCGGCCGTGAAGCCCATCGCGCTGCACATGCTCTCGCAGGTCGCCATCGACCCCGAGGTCAGGGCCGCGGGCGTGCCGATCTCGGGCATGGGCGGGGTGCAGACGTGGCGCGACGCCGCCGAGTTCATCCTCCTGGGCGCCACCACGGTGCAGGTGTGCACGGCGGTGATGCACTACGGCTTCAGGATCATCGAGGACCTCACCGACGGCCTGTCGAACTGGCTCGACGCCAAGGGCGTCAAGTGCGTCTCGGAGGTCGTGGGCGCGGCCACGCACCGGGTGTCGGACTTCGGCGACTTCGACCTCTCGTTCAAGACCGTCGCGCGCATCGACGAGAGCAAGTGCATCCAGTGCAACCTCTGCTACGTCGCCTGCGACGAGGGCGCGCACCAGTGCATCGACCTCAC
>CAZGXF010000083.1:0-11367 GCA_964529575.1 uncultured bacterium
GGCGCTGCGCGCCGACGCCGAGGACCAGGTCCCTGTCGAGGACCTGCCCGTCATCGAGGCAGTGCTGGGGTACGCCCCCAACGCCGCGCCGCCCGTGGCCCGCGACTACCGCGCCCACGTGCAGGTGACGCTGGAGACCACCGAGGAGGTCATGGAGCTCGCCGACGGCGTCGAGTACAGGTTCTGGACCTTCGGCGGCAGCGTGCCGGGCCCCATGATCCGCGTGCGCGAGGGCGACTACGTCACCTTCACGCTGCAGAACCACCCGTCGAGCATGATGCCGCACAACATCGACCTGCACGCGGTCAGCGGCCAGGGCGGCGGCGCCGAGGCGACGCTGGTGTCCCCTGGGCAGCAGGCGACGTTCGGCTTCACGGCCCTGAACCCGGGCGTGTACGTCTACCACTGCGCCACGGCGCCGGTGGGCATGCACATCGCCAACGGCATGTACGGCGTGATCGTCGTCGAGCCCAAGGAGGGCTTCGAGCCCGTCGACCGCGAGTACTACGTGGTGCAGGGTGACTTCTACACCAAGGGCGACTTCGGCGAGCGCGGCTTCCAGGACTTCGACATGATGCGCGCCATCGACGAGGACGCCGCCTACGTGGTGTTCAACGGCCGCGTCGGCTCGCTCACCGGCGACAACGCGCTGCAGGCCAAGGTCGGCGAGACCGTCAGGCTCTTCGTGGGCAACGGCGGCCCGAACCTCACCAGCAGCTTCCACGTCATCGGCGACGTGTTCGACCGCGTCTGGATCGAGGGCGGCGCGCTCGTGAACCGCGACGTGCAGACCACCACGATCCCCGCCGGCGGCGCCGCCGTGGTCGAGTTCGACGCCGACGTCCCCGCCTCGCTCACGCTCGTCGACCACGCGATCTTCCGCGCCTTCAACAAGGGCGCCATCGGCAGCCTGGTCGTGACCGGCGACGAGGACCACGTGGTCTACAGCGGTCGCATCGACATCAGGCCCTACGACCCCGAGCCCAAGGCCGGCAACTGACCGGCTGAGGCCGGAGGGAGACCCGACATGAGCCGCCTCGCCGCCGCCCTGCTCGCGCTCGCCGCGCTGGCCGCCCCGTGCGCCCGCGCCGAGGCCGCGGACGTCGCGCCCACCGCGATGGTGCAGGTCGCCGGCGGCGAGGTGGCCCTCCTCTTCCCCGTAGAGGGCGAGGAGCTGGCGACCGTCGCGCCGTTCGCGATCGACGCCACTCCTGTCACCAACGCCCAGTTCCTCGCCTTCGTACGGGACCAACCGGAGTGGGCCAAGGGCGCCGTGCCCCGGGTCTTCGCGGACGAGCGCTACCTCGCCCACTGGGGAGACGCCGGCGGCCTCGGCGCGGCCGACCCCGACGCTCCCGTCACGAACGTCTCCTGGTTCGCCGCCGCCGCGTACTGCGAGGCGCGCGGAGCCCGCCTGCCCACCGAGGCCGAGTGGGAGCTCGCCGCCCGCGCCGGCGCGGAGCTCGCCGACGGCTACCTCGAGCCGGGTCACCGGGAGCGCGTCCTCGCCCTCGTGAGCGGCCGCGCCCCCGTCCCCGGCCCCGTCGGCCGCGGCGAGGTGAACGCCTACGGCGTGCACGACATGCACGGCCTCGTGTGGGAGTGGGTGTTCGACGTCGGCGCCGCCATGAACACCGCGGACAGCCGCTCCGCCGGCGACCGCCGCCTCCGCCTGCTGTGCGGCGGCGGCTCGGCCGGCGCCACGGACACCAGCGACTACGCCGCGTTCCTGCGCTACGCGTTCCGGAGCGGCCTCACCGGCGACTACGCCGGCGGCGGCCTCGGCTTCCGCTGCGCCTCCTGAGGAGGGGGACGATGACCCGCACCCTGCGCGCCCTGCTCGTCGCCGCCACGGCCGCGTCGGCCACGCTGCTCGCCGCCTGCGGCGGCGACGGCACGACCGGCCCCGCCCCCGCGGACTCCCGAGCGGCCGAGGTGGTCCCAGCCCATGCGGCCCCTGCCCACCACGCGGGGCATCCGTCGGCCCTGCCGGCCGGCGAGCTGCCCGGCACGTCCCTCTTCCACCTCGCCAGCGCCTGGACCGACCAGGACGGCGCGCCCTTCGCCCTGCCCGACCTGCGGGGCAAGCCGTCGGTGTTCGTGATGTTCTACGGCGACTGCACCACGGCCTGCCCGTTGCTCGTGAAGGCCGCCGAGGACATCGAGGCCGCCTTGCCCGCCGAACTGCGCGGCCAGGTGGAGTTCGTGATGGTCACGTTCGCCACGGAGGCCGACACCCCGGCCAAGCTGAAGGCCTACGCCGCCAGCAAGGGCCTCGACCGCGAGGGCTGGCGCTGGCTCGTCGGCTCCCCGCTCCAGACCCGGCAGCTCGCCACCCTGCTGGGCGTGCAGTACCGCGCCCTCGGCGACGGCATGTTCGCCCACTCGAACGTGGTGACGGTCCTCGACCGCGAGGGCGTGCCCGCCACGCGGCTGGAGGGCCTGGGCGTCGCCCTGGACCCGGCCGTCGCGGCGATCCTCTCCGTCCTGTAACCGTTCCCGCGCCGGCTCGGGCGACGCGCTGCTCTGCGCCGCGCCGCCCTGGGGCGCACCATGCGGCACCACGCCGCACTGCGCCGCGCCGCGCCGCTGGGGGTGCCGCCCGGCCGCCGGCGCAGCTCAGCCCAGCGCGGCCACCGCGGCCCTGACTCGCCCGCCGGTCCCCTCCAGCGCGGAGCGCGCCGCCGCTTCGTCGGCGCCGGTCAGGCCCATCACGATCGCCACGCGGATGCTCCGGCCCGAGGCCTGCAGGAGCGCGTGCGCCTCCTCGAGGCCCCGACCGGTGGCGCGGGCGACGATGCCGGCGGCGCGCTCCACCAGCTTCGCGTTCAGCGGCCGCATCCCCACCATCAGGTTGTCGTACGAGCCGCCCAGGCGGACCATCACGGTCGTGGAGAGCGCGTTCAGGGCGGCCTTCTGGGCGGTCCCGGCCGCCAGGCGGGTGCTGCCTGCCAGCACCTCGGGCCCGGTGTCCAGGAGCACGCCCACGTCGGCGGCCTCCAGGAGAGGGGCGCCCGGGTTGTTCGCGATGCCCACGGTGAAGGCCCCCAGCGACCTGGCCCGCCTGACGGCCCCGACCGTGTAGGGCGTGCGGCCGCTCGCCGCCAGGCCCACGACCGCGTCGTCGCGGCCCACGCCGGCCCGCTCCAGGTCGGCCACCGCCGCTTCCACGTCGTCCTCGGCGCCCTCCTTGGCCTGCGTGAACGCGTCGCCGCCGCCGGCCATCAGCACGACCACGTCGTCGTAGCCGAACGTCGGCGCCAGCTCCGCCGCGTCGAGGACGCCCAGCCGGCCCGAGGTGCCGGCGCCCACGTAGACGAGCCGTCCGCCTCCGGCGAGCCGCTCCTCGATGCCCTCCGCCGCCCGCGTCAGGGCGGGCAGCGCGCGCTCCACGGCGGCGACCGCCCGCGCGTTCGAGTCCGTGACGGCCTCGAGGATCCGGCCGGCCTCCCAGGTGTCGAGGCCCGCGTAGCGCGGGTCGATCCCTTCGGTGCTCACTGCTCTCCTCCGCTCCGCGCGAGTCCCGCCTGCGCCCGCTGGTACGTGCGCCAGACGCGCGCCCCCAGGCGGCCGTAGAAGGCGCCCAAGGTGGTCCAGTTGATGATGACGTCCGTGACGCCCCGCTCCCGCAGCGCCGCCGCCGCGCCCCTGACCAAGGCGAGCCCGACGCCGCCGCCCCTCACCTCCGGCGAGACACCGAGGGGCCCGATCGCTCCGGGACTCCCGCCCGGGTAGTCGCGGGCCAACGCCTCCGCCCAGTGCAGGCCCGGCGACGTCACGCTCTCGCCCCCCAGGAACGCGACGCAGAACCCCTCGGCTCCCGCCGAGGCGCCGTCTGGACGCGCGGCCGCGCGCTCTACCGTGAAGACGGTCGCGCCGCCCGCCAGGTAGGCGGCCAGCTCCTCGGCCCAGCGGCCCGGGAAGGCGCGGGACACGAACGCCAGCGCGCCCTGGGGGTCGTCGTCCCGCAGCCGCCAGCCGGTGGGCAGCGGGGCGTCGGGCAGCGGGAGGCGCAGGTCGAGGTGCAGGTCGTGCTCGAACGCGGCGAAGCGAGCGCCGCGGCGTCGCAGCAGCCGCCACGTCGCGGGCGGCGACTCGAGGGGCACGCCGGGGAGGAGGTGATCGGCGTCGGAGCCGAACCTGACCTCGCGGGCGCCGGCGTCGGCCAGGCGGGCGAGGAGCGCGTCGAGGAGCGCCGAGCCCAGCCCGCGGCCCTGGTGCTCGGCGGCCACGGCGAGCGAGGACACCCAGGCCACGCCGTCCGGCTGCCAGGGCGAGGCGGGCAGCCTCCCGTGCGCGTAGCCCACGAGCTCGCCGCCCACGAAGGCGCCGAGCAGGAGGGAGGGGTCGTGATGGCGTGACGCCAGCCGCTCGCGCCAGAGCCTCTCCGGGAGCGGGTAGGGGTTCGCCGGGTGCCGCGCCCAGGCCGCGTCCCACAGGGCGGGCACGCGCAGCGCCTCCGGGGCGGTGAGCGGGCGCACGAGGTAGCCGCTGGCGGCCACGGGGCGGCTCACGTCAGAACGACCGCAGGTCGAGGGCCATGCGGTAGACGTCGCCGCGGTAGGCGCTGCGGACGAACTCGAAGGGGCGGCCGTCGTCGCCGTGCGTGGTGCGCTCCAGGGCCAGCACCGGCACCGAGCGGGCGATGCCGAGTACGCGGCACTCGTGCTCGGTGGGCAGGCGGGCGGCGATCGTCTGCCGGGCGCGGGCCGGCCTGATGCCGAACTGGCTCTCCAGGGTGCGGTAGAGGCTGCCGGTCTCGGCCAGGCGCTCCAACGAGAGCCCGGCCAGGTCGCGGCGGAGGTAGGCGTCCTGCAGGGCGAGGGGCTCGCCCGTGGCGGTGCGCAGGCGCGTGAGCCGCAGCACCGGCGTGCCCTCGTCGTGCCCCAGGGCTTGGGCCACCTGCTCGTCGGCCGCCACGACGTCGGCGGCGATGAGCAGGGCGCCCGGCTGGAAGCCGAGGTTGCGCGCCTCGTCGGTGAAGCCCAGGACGCGGTCGATGACCTGCTCCACCGGCCGCGGCTTCACGAACGTGCCGGAGCCTTGGCGCTGCTCCACCACGCCGGCGGCCACGAGCTCCTCGAAGGCGCGCCTCACGGTCATGCGCGAGAGCCCGAGGCCCACGGCCAGGCCGCGCTCTGACGGGAGGGCCGCGCCGGCGGGAAGGTCCCCGCCGGCGATCGCCCTGGCGAGCTGGTCGCGGAGCTGCAGGTAGGCGGGGGTGGGCAGCGACTTGTCGATCGCGAGGTCGAGGCCCGCCGCCCGCGTGACCGAGACGCGTCCTGCCCGGCCTGAGGGCGCTTGGGACGTCGTCCGCTCGCCAACCGTGCTGCCCGCCATCGCTCTCGCCTCCCCGCCCTGGCGCCTGCGGTGCCGGGCGTCGTCGCCGTCGAGTCGTTGCGTACCACTTCTATACCATCCCGGGGCCCCGCTGGTCGGGGGCGACCCCGGTGACGCGAGCCCCAGGAACCGCGCGCAGGGCCGACCCTGACGGATCCTTAATGCACCCGTTCACCCCTTGTGAGTGGTACAGGGCTGGTCTATCCTGGCCTCGCCGTTAGCGATGGCGAAACATTGGAGGTATCCGATGCACCGCAGAACCCTCTCGACCGTGCTGCTGGCCGCGGCGCTAGCTCTGGCAGGCGCGGCATGGGCGCAGCCGAAGGTCGTCGACTACTCCGGCCTCGGCGTGCAGCCCGGCACCGTCGGCGGCAGCGCCACCCTGGCGCTCGGCTCCGCGCCGCCCACGTTCCTCTACTACGCACAGATCGACAACGCCACCCAGACCCTGACGGGTCAGGTGTTCGACTCGCTCGTCGAGTTCAACCTCGAGACCTACGAGATCGAGCCCGGCCTCGCCGCGAGCTGGGAGGTCTCCGAGGACGGCACCGTCTACACCTTCCACCTGCGCGAAGGCGTCACGTGGCACGACGGCACGCCCTTCACGGCGGAGGACGTGGTGTTCACGTACGAGAACATCATCGCCAACCCCGAGGCGCGGGCCGGCGACGCCGCCCAGTTCACGTTCACCGTGGACGGCGAGGCGCGCCAGGTGACCTTCGAGGCGCCCGACGAGCGCACCGTCGTCATGACGCTGCCGGCGCCGTCGGCCGCCTTCCTGCTGCAGCAGCGCTTCCCGATCATGCCGAAGCACAAGCTGCTGCCCTTCTCGGTCGAGGGCGGCGCGGCCCCGGGCGACATCAACAACGCCTGGCCGACCGACGTGAGCCTCTCCGACGTGGTGGGCACCGGGCCCTTCATGTACCAGAGCTACACGCCGGGCCAGCTCGTCGTCCTGCGCCGCAACCCGAACTACTGGAAGCAGGACACGGCCGGCACGCAGCTCCCGTACCTCGAGGAGCTCCGCTTCCTCGTGGTGCAGGGCACCGAGGCGCAGACCGCGCAGTTCCTGGCCGGCAACCTCGACCAGCTCAACATCTCGGGCGCGCAGTTCCCGAACTTCAAGGACCTCGAGCAGCAGGGCTCCGGCTTCACGGTCGTGGTCAGCGACGCGCTCTTCGGCTCGCCGCCCCACATCGCCTTCAACTTCGACGACCCCACCTTCGGCGAGCTGTTCTCTAACCACGAGTTCCGCCGCGCCATGGAGTTCGCGGTGAACCGTGAGCGCGTGATCGAGGACGTCTACAACGGTCTCGCCACGCTCCCCGGCACCCCCACCGCCCCGGCGAACACGGCGTTCTACGAGGACACCACCGGCACCTTCAACATGTACGACCTCGAGGCGGCGGCCGCGGCCCTCGACGCCCTGGGCGTCGTGGACAGCGACGGCGACGGCGTGCGCAACATGCCGAACGGCGGCCCGAACCTCCAGTTCGGCCTCACCTACGCCTCCGACTCGCAGACGTTCACCGACATCGCCACGATCGTCCAGAACGACTTCGCGCAGATCGGCGTCCGCGTCGACCTCGTGGCCGTGCAGAACGCCGCGCTGCTCTCGACGGGCCTGGCGGGTGACTACCAGTCGATCATCGTCGCGCTGGGCAACCAGCCCGACCCCGAGCTCCGCAAGCCGATCTGGCAGCCGGGCGGCTCGCTCTACTACTGGCACCGCTCGACCCAGCCGGCCGAGCCCGGCGGCCAGCCGAACTTCGACGCGATGGCCGACTGGGAGCGCCGGATCTACGAGATCTTCGACCAGGGCACCGTCATGGTCGACCAGGAAGCCCGCGCCGAGCTGTACCGCGAGTGGCAGCGCCTGAACGCCGAGTACGCCCCGGTGATCATGATCGCCAAGCCCACCAACGTCGCCGCCGTGTGGGACCACGTCGGCAACTTCGTCTACAGCCTGGGCGTGATCCCCGGGTACAACCCCGTCATCCTCTACACCGTCGAGCAGTAACGACGGAGCGGTAGAGTCGCAGTAGGACCTGTGCCGGGCCGGGCGAGGACCATCCTCGCCCGCCCGGTCGTCTTCGGCGGCCGCTAGGTCGAGGCGGGCCAGAGCCGAGGCGGGCCAGAGCCGAGGCGTCGGCCGGCGCCTCGTCGACCCCGGCGGCGGACCCGGCCAGAACCGCGACCAGGCGGTGGACCCGGCTCGAGCCGCGGCGCCGAGCGAGGGCGTGGAGGCCCCGTGTTCGTCTACGTGATCAGGCGCATGGCCGTGATGATCCCGACGCTCTTCCTGGTGTCGGTCGTCTGCTTCTTCGTCATCCAGATCGCGCCTGGGTCGTTCACCGACCGCTACCTGGAGGACCCGCGCATGAGCCCCGCCCAGGTGGCCCGCATCCAGCAGCAGCTCGGCCTCGACAGGCCCCCGCACGAGCAGTACCTGCGCTGGGTCGGCGGCATCGTCACACGCGGCGACTTCGGCTTCAGCTTCTTCGCCAACCGGCCCGTGTGGAGCGTCATCGGCGAGCGCCTGTGGTGGACGATCCTCGTGGCGGGCATCACGATGGGCTTCGCGTGGCTGGTGGCGGTGCCCCTCGGCATCGTCACCGCGTTGCGGCGCAACGGCGTCACCGACTTCCTGGCCAGCTTCCTGGGCTACGTGGGCCTGGCGACGCCCGACTTCCTCGTCGCGCTCCTGCTCGTCTCGTTGGTGCTGCAGTCGGGCGGCACGAACGTCGGCGGCCTGTTCAGCCCCCGCTTCATCGACGCGCCGTGGAGCTGGGCGCGGTTCGTCGACTTCCTCAACCACATGTGGATACCCGTGCTCGCCATCGGGACCAGCAGCATCGCCGCCGTCATGCGGCAGATGCGCGCGAACCTGCTCGACGTGCTCAACGCCGACTACGTGCGCACCGCGCGCTCGAAGGGGCTGCCGGAGCGGCGTGTGATCAACCGGCACGCCGTGCGCACCGCCTTGAACCCGCTGGTGTCGCTGGCCGGCCTCAGCCTGCCCGAGCTGATCAACGGGACGATCATCGCCAGCATCGTGCTGAACCTGCCCACGATCGGCCCGCTGCTCTACGACTCCTTGATCAACAAGGACCAGTACGTCGCCATGTCGCTGCTGCTGCTCTCGAGCGTCCTGCTGATGGTGGGGAACCTGCTCGCCGACATCGCCCTCGCCTGGGTGGACCCGCGGATCCGCTATGACTGACCGCCGCGCGCCCGCCCCGCGCACCCCGGCCGCCGCGTGCCTGGCGGCCCCGCACGATGGGCGCGCCGTGCCGCCCGCCGGCGCGAGCCAGGGGAGCCGCCGATGCTAGAGCCCGAACGCCTCAGGCGCCGCCGCACCCGCCACCAGGGCGAAGGGCGCACGCCCCTGCAGCTCGCCTGGCGCCGGTTCCGTCGCTCGCGGTCCGGCATGCTCGGCGCGGTCGTGCTGGTGGTCCTCTACCTCGTCGCTCTGTTCTCGCAGTTCCTCGCCCCCTACTCGATCACGCGGCAGTACCCGGCCGTCTACCAGCCGCCGCAGCGCCTCCACTTCTTCCACGAGGGCAGGCTCGCGTGGCCCTTCGCGCACCCCATGGTGCAGGAGCGCGACCCCGTGACGTTCCGCCGCCGCTTCGTCGAGGACACGAGCGTGCGCCTGCCGCTGCGCCTGTTCGTGAAGGGCGACACCTACAGGTTCCTCGGGTTCATCCCCCTGAACAGGCACCTGTTCGGCGTGGAGGGCGGCACGTTCTTCGCCCTCGGCACCGACCGTTTCGGCCGCGACCTGCTGTCGCGCATCCTCGTCGGCTCGCAGGTGTCGCTCACAGTGGGGATCATCGGCATCGCCATCTCGTTCGCCATCGGCATCTTCATCGGCGGCCTGTCGGGCTACTACGGCGGCTGGGTCGACCAGGTGCTGCAGCGCTTCATCGAGGTGCTGCTGTCGTTCCCGCGCCTGCCCATCCTGCTGGCGCTCGCCACCGTGATCCCGCCGTCGTGGCCGTCCACCTGGGTCTACGCCGGCATCGTGGGGGTGCTGGCCCTGATCGGCTGGGCGGGCTTGGCGCGCGTCGTGCGCGGCCAGGTGCTGTCGGCGCGCGAGGCCGACTTCGTCTCGGCCGCCCGGGCCCTGGGCGCGCGCGACGTCCCCATCATCCTCAGGCACGTGGTGCCGAACCTGACCTCGTACCTCATCGTCGCGGCCACCCTGGCGCTGCCCGGCTACATCCTCGGCGAGAGCACGCTGTCGTTCCTGGGCTTGGGCATCAAGGAGCCCATGACCTCGTGGGGCCTGCTGCTCAAGGACGCCCAGAGCTTCGAGGCGCTGCGCCTCTACCCGTGGCTGCTCGCCCCGGGCGCGCTCATCGTGGTCTCGGTGCTCGCCTTCAACTTCGTAGGCGACGCCCTGCGCGACGCCGCCGACGTGCGCACGCGCTGACGCCGGCCTGGCACGCCGACGGGCGCCGAACGCGCTCACGGGCGCCGGGTCCACGCGCTGACGCGTTCCGCCGCCTGGGGCGCGGCACCGCGCCGCCGCCGCGGCGTTAGCCTGGCGCGGTGAACACGAAGGACCTCCCCGAGGACCACCGCCCTCCGGACGGCTGGCAGGACGCGCTCGACGCGGACCTCGCCGCCCTGGCCGAGCGCACGCAGACGCCGGGCATGGCGGTGAGCCTCTTCACCGCCCACGAGGTCGTGTACGAGCGCGGCTTCGGCCACCGCGACCGCGAGGCCGGCGCGCTCGTGGACGCCGACACGCTCTTCGGCATCGCGTCGGTGACCAAGTCGTTCACCGCCCTCGCCCTACGGGCGCTTGCGGCGGACGGGCTCCTCGGCCTCGACGACCCCGTCACCTTCCACCTGCCGTTCACGCTGTGGGAGGGGCGCCAGGCGCCCACGCTGCGCCACTTCCTGCAGCACGCCAGCGGCCTGCCGCCCACGCCGACGATGACGTGGCTGCGGGCGGGCAGCCAGGCGAACGACCCGGTCGCGGCGGGGCCGACGCTGCGCGAGGCGCTGCTGACCGTGACCGGCGGCGAGGAGGAGATCGCGCGCCGCGCCGCCGAGGTGGCGACGTTCGAGGGGATGGTCGCCTACCTGAACGAGAACGTCCTGCTCCTGGACGAGCCGGGCGCGCTCTTCAGCTACAGCAACGACGGCTACTGCCTGATGGGCGGGGTCGTGGAGCGCGTCTCCGGGAAGCCGCTCGACGCGTTCCTGGAGGAGAGGGTCCTCGGACCCCTCGGCATGACGCGGACCACGTTCGACCTGGACCGGGTGCTCGCCGACCCGAACGCCACCGTCGTCTACGAGCGCGACGAGGACGGCCGGGTGCGACGCTCGCCCGCCTGGCAGACGACCGGCCGGATGCTGGGCGGCGGGATGCTGAGGTCCACCGTGCGCGACCTGCGGGAGTGGGTGCGCTTCCTGATGGCGCCGGAACGCGCGGGCCCCGACGGCCGGCCGCTGGCCGAGGCGGTGGGCGTGCCGCCCGCGGCGGTGGGTGAGATGGCCGCGGGCGCGGTCTGGTGCGGCCCCGGCGCCCGCTACGGGCTGGGGCTGCGTCAGGCGAGCCTGCGCGGCCTGCGCTTCGTGGGCCACAGCGGCGGGCTCAAGGGCGTCTCGAGCTACGTCGGTTGGGTGCCGGCGCTGGGCGTGGGCGCGGTGGTGCTGACGAACCTGGCCGGCGTGCCCAGCGAGAAGGTCTTCACGACGATGGTGGGGGCCTACGCCGGGCTGCCGCGAGGCGCCGCCGCCTACGAGCCGGAGCCGTACCCCGCCCCTCGGCAGGGGTTGGCGGACGCGCTGGGCAGCTACGCCTCGGGCGAGCCCTACGGCCGGCTCCGCCTGTTCCTGGACGACGCCGGCGAGCTGCGCGCCGCCGTGGGCTTCCCCGAGGCCGAGGTGCCGGCGTACATGGCGGGCCCCGACGAGGTCGCGCTGCGCTTCGCCGAGTACCTGGCGCCGGTCACCCTCCTCCGCCGCGACGGCCGCGTCTGGGCGGCGCACTACGGTTCACGGGTGCTG
>CAZGXF010000084.1:0-6922 GCA_964529575.1 uncultured bacterium
GAGCGCCTGGCGCAGGGCGAGGCCACGGTCACGGAGCTCGCGGCCCCGCTCGACATCAGCCAGCCGGCGGTGTCCAAGCACCTGAAGGTGCTCCAGCAGGCCGGGCTGGTCTCGGTGTCGCGCGAGGGCACCAGCCGGCCCCGGCGGCTCGAGGCCCGGCCGCTGGCCGAGGCCAGCGCCTGGCTGGAGCGCTACAGGGAGTACTGGGAGGCCAGCTTCGCGCGCCTCGACGAGCTGCTCGTCGAGCTCAGGCGGCAGCGGAGCAGCTGATCAGGTCGCGCCCTCAGGGGCCCCCGGACGGCCGCTTCGGCGGCGAGAGGAGAGAGGCATGAGCCCGAAGGTCACCCCGTTCCTGATGTTCGCCCAGGGCGCCCGCGAGGCGGCCGAGTTCTACGTGAGCGTGTTCCCGGACGGCAAGCTCCTGGGTGCGTCCGGTCCCGGCGTCAGCTTCGAGGTCGGCGGCCAGCGGTTCGACGCCTTCGACGGCGGCCCGCACTTCAGCTTCAGCGAGGGGCTCTCGCTGCTGGTCTCCTGCGAGACGCAGGACGAGGTCGACCACTTCTGGGACCGCCTGCGCGAGGGCGGGGGCGAGGAGGGCGTGTGCGGCTGGCTGAAGGACCGCTTCGGCGTCTCCTGGCAGGTCGTGCCCAGGGCGCTCTCGCGGCTCCTGGCCGACCCCGACCGGGAGCGCGCCGGACGCGCCGCCCAGGCGATGCTGGCCATGCGCAAGATCGACATCGCCGCCCTCGAGGCCGCGGCCGACGGCCGGCCGGCCTAGGAGGCGGCGATGGCCGGGCCCAGCACCCTCGAGCTGACCACCCCCACGCCCACCCAGGTGCGCGTCGTGCGCGCCCTGGCCGCTCCGCGCGAGCTGGTGTTCGAGGCGTACACCACCCCCGACCTCATCAAGCGGTGGCTGCTCGGCCCCGAGGGGTGGACCATGCCCGTCTGCGAGGTCGACCTGCGCCCCGGCGGCGGCTACCGCTACGTGTGGCGCAAGGAGGGCGAGGGCGAGCTGGCGCTCACGGGGCGCTTCGAGGAGGTCGAGCCGCCCGAGAGGATCGTCTCGCGCGAGTCGTACGCCGAGGACTGGACCGGCGGCGAGACGCTGATCGTCACCGAGTTCGAGGCCCAGGAGGACGGCGGCACGCTCGTGCGCATGACGATCGAGTACAGCAGCCCCGAGGCGCGCGAGGCCGCCGTGCGGACGGGCATGGTCGAGGGCATGGAGGTCGGGTTCCGGCGCCTCGAGGAGGCGCTGGCGGGCCGCGCCGGCTGAGCGGGGAAGCCCGCGCCTGGCCACGACCGCGGGCCCGCGGAGAGGCCCGTGGCGTCGGTAGGGACCGGCCCGCGGAGAGGCCCGTGGCGTCGGCCGGGGTCGGCCCGCCGACCGGCCCCGGCCCCGGCGGTACCATGGGCCGGTGCTAGGCCATCCCTTCGCGAGCGGCTGGGTCGAGGTGATCGCCGGCCCCATGTTCTCGGGCAAGAGCGAGGAGCTCATCCGCCGCGTGACGCGCGCGCTCATCGCCAAGCAGGCGGTGCAGGTCTTCAAGCCGGTGATCGACGACCGCTACGACGCCCTCGCCGTCGCCTCCCACATGGGCCGGACCCTGGAGGCGCAGCCGGTGCCCGACGTGGCCGCGCTGGAGACCGCGCTCCGCGAGGAGACCAGGGTCGTGGCCGTGGACGAGGCGCAGTTCTTCGAGCCGGCGCTGGTCGACCTGGTCGACCGCCTCGCCGACAGGGGCGTGCGGGTGATCCTCGCCGGCCTCGACCTCGACTTCCGCGGCGAGCCGTTCGGCCCCATGGCCGCGCTGCTGGCGCGCGCCGAGGTCGTCGAGAAGCTCACGGCCATCTGCCGCTGCGGCCGCGCCGCTACGCGCACGCAGCGGCTCATCGCCGGCCAGCCGGCGCACGCCGACGACCCGGTCGTGCTCGTGGGCGCCGCGGAGAGCTACGAGCCGCGCTGCCGCTCCTGCCACGTGGTGGTCCGGTCGGGACGCCCCACGCCGCTGTTCCCCGCCGCGGAGCGCTGACGAGCCCGAGCCGCTGATCCCCTCTGCATCCGATCCGCCTCCTCGCGCGTAACAGGGGTCGGAAGGGGAACACATGGCGAGGACATCACCGCGGAGCGGCAAGAGGGTCTTCTCGTGGCAGGCGGCGCCGCTGGCCGTCCTCCTGACGGTCACGGCGCTGGCGGCCGCGGGGCGGTACGGCGGGGAGGACGAGGCGCCCCTGGCGGCCCAGGCCGAGGCGGCGGGCGTCTCCACGGGCGCGTTCACCGCCGAGCAGGCGGCGCGCGGCGCCGAGGTCTTCGCGGCGCGCTGCGCCGGCTGCCACGGGGCCGAGCTGCAGGGCGGCATGGCGCCGCGGCTGGCTCCGCTGAACGCCTCCTGGCAGGGGATGAGCCTGGGCGCGCTCTACCGCTTCGTGAGCACGAACATGCCGTTCGACGCCCCGGGGAGCCTGGAGCCGCAGCTGTACGCCGACGTCATCGCGCACGTCCTGGCCGAGAACGGCTACCCGCCGGGCGACGCCGAGCTCCAGCCCGACGCGGGTTCCCTCGACGCCTTCGTCATCGACGCCCCTCCAGCGCAGTGAGAGCAGCTAGTGACATGGGAGGTCTGAACGTGAAGAGGAACCTGCTCAAGACGCTCGCCGTCGTGGCCCTCGCGTTGGGCGTGGGTCAGGTCTCGTCGCAGATGGTCGAGGCGCCCTCGGGCGAGCTCGCCACCCAGCTGCAGACGGCGATCCAGCACGCCGGCTTCAGCTCCGCGGCCGAGGACCTCGCCATGGCCTCGCGCCACCTCGGCCACGTGCTCAACTGCCTGGTGGGCGAGGGCGGCGACGGCTTCAACGCCGACTGGGGCCACCCGTGCGGCGGCCAGGGCGCCGGCATCATGAACGACCTCGCCTCGCACCCGCAGGCCGCCGACCTGCAAGCGCTCGTCGACAGCGCCAGGCAGCTCGCCGCGCAGGGCGTCGGCCAGCAGTCGCTCCTGGCGGTGCAGGCCGCCGCGGCGGGCGTGGCGGCACTGCTGCAGGTGATCGCGGGCGGCTAGCCCGCGTGGCCTGGGCCGTCCCCGGCCAGCGCACGGGCCGGGGACGGCGAGCTTCCCTCCTGAGTGGGGCGGCCGGCGGCACGTGGGCCGCCCCGTCATCTGCACGGCGTAAGTTGGTGTCATGCAGAGCATCGTCGACCTCGCCGCACAGCTCCAGCCCAAGACCGTCGCCACCCGCCGCGACCTCCACATGCACCCCGAGATCGCCTTCGAGGAGCGGCGCACCATGGGGGTCATCGCGGAGCGCCTGAGGGCCCTCGGCCTGTCGCCGCGCGTCGGCGTGGGCGGCACCGGCGTCGTCGCCGTCATGGACACCGGCCGGCCCGGCCCCACGGTCCTGGCCCGCGCCGACATGGACGCCCTGCCGGTGCCGGAGGAGAAGGACGTCGAGTACCGCAGCACGGTGCCCGGCAAGATGCACGCCTGCGGGCACGACGGCCACGTCGCCGTGCTCCTCAGCGTCGCCGAGGTGCTCGCGGCGCGGCAGGGCTCGCTCGCCGGCCGGGTCGTGTTCGTCTTCCAGCCCGCCGAGGAGATCGTCCAGGGCGCGAAGGCCATGCTCGCGGACGGGGCGCTCGACGGCATCGCCGTCGACCACGTGATCGGCCTGCACCTATCCAGCAACGACCCGGTGGGCACGGTGTCGGTGCGCTCCGGGCCGGCGATGGCGGCCACCGACAGCTTCAGGCTCGTCGTCCACGGCAAGGGCGGCCACGCCGCTTACCCGCACGACGTCATCGACCCCATCCTCGTCGCCTCGCAGCTCGTGGTGGCGCTGCAGACCCTGGTGAGCCGCGAGACCGAGCCGGCCGACCAGTCGGTCGTGAGCATCACGAGCTTCCACGCCGGCACGGCCTACAACATCATCCCCGAGAGCGTCGAGCTGAAGGGCACGCTCAGGACGTTCGAGGCGGCCACGCGCGAGCGGCTGCGGGGCCGGGTCATCGAGGTCGCCGACGGCGTGTGCCGCACGTTCCGCGCCCGCCTCGAGTCCGAGTGGTTCGAGGGCACGCCCGCCGTGGTCAACGACGAGGAGGCCGTGGAGCGGCTCCGGCGCGTCGCGGCCGGCGTGGTGGGCGAGGAGAACGTCACGCTCCAGCGCCCGATCATGGGCGGCGACGACATGGCCCTATGGCTGCAGCAGGCCAAGGGCGTCTACTTCTTCGTGGGCACGCGCTCGGGCGAGGCGACCGGCTACCCGCACCACAACCCGCGCTTCGACGTCGACGAGCGAGGCCTGCAGACGGCCGTGGCGGTCCTCGCGTCCGGTGTCGTCGACCTGCTGACGGCCGACTGAGGGCGTCCGCCAAGCGTACGCGGCGCCCCCGTCGTCTTCCTCAAGTCAGAGCCGGCGCTGCGCCGGAGGCGCCCGAGGGGGGACGCCGCGGCGACGTCCGCGTCAGGGCCTCAGCCTCTGCGCGTCCCGCGGGAAGGCCCGCGCGAAGCGCACGTTCGGGATGCCCAGCAGCAGGGCGGTGAGGCGCTCGGCGCCGATGGCGAAGCCGCCGTGCGGCGGCATGCCGTGCTTGAACACCTCGAGGTAGTCGGCGAACTCCTCGGGGTCCATGCCGCGCTTCCGCAGCTCCTCCACCAGCACCTCGTAGCGGTGGGCGCGCTGGCCTCCCGAGGTGATCTCCACGCCCCGGAAGACCAGGTCGAGGCCCCGCGTCAGCCCGCCCTCCTCGGGGTAGGTGTAGAAGGGGCGCGCCGCCTGGGGGAACTTCGTCACGAACACCAGGTCGGAGCCGTGCTCCTCCTTCGCCCAGCGGCCTATGAGCCGCTCGCCCTCCGGGTCGAGGTCCTTGCCCCCGGGCTCGTGACCGTAGCGCTCGCGCACCAGCTCGCGCGCCTCGAGCAGCGGCACGCGCGGCACCGGGGCCGAGAGGTCGGGCAGCTCGGCGCCGAACAGGGCCAGCTCGGCCGGGCAGGCGTCGATGGCCGCCTGGAGCATCCCCTTCACGACGGCCTCCTGCAGGTCCATGACGTCGCCCTCGTCCGCGATCGGCCCGAACTCGACGTCCAGCGACAGGTACTCCGAGAGGTGCCTGCTGGTATGGCTCTTCTCGGCGCGGTAGACCGGGGCGGTCTCGTAGACGCGCTCGAAGACGCCCACCATGATCTGCTTGTAGAGCTGCGGCGACTGCGCCAGGTAGGCGCGCTGGCCGTAGAAGTCGACCTCGAACAGGTTCGCCCCGCCCTCGGCGCCGGCGCTCACCAGCTTAGGCGTGAAGACCTCGGTGAAGCCCCGCTCGTCGAGGACCCGGCGGAACGCGCCCACCAGCACGGCCTTCACCTTCAGCGCCGCCCTGGCCCGCGGGCTGCGCACCGTCACGTGCCTGTAGGCGAGGAGCGTGTCCGGGTTCGTGTGCCACTCCTCCTTCGCGAGCTCGACGGGCGGCGGCGCCGAGGCCTCGCTGGCGACCTCGATGGCGGACACGTGGACCTCGACGCCGCCCGGCGCCTTCGCGTGCGCAGCGACGTTCCCCTCGACCGTCACGAAGCTCTCGTGGAGGGGCAGGCCGTGCAGGCCGGCGCGCTCGAGCACGGCGCGCTCGACGACGCACTGCACGACGCCGGAGCGGTCGCGCAGCAGCAGGAAGCCCACGCCGCCCAGGTCGCGCCGCGTCAGCACCCAGCCCTGGAGGCGGACGTCCTGGCCCACGCGGCCGGCCAACCCCTGGGCCAGGACGCGGGCGGGCTCCGGTTCGCTGCGGGTCGTGGTGGCGGTCATGTGTCCTCCTAAGGAAAGACCCCCGAGCCGTGCTCGGGGGTCCTGTGCGCCTGGTACAGGTACGCGGCTACGCCCCGAGCCTCCGGGAACGGGGATCGTCGTCCGAATTGAAGGGGACGGCCGCGAACATGCGCGGGAGTCTATCAGCGGCCACGGCGGGTGTCAACGCGGCGGCCCCACCCGGCCCCTTCAGGCGCCCGCACGGCGGGCCCGTCCGGCTCCGGCACGCCGTCACGCGCCGCCGCGCCCCAGGGCGCGCCGCAGCAGCTCGACGTGAGGAGCGTCCTTCGGGCGGCCGGCCCGCTCCTTGAAGCGCAGCACGGCGTCGAGCGGCACGCAGGGGACGCCCCGCACCAGCTCGGCGCCCTCTACGAGCGCGTCCACGTCCTCGCCCATCCAGCCGGACCAGACCTCCACGCCCAGGTCCGGGAGCGCCACGCACAGGTCGGCCTTGCCCGGCTTCGGCGTGCCCAGCTGCAGCGCGCGCTGCCACGCCGGGCCGCGGGCGACGACGTCGACGTCGCCCGCGCCTTCGAGGAGGCCGTGGAGCGCCATGACGGCGCTGGCGTGCACGGCCCAGTGGCCCGCAGGCAGGTCGAGCTCGCGGAGGCTAGCGACGATCTTCTCGGCGTCGACCATGAACGCAGGCTAACCCGCTACCCGCGCCGCGCTGATACCGCTCATGCGCGCTCGGTCTACCTTCTCGGCATGTCAGACGCACCTCTCCCGGCTCGCCGCGGTCCACTGACGGCCGCGCTCCTCGTCCTCGCGCTCCTGTCGCCCGCCCTGGCCGCGGGCGACACCGTGACGTTGGAGGACCTGTTCGGCTCCGGGCGCTGGCGCCTCGTGAGCGTCACGTTCGGCGGCACCACCACGACCTTGGAGCCGGGCGCGGGGGCGGAGTTCCTCGTGAACGAGGTCGGCCGGCTGGCGGGCAGCGTCGGCTGCAACCAGCTCATCGCCGCCGCCGAGCTCACGCCGGACGGCGAAGCGCGGTTCGAGCCGATCGCGTCGACGCTCATGGCCTGCCCCGACCCGGCGATGAGCCGCGAGAGGGCGTTCGTGCAGGCTCTGGAGGCCGTGGAGCGCTACGAGGCGACGGAGGCCCAGGTCAGGTTCACGGGGCCCG
>CAZGXF010000084.1:7022-11362 GCA_964529575.1 uncultured bacterium
CCCGCACCGCGGCGCCTCGGGGCCGACGACGCCCCGCACCGCGGCGCCTCGGGCCTCGGGGACGACGACGCCCGGCGCCAGGGCTCTTCGCGCCGCGGCCAGGGAACGGGGCGTGGGCGCCGGCGGGTCCTAGGCTCAGCGGGCGGCGAGCTCGGCGACCACGGCCAGTACGCCGGAGTCGCAGCGCACGACCACGCGGCCGCCCGTCGCCGCGTTCGACACGCCCAGTCCCGCGCCGAACGGCAGCAGCAGCCCGTCCACGGGGTAGGCGAGGCCCGTGGCCGTGGCGACCGCGTCGCCGGCCAGCGCGAGGAGGCTCACCGTCGTGCCGGCCGGCCAGCCGGCCTCGCAGGGCAGGCCCGGTACGCAGACGCGCGCCTCGTGCGGCCCGCCGTGCAGGGACACCGGGAAGGGGGGCTCGTCCGCGGCAAGGCGCGCCGCGACCAGCAGGTTCGCCAGGCTCTGGTCGAGCCGGCCGCCGAACGCCCCTAGCACCCGCGCCGACGCGGCGCCTAGCCGGCGCGCGGAGGACAGCGCCAGCTCGAGGTCGAGCTGGTCCTTGGCGCGCGGGTGGCGCTCCACGGGCACGGGCGCGTACGCGCGCAGCAGCTCCGGGCCGACGCTGTCGAGGTCGCCGACGACCAGGTCTGGAGCCAGTCCCAGCGCCGCGGCGTGGCGCAGGCCGCCGTCGGCCGCGACGACCATGCCGACGCCCTCCAGCAGCGGCGGCACCAGCTCGGGCAGAGGCGGCTCGCCGCCGGCCAGCACCAGGGCCGCGCCGGTACCCGCCCGGCTCACGCCGCCGCTCCCGGGGGCAGAGCTCGCCAGGCCGGGCGCGGCACCAGCAGGCGGTACCGCCTGCCCGGCGCCGGCGCGCCCCCGAGCTCGCGGCTGTGGCCGCGCCACACGACGTCGGTGCCCCAGGCGCCCACCCGCAGCACGACCCGCCAGGCCAGGCCCTCGCGCACGGTCTCCACGACGACGCCGGTGGGCGCCTCCGCAGCTCCCGGCGCCGTGGCGGCGCTGGCCGTGCCGCCCGCCGCGCCCGCCGGCGCCGCGCCAGGGCGCGAACGGGCCTCTCGGTCGCCCGCCTCGTCCGCGGGCTCGAGCGCCACCTCCTCGACGCGCAGGAGCAGCCCGCCGCCCGCCGGCGGCGCCTCGTCCAGGCCGGCCGTCCGCGCCAGGCGGGCGGCGGCCTCGTCCTCCCAGACGTTCTCGTGCCCGAGGAAGCGGGCGGTCCAGGCGTCCGCCGGCGCGGTCAGCAGCTCTTGGGCCCCGCCCACCTGGACGACCCGCCCGGCGCGCATCACCGCCACGGCGTCCGCGACGGCGAACGCCTCCACCTGGTCGTGGGTGACGTAGACGGCCTCCGCCTCGAGCCCGTCGAGCAGGCGCGCCACCTCGGCACGCAGCTCGGCGCGCAGGGCCTCGTCGAGGTTCGAGAGCGGCTCGTCGAGGAGCAGCAGGCTGGGCCGAGGGGCCATCGCCCTGGCCAACGCCACCCGCTGCTGCTGGCCGCCCGACAGCTCGGTGACGCGGCGACGCCCCAGGCCGGCCAGGCCCACGAGGTTGAGCATCTCCTCCACGCGCTCACGACGGGCGGGCGGCTCCCACCCCCTCTCGACGAGCCCGAAGGCCACGTTGTCCGCGACGCTCAGGTGGGGGAAGAGGGCGAAGTCCTGGAAGACCATGCCCAGGTCGCGCCGCTGGGTGGGCAGGCGCGTGACGTCCGCGCCGTCCACCAGCACCCGGCCCGCGTCGGGCGCTTCGAGCCCGGCGACCAGCCTGAGGAGCGTGCTCTTGCCGCAGCCGCTGGGACCTAGGAGGGCGAGGGTCGTGCCCGGCCGCACCTCGAGCGTCACGCCGTCGACGGCCCGCACGGGGCCGTAAGACTTCGACAGGCGCTCGACGCGTAGGCCCATGTCCTCCGCGGCATCATAGCCGCGGACCGGCGCCGCGCTCGGGACGAACGGGCGTCCGGCGCCGGACCGGCGGGTCGGGGCTCCGTCCGCCGGGGGGTCGGGGCGCGGGGGCGCTCCCGGAGGCCGGTGCCGGACCTCAGCTCCAGTCGACGGCGAACACGGTCTCGGGCTCGGCCACGCCCTTCAGGCTCACCTGGCGCGGCGCCGAGAGCGCGAGCCCGTGGTCGCCCGCGCGCTCGACGACCGCGCGCGTCGCGACGACCTCCGCGGGACCGGCGAGCGCCGTGACGCGCGCCGCCACGTGCACGCCCTGGCCGGCGTAGTCGCCCTCGTGCGGCAGCGCCGTGGCCGCGTGCAGTCCGACCCTCACGGTCAGCGCCGAGCCGTGCTCGCGGCGGTTCCTGTCCAGCAGGCGCTGCACCTCGACGGCGCACCGCAGCGCGTCCCCGGCGTCGTCGAAGGCCACGAAGAAGCCGTCGCCGGTGTGGCGCACCTCCACGCCGCCGTGGCGCGCGAACGCCGCGCGGAGCGTGCGGTCGTGCCAGTCCATGACCGCCTGCCAGGCGGAGTCGCCGAGCGTGCCGGCGAGGTCGGTGGAGGAGACGATGTCGGTGAACATGAACGTCTTGTCCGCGGACCGGGGCCTCACCGCCAGGTCGGCGAGCAGCGCCTCCACGGCCGCGACGTCGGGCTCGGCGCCCAGCCGCGCGAACCCGCTGCGCGCGGCCGCCAGCTCGAGCCGGGCCAACGAGGCCTCGCCTCCCGCCGCCAGCGTCCGGCCCAGGAGCGTCCTGGCGCGAGCCAGCTCGTAGGGCACGCGCGCGCCCTGCCACAGCCGCGCGGCGCGGCGCAGCGAGGACGCGGCCGCTTCCAGGTCCCCTCGGCGCAGCGCGAGCGCGCCCGCCGACGTCGCGGCCAGCGCGCTCAGCACGTCGCACTCGTAGGTGCCGGCGACCGCTTCCAGCTCGGCGCCGGCGCGCTCCGCCACGGCGGTCTCGTCGGCCGCCAGCGCCACCTCCACCTGCGCCGCCAGCAGGTAGGAGCGCGCGACGAGGTCGCTGGCGGGCGCCCCGCCCTGGTCGGAGAGGCTGGCCGCCAGCATGGTCAGGGCCTCGGCGGTCGAGCCCCGTGCCAGGGTCAGCAGCGCCAGCCCCGGCTGGCCGTGGTGACCGTACTCCACCGCGCGCTGGAACGCGGCCTCCGCTTCGTCGAGGTCGCCCAGGCGCGACCTCACCTCGCCGATCTGGTAGTAGGCGAACCCGACGCCATCCAGCATGCGGAAGCGCTCCAGCTCGCCGCACGCCTCCAGCGCCTCGCGCTCGGCCTCGCGCCACTCGCCTCGCACCCGCATCAGCTCGGCCCTGTGCACCCGGCACTGGCCGCGGTAGCCGTGGATCGAGCGGGCGCGCATCCAACGGTCGGCCTGGGCGACCCACTCGTCGGCCCGGCCGTACTCGCCCAGGTCGGCGAAGGCGGCGATCGACAGGCAGATCACGTCGCAAGAGGTCCGGGGCTCGACGCGCTCCGAGGTGGCGGCGGCCGCGCCCTCCTCGACGAGGGCCAGGCCGTCGCGCCACATGCCCAGCCTGAGCAGCATGTTCCCCTTGCCCACCAGCGCGAGCGACTCGACGTCGGGGCTGTCGTGACGCCGCGCCAAGGCCAAGGCCTCGTCGGCGAGCTCGATGCCGCCGGCGAAGTCGCCGTGCCCGAAGGCGGCGATCAGGCTCCGCATCACCGCGAGCCAGGCGTGGGCCTCGGACTCGGGCTCGCCCTCCAGCTGGCGCTGAGCCCGGGCGATCCACCCGGCCATCACGGAGGGGCTCACCGCCAGCATCGCCAGCCGGGCGAGGCGGAGGGCCGCCAGGGCGGCCTCGGCGCGCCGGCCAGCGGAGTCGAAGCCGGCGTAGGCGCGCTCCAGGGCGTCCGTCGCCGCGTCGACGTCGCCGGCGAACCAGGCCGCGGCGGAGTAGTCGACGAGGTCGTCCGGCCCCAGCGCGCGGGCCAGGTCGGCCTCCCTGAAGCCGTTCAGGGCGTCCTGCCAGCGGTGCTGGCGCAACGACCTGCGTGCGTCGTCGACGCTGGGGAGCATCCCCGTCCCTTCGGCGCGGCCCAGCCGAGCAGAGTGGGAACAGGATAGGCCGGGCGGGACCGCGCTACCGTGTCGGCGGAGCCGAGGGGGCGCCGGCTGGTGGACACCGCAGAGGACCGTGTCCCGGGCGCGGCGCCTGACCACCTCCGCGCTGGGCGCCGAGAGGGCCCCCGCCGGCGCTCCGGCTCAGAACTCGCCGCGCTCGCGCCGCTGCAGCACGAGCATCACCAAGGTCGTCACGCCCATCAGCACCAGCGACAGCCCGAGGGCGGCGCCGTAGTTCAACGCGCCGGGCCGGCCCAGCCGGTCGTAGATGGCCACGGGCAGCG
>CAZGXF010000085.1:0-11337 GCA_964529575.1 uncultured bacterium
CAGTACGAGCGCAACGACATCGAGCTGCAGCCGGGCCGCTTCCGCGCCCGCGGCGACGTGATCGAGGTGTGGGCGGCGTACGAGGAGCAGCCGCTGCGCATCGAGCTGTGGGGCGACGAGATCGACAGGATCACGCTCATCGACCCGCTCACCGGCGACGAGACCGCCGAACTGCAGAGCACGACGGTCTTCCCCGCCAGGCACTACGTGACGCCCCACGACAAGCTGCAGCCGGCCATCGAGGCCATCGAGCGCGACCTGGCGAAGCAGCTCGACCACTTCGAGAGCGTGGGCAAGCTCATCGAGAAGCAGCGCCTGCGCGAGCGCACCATGTACGACCTGGAGATGCTGAGGACGCTGGGTTACTGCAACGGCATCGAGAACTACTCGCGCTACCTGGAGAACCGGCCGCCCGGCTCGGCGCCGAACACGCTGCTCGACTACTTCCCCGACGACTTCGTCGTGTTCCTCGACGAGTCGCACGTCATGCTCCCGCAGCTGAGGGGCATGTACAACGGCGACAGGGCGCGCAAGCAGACGCTCGTCGACTACGGCTTCAGGCTGCCCGCGGCGCTCGACAACAGGCCGCTGAAGATGGACGAGTTCCTCCAGCGCGTCGGCCAGGTCGTGTTCGTCTCGGCCACGCCCAACGAGGAGGAGCTGAAGCTGTCCGACCAGGTGGTCGAGCAGGTGATCAGACCCACCGGCCTCATCGACCCCGCCGTGCACGTCAAGCCCAGCCGCGGGCAGATCGACGACCTGCTCTTCGCCGCCCGCGAGCGCGCCCAGAAGGGCGAGCGCGTGCTGGTGACGACGCTGACGAAGAAGATGGCCGAGGACCTGACCGAGTACCTCGCCGCCCAAGGCGTGCGGGTGCGCTACATGCACTCGGACATCGACGCCGTGGAGCGTCAGGTGATCATCAGGGACCTCAGGCTCGGGCACTTCGACGTGCTGGTGGGCATCAACCTGCTGCGCGAGGGCCTCGACCTCCCCGAGGTCAGCCTGGTGGCGATCCTCGACGCCGACAAGACCGGCTTCCTGCGCAGCGAGCGCGCGCTGATCCAGACGATCGGCCGTGCCGCCCGCAACGTCAACGGCGAGGTCTACCTGTACGCCGACGAGGTCTCCGACGCCATGGCGGCGGCCATCGCCGAGACCGAGCGCCGCCGCACCAAGCAGCTGGCCTACAACGAGAAGCACGGCATCACGCCCGAGTCCGTGCGCAAGCGCGTCCACGACGTCATCCGCGGCGAGGCCGAGGCGGAGGCCGAGGGCCCGCCGCCGCAGCTCGACCCGTGGGAGCGCGAGCTCGCGTTCGACGACCTGCGCCAGGAGCTGGCGCTGCTGGAGAACGAGATGTGGTCCGCCTCCGAGTCGCTGGACTTCGAGCGCGCCGCGGCCATCCGCGACCGCATCCGCGAGATCGAGGCCAGGCTGCAGGGCAAGGACGTGAAGGTCGCCACGATCCCCGGCAAGCAGGCCAGGAGCTCGGCGGTGGCGGCGAGGAAGGCCTCGGCGTGAGGCCGCGCGCACGCTGGCGCGCGTCGCTAGACCGGCGCGCGCTCGCCCTCGCCTGCCTGCTCCTCGCCCCGGCGGCCGCGGCGCAGCCGTTCGCCGCCGACGGCGGCTTCGGCGAGCCGGTGCGGCTGGCGGGGGGCGCGCAGCCGGTCGTGGCCGCCGCCGCCGGCGAGGGTGCCGCCTACGTGGTGACCGCCGACGCCGAGGGCGTGGTCGCCTACGCGTCGCCGTTCGAGGGGGCGGAACCCACGCGGGTGGCCGAGGCGCGGTCGGTGCGCGGCGTGAGGGCTACGGTCGCCGGCGGCGAGCTGGCCGTGGCCTGGACCGAGCGCGACCGCGCCACGGGTCAGACGCGCCACTGGCTGAGCTACCGCGGCGAGGACCACCTGCTCTTCTCCCACACGCAGGAGACGCCCCTGCTCGTGGGCCCCGGCGCCGAGGGCCCCTGGGTGCTCGCCGCGCTGCGCGAGCAGGGCGAGGCGCGCTTGACGCTGTTCACGTGGCGCGACGGGGCGCCCGTCCGGGGCGACGCCCTGTACGCCACCGCGCGCTCGCTGCGCGGCGCCTACGCTGTCGACGACCCCGACCCCGCGGCGCCCGGGCCGGCCTGGGTCGCCTGGCTCGAGGGCGAGACGCAGATGACGCCACTCGGCCTCCTGTCCGAGTGGAACGCCTACGTCATGCCGGCTGCCCCGGGAGCGCCGGTGGCGGACCTCGGCCTGGCCGACGTGCTCGACGAGCGCCAGACCGTGGCCCTGGGGCTCGCGGACGACGGGGCCGTGCTGGCCCTGTGGCTGGCGCAGGAGGCGACCCTGCAAGCCAGCCGCGTGGAGCGCGCCGCGGACGGGCTCGCCGTCACCGCGCGGGTGGACGTGGGCGAGGTGGGGCGACCCGTCGCCTGGACGGGCGAGCACGCCTACTGGCTCACGGGCCCGTACCTGAGACGCGGCGCCCCGTTCGCCGGCGAGGGGGCCACGAGCGTCGCCTGGTCGCCGGTGCTCCTGGCCGAGGCCGACCTGGCCGTGTCCGACGCCGGCGTGGTCACGCTCGCCTGGTACGGGCGCGAGCAGGGCGGCGAGGTGCGGGTGTACGCCAGCGACGACAGCGCGCCCTTCGAGCCCGGCTTCCTGGACAGGCTGGCCGCGCGGATGGGCTGGAGCCCGTGGAACGTGTGGGAGGAGGCGGCCGGCCAAGCGCTCACCGCGGTGATCGTGGGGTTCGTGGCCGCGCTGGCGGTGGCGCCCCTGCTGTTCGTGGCGAGCCTCCTCCTCGCGCGCCTCCCCGGCGTGAGGGGACGAGAGGTGGCCGCCGGTGCCGTGCTCGGCCTGGTGCTGCCGCCCGTGGTCGTGGCCGTGCTCGCGTCGCGCGTCCTCGGCTTCGACCTCAGGGCCGGCTCGCTGCTGGGCCTGCTCGCCACGCTGGCCGTGGGCGCCGTCGTGGGGTACCTGGCCACGCGTCGCGGCGACCGCGAGGCGCAGGTCCACGTGCTCGTCTCCTCCGCCGTCACGGTGGTCGTTGGCCTCACCCTGTGGTCGTTCGCCTACTACCGCACCTGGGCCCCGTTCGTGGGTCTCTGAGGGCTACCGCGGGTCGCCCCGAGGGCGTGTTACGCTGTAACGCACTGTGACTTTCAAGGTGGGTGACCACGTCGTCTACCCGTCCCAGGGGGCCGGGGTCGTTCAGGAGCGCACCACCCGCGTCGTGTTGGGCGAGACGCACGAGTACCTCAAGGTCGTCTTCGTGAGGGGCGACATGGAGGTCCTGGTGCCGCTCAAGAAGGGCGAGGAGGTGGGCCTCAGGCACACCGTCGACGCCGACGAGATCGGGCGCCTGCTCGAAGCCATCCGTCAGGCCGACCTCACGCTCCCGAACCAGTGGCCACCCCGCTTCCGCGCTGAGCAGGAGATCCTCTCCACGGGCAGCGCCTACGACCTGGCCAGGCTCATCGGCGTGCTGGCCAAGCGCGACGTCGAGAAGGGCCTGGCCGCCACCGAGCGCGAGGTCCTCGAGAACGCCAAGACGATGCTGGCCAGCGAGCTGGCGGTGGTGCAGGACATCGCCCTCGAAGAGGCCGAGAAGCAGCTCGACGAGGCCATCGCCTTCCACGGGACCTGACCGGCGGCGCCTGGTGAAGGCGCTGACGAACCGCTCCGTCGTCCGCGACCTGCTGGAGCGGCACGGGCTGGCGGCCGACAGGTCCTTCGGCCAGAACTTCCTGGTGGACCCCACGGTCCTGCAGGCCGTCGTGGCCGCCGCGCGCCTCGGCCCGGGTGACACGGTGCTCGAGGTCGGCCCGGGCCTCGGCACGCTGACGCGCGAGCTGGCACAGCGCGCCGCGCGCGTGGTGGCCGTCGAGCTCGACAGACGCCTCCTCCCGGTGCTGGCCGAGACGCTCGCAGACCTTCGCAACGTCGAGGTCGTGAACGCCGACGCGCTCGCGTTCGACCTGCACGGGCTGCCCCAGGGCGCGGTGCTGGCTTCGAACCTCCCCTACAACGTGGCCACGCCGCTGATCGCCCGCGTCCTCGAGTCCGGCCGCTTCGCGCGCCTCTCCTGCCTCGTGCAGCTCGAGGTGGGCGAGCGGCTCGTGGCGGCCCCCGGCGAGGAGGCGTTCGGCGCCCTGTCGCTGCTGGTGGCGCACTTCGCCCGCGCGCGCCTGGTTCGCACCGTGCCGCCGGGGGCGTTCGTGCCGGCGCCGAAGGTGCGCAGCGCCGTGGTGGCGCTCGAGGTCGACCCCGAGGCGCGGCCGCGGCCCGACCTATTCGCGCTGGTGCACGCCGCCTTCGCGCATAGGCGCAAGACCCTGAAGCGCAACCTCGTGATGGCCGGCTACGACGAAGCGCGCGTGGACGCCGCCGTAGCCGGCGCCGGGCTCGACCCCAGGGTGCGGGCCGAGCGGCTCGGCCTACCGGAGTTCGACGCCCTCCTGCGCGTGCTCGGGCCTGTACCCCGTCGGGGTAAGGCGCCCGCCGGCGGGGATTAGAATGGCCGCGCAACCGAACGCGCCTGGCTCGGCGGCCGGAGGCCCGGTCCGCCGCCCGCGCATGCCGCCCGGCGGCCCTAGGAGCGGAGCCTAGATGCCCAAGTTCCTCGTGGTCGGCGACGCCACAGTCGACCAGATGTACTTCGTCAACGAGTTCCCCGAGCCGGGCGCCGAGGTGAGCGCCGTCCGTGCCGTGCTCGAGCCCGGCGGTTCCGGCGGCACCGTGGCCACCGTCCTCGCGCGCCTGGGCAACGACACGCGCATCGCCACGCGGGTCGGCACCGGCCCGTTCGCCGAGCTGGCGCTGCGCAACGCGGTGCAGGCCGGCGTGGACCTGAGGCTCGTGCAGCGCGACGCCGACAGGCAGACGAGCAGCGTCACGCTCATCGTCACCCCCGACGCGCAGCGCACGATGATCAGCGCCGCCGGCGCCAGCCGCTACCTCGACTCAGCCGCGCTGCGGGTCGAGGACGTCGCCGACCGCGACGCGCTGGTGCTGAGCGCCTACTCGCTGATAGGCGGCCGGCAGAAGGAGTACGCGCTGCGGGCCCTGGAGCTGGCGCACGAGCACCGGCTCGCCGTCTTCGTCGACCTGGGCACCTCGGCGGTGAACGCCCTGGGGGCGCGGCTCCTCGACCACGTCGTCGACGCCGACTACCTGCTCATGAACGAGTACGAGCTGTACGCCATCACCGGCCAGTCCACGATCACGGGGGCCGTCTCCGATCTGCGCGACGCGGGCATCGAGAACCTCGTCGTGAAGGTGGGCGAGAACGGCTCGATCCTGTTCACGAAGGAGTTCTCCGAGCTGGTGGAGGCCCACGACGTCGACGGGGTGGTGGACAGCACCGGCGCGGGCGACTACTACACCGCCGCGTTCGCGCACGCCGTCATGAGCGGCTACGACCTCCTGACGGCCGCGCGCATGGCGAACGTCGCCGGTGCCCTGAACACCACGATGGTGGGCGCGCAGTCGGTGGTGTTCGACGCCGCCCGCCTCGAGGAGGCCGGCGCCGCGCTGGCCACGGCGCCCGCGTGAGCGCCGGCGGCCGCGCGGCCACGAGGACCCGCCCCGCAGGTTGTGCGGCGCGGTGGCGCCAGGTGGCGCTCCTCGCCGTCCTGGCGGCGGCCCTGGCCGCCTGCTGCCCGCCCGCCGTGAGCGGCGCCGCGGAGGAGCCGGAGGCCGTCCACGTCCAGGCGCCCACGTTCGCGGAGCGCTTCGAGGGCGCCTGGCGGCTCGTCGCCGAGCGCTACTGGGACCTCGGGGGCCTGGGCGTCGACTGGGACGAGGTGGGCGAGCGCTACCGCGCCCGCTTGGACGAGGTGGAGAGCGACGACGACCTCTACGACCTCCTCGAGGCGATGTACGAGGAGATCGGGGACCAGCACTCCGTGTTCGTGCGACCCCAGCGCGTCGCCGAGGTGCGGCGCACCTACGGCGACCTGCCCTGCCTGGCGGTGTTCGGCGCCGCGGCTGCCATGCCGGGCGCGACGCTCGCGCTCACGTACCCCGCCGCGGGCCTCGCCCAGGCGGCTGGCGGGCTCGTCACCGACGAGGCCGGGCCCATCGGCTTCGGCATGACCGAGGCCGACGGCCGCCCCGTGGGCTACGTACGCGTGCCCGACCTCGCCAGCGACGGGGTGGCCGAGGGCGTGCGGCAGGCCACCGTGCGGCTCGAGCGCGCCGGCGCCGAAGCGCTGGTCCTCGACCTGCGCGGCAACCCCGGCGGGCGCCTGGTGACGATGATGCAGGTGGCGGGTGTCTTCACCCGCGGCTTCCTGTGGCGCGCCGTGCTCAGCTGGTCGCTGCCGGTCCCGTACCCGGCCATCGGCGAGCCGGCCACCGACCTGCCGCTCTACGTGCTCGTGGACGGCGACGTCCACAGCGCCGCCGAGGGGCTCGCGGGCGCCCTGCAGGACTCCGGCCGCGCCACGGTGGTGGGCGAGCGCACGGCCGGCAACGTCGAGGCCGTGTTGCCCTTCTGCCTGAGGGACGGCTCGCAGGCGTGGATCGCCACGGGGGTGCTGGCACCGCTGTTGGGCGCCACCTGGGAGGGGCGCGGCGTGGAGCCGGACGTGCCCGTCGAAGGGGCGCGGGCCCTCGAGGAGGCGCTGGCCCTGCTGGGGGAGGGACGATGACGAACCAGGTCGAGAAGGTCAGCGAGCACGTCTGGCGCGTGCCCGTGCCGGTGGCCACGCTGCCGCCCTACGACCACACGAACGCCTACGTGATCGCCGACGGCGGCGTGGGCGTGGTCGTCGACCCGGGCTCGCCGCTGGCCGCGGCCACCGACGCCCTGGCGGCGGTGCTCGAGGAGGCCGGGGCGCGGCTCGTGAAGGGCATCGTGGTCACGCACGGCCACCCGGACCACTGGGAGGGCCTGGCGAACGCGCTCGAGCGCTTCGACCGGCCGGCGGTCTTCGTGCACGTGACCGAGGCCGAGCGCGTGGCGGTGGACGCCCACAAGGTCCTCGTCTCCCAGGACGTGGTGGTCACGGTGGGCGACCTGGCCGTGGAGCTGGTGCACACCCCCGGCCACAGCCCCGGGCACCTCTCGGTGGTCGTGCGCCCGCCGTCCGGCCCGCCCGAGGCGGCGCTGGCCGGCGACCTGGTGGCCGCCACCGGGTCCGTCTGGGTGGGCAAGCCCGAGGGGGACGTGGGCGACTACCTCGCGAGCCTGGAGCGCCTCATCGCCATCGCTCCGCAGGCGCTCGGCGCGGGCCACGGCCCCGTCGTGGCCGACCCCGTGGGCCGCCTGAGGGAGCAGCGCGCGCACCGGCTCGAGCGCGAGGGGCAGGTGCTGGAGGCGCTGAAGGCCGGGCCGCTCGACGCCACCGGCATCACGCGCACGATCTACCCGGGCGCGGATGGCCAGCTTCGCGACCTCGCCCGCCTGTCGGTGCTGGCGCACCTCGACAAGCTCGCCGCCGAGAGGCGCGTCAAGCGCCTGGGCGACGGCGACGACGCGCCGTTCGCGTTGACCTGAGCCCCGGGCGCGGAACCAGCCGCTCAGCCGCCCGCCATCGCGAGCAGCTCGGACTTCAGCGCGCTCTCGTCGGGCGCCAAGGGCC
Organism: uncultured bacterium; assembly: GCA_964529575.1. GTDB lineage: Bacteria > Deinococcota > Deinococci > Deinococcales > Trueperaceae > DASRWD01. The sequence continues at coordinate 7,577 of CAZGXF010000085.1, forward strand.
GCGCCCGCTTCTCGGCCCGCTGGAAGCGTTCCGAACCCGCGTGCGGCGGCGGTGCGGCGCCCACGGCGCGGGCCACGGTGTCGGGGAACTTGGCCGGGTGCGCGGTCGCCAGCGCCACCGCCGGGCCGGCCCTCCCCCGCGCGCGTTCGCGGTAGGCCGCCTCGATCGCGACGGCCGTGTGGGGGCAGGCGAGGTAGCCGCGACGCGCGTGAAGGTCGCGCATCCTCGCCAGGGTGGTGGCGTCGTCGACGACCTGACCTGCGACGCGGTCCCTCAGGCCGTCCCCGAACAGCGCGTACAGGCGCTCGAAGTTCGACGGGCCGCCCACGTCCATCGCGCTGGAGAGCGTCCGCACGCTGCCGGCGAACCCGTAGGGCTCCGCCTCCCCCTCCAGGAAGCGCACGAAGTAGTCGTTGGCGTTGTGCGCCGCCACGAAGCCGGGGGCGACCCCGCCGAGCTCCGCGGCCAACAGGCCCGCCGTGAGGTTGCCGAGGTTGCCGCTGGGCACCACGAACCAGGGCGTGCGCCCCTCACCGGTGCTCTCGAGCTGGACCACGGCCCAGAGGTAGTAGACGACCTGCGGCAGCAGCCTGCCCACGTTGATGGAGTTCGCCGTCGACAGGCCCAGCCCGGCCAGCTCCGGGTCGGCGAGCGCGGCCTTCACCATCCGCTGGCAGTCGTCGAAGTTGCCCTCCACGGCGAAGGCGGTGACCCCGGGCCGCACGGCGGTGAGCTGCGCCTCCTGTACGCCCGAGACCTGCCCGCGCGGGAACAGCACCGCGACCCGCACCGCCCTCAGGCCGGCGAACGCGTCGGCGACGGCGCCTCCGGTGTCCCCCGACGTGGCCACGAGCACCGTCGCGGTCCGGCCTCGGCGCGCCAGGGCCGCGTCCATCAGGCGGGCCATGGCGCGTGCGCCCACGTCCTTGAACGCCGCCGTGGGGCCGTGGAACAGCTCCAGCACGTACAGGTCCTCGTCCACCGCGACCACCGGGAGCGGGAAGCCGAGCGCGTCGCGGAACACGGCCTCGACGTCGGACGCCGGCGTCCCGAGCAGGGGCGGCAGGACCGCGGCCGCCACCTCGGCGGGGTGCGTGGCCCGCCGCCACGAGGCGTCGGCCGGCGGCAGAGCGGTGGGCAGGTAGAGGCCCCCGTCGGGCGCGAGCCCCTGCAGGAGCGCCTCCTCGAACGTCACCTCCGGGGCGCTACCGCGCGTCGACCGGTAGCGCACCGAGGAGCCGGGGGCGCTCACGCCGACACGACCTCCGCCCCGGCAGGCACGGCCGCGCCGCCACCGACGGCGAGGGCCGGGCCCACGTCGGCGACGGCCGGCACGGGCGTGTGGCCGCGACCGCCGGAGAGGGCCGCCATGACGTCGGACACGACGGCGGCGGCCGTGGCCCCGCCGCCGGCCCCCGGCCCGCGCACCAGCGCCTCGCCGAGCGGGTCGCCCGCGAAGAGCAGCGCGTTCGTGGGGCCGGACACCACGAGCGGGTGGGCCGCGGGCAGCGACACGGGCCGTACGGTCGCGCGCCAGCCGTCCTCGCTGGCGAACACGCTGGCCACGAGCCGCACCCCGCGTCCGCGGGCGGCGTGGGCGACCACGACCTCGCGCGCCAGGCCGGCCACCCCGCGGGTCGCGGCCTTCACGCCCTCCAGGCTCAGGTCGGGGTCGAAGGCGAGCCGCGCCAACACGGCGACCTTGTGAGCGGCGTCGATGCCCTCGACGTCGAGGGTCGGGTCGGCCTCGGCGAAGCCGGCCTCCTGCGCGCGGCTCAGCGCCGCCTCGTAGGTGGAGCCGGACTCCATGTCGCTGAGGATCACGTTGCACGTGCCGTTGAGCACCGCGTGAAGCGCCACCGGCCGGCAGCCGCGGAGCGCGCCCGTCAGCGCGCCCACCACCGGCGCGCCGCCCATGACCGCGGCCTCGCACCACACCCGGCCCGCGCGCAGGTGCGGGGCGAACTCGCCCCAGCGCTCGGCCAGGGCGGCCTTGTTCGCCGTGACGACCGGCACCCCGCGCGACAGCGCCCGCAGCGCCACGTCGGCGGCGGATCCGGTGCCGCCCGCCACCTCCACCAGGAGGTCGGCCTCGTCGGCGGCCGCGGCGTCCGTCGTGACCAGGTCGCGCCAGCCCGCGAACGGGCGCTCCTTGCCGGCGTCGCGCGCCACCACCGCGGTCGGCTCCACCCCGGCGACGGCGCGCAGCAGCTCGACGACCCGGGAGCCCACGGTGCCGGCCCCGACGACGACCACACGCGTACGCCTCGTCCCTGACGGCATGCGCGCGACTCTAACACGGCGCCCTGACCGGCCGATGGGCGCCGCCGGGCCCCGCCTGCCGGCGATGACCCGGCGCGACCCCGCTGCCGCGGGGCCTTCTGGTATGCTCCGCCCTTGGCGCCGCGCGGCGCCGGAACGGCCCTGCGGCCGCGGGAGTGGGAATTGCTAGGCATCGGCATCGTGGGGCTGCCCAACGTGGGCAAGTCCACCCTGTTCAACGCGATCACCAAGGCCGGCGTCGAGGCGGCCAACTACCCCTTCGCCACCATCGACAGGAACGTCGGCGTCGTGGCCGTGCCCGACGAACGGCTCGACGCCCTGCGGCAGCTCTACTCGAAGCCCGAGCGCCAGGCGCCCGTGGTGCCGGCCAGCGTCGAGTTCGTCGACATCGCCGGGCTGGTGCGGGGCGCGCACAAGGGCGAAGGCCTCGGCAACCAGTTCCTGGCGCACGTCCGCGAGGTGGCGGCGATCGCTCACGTGGTGCGCTGCTTCGACGACCCCAACGTCGTGCACGTCGCCGGCCGGGTGGACCCCGCCTCGGACATCGAGACCATCGACACCGAGCTGATGCTGGCCGACCTCGCCGCCCTGGAGCGCCGCCAGGAGCGCCTGCGCCGCAGCGCCAAGGGCGATCCCGAGGACGCGGCGCTGCTCAAGGTCGTCGAGGCGCTCATGGCGAAGCTCGAGGAGGGCGTGCCCGCCCGCCGCAGCGGCATCGAGGTGCCCAAGGAGCTGGGGCTCATCACGGCCAAGCCCGTCATCTACGTGTGCAACGTCGCCGAGGAGGACATCGCCTCGGGCAACGACCACGTCGAGGCCGTCCGGGCCGTGGCCGCGCAGGAGTCGGCCGACGTGGTCGTCGTCTCGGCGCGCATCGAGGAGGAGCTGGCCCAGCTCGACCCGGAGGAGCAGGAGGCGTTCCTCGCCGACATGGGCCTGGAGCGTTCGGGCCTCGAGCGCCTCATCAGGACCGGCTACCACACCCTGGGCCTCATCACCTTCTTCACCGCCGGCGAGAAGGAGGTGCGCGCCTGGACGATCAGGCAGGGCACCAAGGCGCCGCAGGCGGCCGGCGAGATCCACTCCGACTTCGAGCGCGGCTTCATCAGGGCCGAGGTGATCGGCTGGGACGAGCTCGTCGCCGCCGGCAGCGTGGCCGCCGCCAGGGCGAAGGGCCAGCTGCGCGTCGAGGGCAAGGAGTACGTCGTGCGCGACGGCGACGTGATCCACTTCCTGTTCAACGTCTGAGCGCCCACCGGAGCGCGTCCGCGGGCCCGGCGCCGTGCCTGGGCCGGTCCGCGGAGGTTCGTAAGCCGCGTGTGTGACGTCTCATCTGCATGGGGGTATCGTCGTCCCTAAGAGGAGGACGTGCCCGTGAGCACGGTCAAGAGGAGCCCGGTGTTGGACCAGCGGCAGGCGGTGAGCGGCGAGGTGCTGCTCTTCCCCGGCCGTGGCGACCACCTCTACCGCCTCAAGAG
>CAZGXF010000086.1:0-11264 GCA_964529575.1 uncultured bacterium
TGAACGTGCTCGCCTGCCTGGCCGCCAAGGGCCTCGGCGCGAAGGAGACGCTGGCCTTCGTGACCAGGCAGCGCTACATCGACGCCTTCAAGGCCAAGGGCGCGTTCCAGTCGGTGGGCCTGCTCGTCGACAGGGTGCTGTGGCCGCAGCGCACCCTGGCCCACCAGATCGCCGACATCGTGCGCGTGCCGCGCGCCGTGGACAGCGCCAAGTTCTGGCGTGGCCGCGTGACGATGCTCGAGTACCTGCTCGAGCCCGGCGACCCGTTCATGGGCAAGCCGCTCGCGGAGGTGACGCTGCCCGACGGCGTGCTGCTGGTGGGTCGGATCCGGGGCGAGGGCTTCGAGATCCCCAAGGGCGGCACCGTGCTCGAGGAGGGCGACCGCGTCGTGTTCCTGGGCGGCACGCAGGAGATGAAGGAGGTGAGGCGCCGCTTCGCGCCGCGGCGGCGCTCGCTGAACGTGGCGATCGTGGGCGGCGGCAACGTGGGGTTCATGGTGGCCGAGGCCCTGGCCTACGACCGCGCGAACATCACGATCATCGAGGCCGACGAGGAGCGCTGCGAGAAGCTGGCGCAGTGGCTGCCGCACGCGCTGGTGCTGAAGGGCGACGGCACCGACATCGAGCTGCTGCAGCAGGAGCGCGTGGAGGACGCCGACGTGGTGGTGGCCGTGACCGACGACGACGGCAGCAACCTGCTCGTCTCGCTGCTGGCCAAGCAGCTCGGCATCCCCAAGGTCGTCACGCGCGTGGGCCGGACGCGCAACCGCCGCCTGTTCAGCCGCGTGGGCATCGACGCGCCGCTCACGCCGCGCGCCGCGGCGGTCCAGGAGGTGCTGAACTGGCTGAAGGTCGACCGCGTCGACCACATCGCCAGCATCGAGGACCACGCCGAGGTCATGGAGGTGACGTACCCCGAGGACGCCGCCGGCGGCCCCGTGGCCGCCCTGGACACGCCGTCCGACATGCTCATCGGCGCCATCGAGCGCGACACGAACGTGCTCATCCCGCGCGGCGACACGGAGGTGAGGCCGGGCGACCACCTGCTCGTGGTCACCATGAGCGACAACGTCGAGGACGTCGAGGCCTGGCTGGAGGCTCGCCGCCGGGTCGCCCGGGCGTGAGATGCCGGGACTGAAGGCGGGCGCCGCGCCGCCGGGCAGGTTCGGGGCCGTGCTCGCTCCGGAGCCGCGGCTGAACGGCAGGGGCCGCTTCGCCCCCTACGTGATAGGCACCGTGCTGCTCCTGCTCGCCGGCGTCACCGGGGGCTTCGCCCTCTACGCCGCCCTGGTGGACGAGCCCACCACCGGCTTCCTGGCGTTCCTGGCCGTGGCGGCGCCTTGCGGCGCCCTGCTGCGCCGGCTGGGGCGCTCCGACGCCGAGCCGGGCCGCCGGGAGGCCGTCGCCACGGTGCTGCTCACCTGGCTGCTGGCGCCGCTGGTGAGCACGGTCCCCTACCTCGTCGACCTGCGGCTGCCCTTCGACCAGGCCGTCTTCGAGTCGATGAGCGGCTTCACCTCCACCGGCGCCACGGTCCTCACGACGTTCGAGACGCTGCCCCGCTCGCTCCTGCTGTGGCGAGCGGTGACGCAGTGGATGGGCGGCATCGGCATCATCGTGCTGTTCGTCGCGGTCTTCCCGCAGCTCTCGATCGCCGGGCGGCAGATGTTCTTCACCGAGCTGCCCGGCGTGTCGGACGAGCGCGTCACCCCGCGGCTGCGCTCGACGGCGGCGGCCGTGCTGTCGGTCTACACGGGCCTGACCGTGCTATGCACGGCCGCGTTCGCGCTGCGCGGCATGCCGTTCACCGAGGCCCTGGGGCACGCGCTCACCACCGTCTCGGCCGGCGGCTTCGCGATGCACGGCGACGGCCTGGCCCGCTACCTGGACCCGGGGATCGAGTGGACCGCGGTGGTGTTCATGCTCGTGGCCGGCCTGAGCATGCCCCTGCTGTGGCGCGCGCTGTCCGGGCGGCCCGGCCTGCTGCTGCGCAACGCCGAGGTGCGGGTCTACCTGGGCGTGGCGGCGGCGGCCGCGATCGTGCTCACCCTGCTGCTTCGGGACGAGGACGGCTCGCTGCCCTGGCGCCAGGGCGTGTTCCACGCCGTCAGCGTCATCACCACCACCGGGTACAGCACCAGCGACTTCGCCGGCTGGGCGGAGCCGGCCCAGGCCGTGCTCCTGGTCCTGATGCTCGTCGGCGGCAGCACCGGGTCCGCCAGCGGCGGCGTGAAGGTCCTCCGCTGGCTGGTCATCGCCAAGCACACCGTCCGCGAGGTGAGGCGCGTGCTCCACCCGCGGGCCGTGCTGCCGGTGCGGGTGGGCAGCACCATCGTGCCCGAGGAGGTCCTGCGAGCCGTGGCGGCGTTCATCACGCTCTACGTGGGGCTCGTCGTGAGCTGCACCGTGGCGCTGGTGATGCTCGGCACGCCGTTCGTCGAGGCGCTCACCGGCTCGCTGGCCTGCATCGGCAACGTCGGCCCGGCCTTGGGGGCGCTGGGCCCCTACGCCTCCTACGCCGACCTGCACCCCGCCGCCCACTACGTGCTGGCGTTCGGGATGTTCGCCGGCCGCCTCGAGGTGGTCACCGTGTTCGTCGTGTTCCTGCCGGGGTGGTGGCGCCTGCCGCGCCAGAGCCCCCTGGCGTGGTGGCGGCCCAAGCGGCGCTGAGCCCAGCGCCTAGGACCGGGGCGGGCGCCTAACCACCCTCGCGCCCGCGGCGCGCCCGGCCAGGCCGCCGGCCTTCAGCGCCCCGCTCGGTCGCGGCGCCTCACTCGTCCCACTCGGCGGCGGCGAGCAGGTCCAGGAGGAGCTCCCTGATCGCCCAGAAGACGGCGGGCTCCTGACCCCCGTCGGCGCGCACGACCTTCAGGTCCTCCGGCCACTCGACCATCACGTACGACGACGGGTTGTCTAGTGCCCGCGAGGCGTAGGTGTCCTGGAGCTCCGCGAAGCCCGCCTCCTCGGCGAGGCGCAGCACCTGGCGCAGGCGCCCGACGTCGACGCGGCCCGTGTGGTCGCCCAGGCGCTCGACGTTCGCCTCGCCCACGTACGTGAACCGGCCGTCGGCCGCGAAGACCGCCGTGAACGTGGGGCAGCCCACGAGGCAGTTCGTCATCTCGACGCCGATGCGCGTGGCCGTGGGCGCGGGCGGCCCCGCCAGCGGGCCGCCGAAGCCGGGGGCGCACGCCATGCCCGGGGGCGCCACGCACGGCGCGGCTGCCTCCGCCTGGCCCGAGGGCTCGCCGGCGGCGAGGACGCGGTGCAGCATCGCCAGCTCACCGGCGGCGCCGAACGCCCCGAGGCCGAGCAGAGCGACGAAGGCCAGCGCCGGAGCGAGCCGGCGCGCTGGGCGGGGTCGGGCGGCCGAGTTCTTCATGAGACCATGCTGCCACGCCCGGGCCGTCGCGGGTCATGGCGGCGCCTTGACCCGTCCTTCACGGTTCGGCGGTGCGCTTGCGCACGCACGAGGGGCGGACCTGTGGCACACTTCACAACAGCGAGGCAGCAGTCTCACTCAACCCCGGTTCGGGCTCCGCGAGGCAGGCAGGCGCTCGGGGGACGCCGCCACCCGCGGGGCACGCTCCCGGTTCGGGAGAGGGGCGACAACCCTTGACCTCGCGCTCGGAAGGGGGCTCGATGAAGCCTTTTCGTCTCACGTTGCTGGCGGCGCTGACCGCGCTGCTGGTCGTCGCCTGCGGCGGTCCGGAGCCTGCAGAGCCGACCGCCATGCTCTCCGACGCCGACCTCGAGGCGGCCGAGGAGATCAGCCTCCCGCGACAGCTCCCGCTGCCGCAGGGAACGGCGGCCGCGGCGCTCGGCTCCGACGTGCTGGACCGCGACGCGCGGTCCGGGCTGGTCGGCACCGCCTCGGTCCAGGCCCAGGGTGACGGTCACGGCGTCGACGACCTCGGCGGCTACGTCGCCTACGTCGAGCAGGTCGGCGACGTCTACTCCATCCGCATCGCCGACCTCAACGACGAGAACTCCCCCGAGGCCAACGGCGACCGCATCGTCTACAAGGGCAAGCGGCCCATCGAGTCCGTGGCCGTCAACCGCGCCGGCACGCGCGTGGCGTTCATCGCCCGCTCCGGCGTAGGCGGCGGCGACAACGACGTCTTCCTCCTCGACACGGTGCAGGGCCGCGTGCAGCGCACCCGGACGCCGCGAATCAGCGAGACTCACATGTCGATGGCGCTCGACGGCATCTCCGTCGCCTGGCAGGGCGGCACCGCGGAGGAGCCTTCGATCGTCTGGCACCACGTCTTCGCCGGCGGCATCGAGCTCGGGCCCGCGGAGTTCCAGGCCCTCTTCGGCGTGCCCTTCTACGCCACGCAGCCCTCGCTGAGCGGCAAGGGCGACAGCATCACGTTCTTCGAGACCAGCGGCAACATGGCCCAGGCCGTCGGCCAGCCCGCGACCGGCTCGCTGGCGGTCATGGACCTCGGCCTGGTGGCCTACGAGCTGGAGTCGATCAACATCAGCGTCCTCTACCTCGCTCCCGAGCTCCATTGGCCGAGCGTGTCGTACGACGGCGGCAAGGTCATGTTCCTCGAGCCGTTCGAGCTCGCCCCCGGCCAGGTCGTGCCGTTCCTGTCGGTCATCGACCGCGACGCGGGCACGCTCACCGACGTCCTCGCCGGCTACTGGCTCGAGCACCCGTACCTCACCGCCGACGGCGGGTACGTCACGTTCTCGCTGAACGGCAACGCCTACGTCGGCTCCATCACGGGCGTGTTGCGGGCGCTCTCCGCCGAGGCGGACACCATCGACAGCGCCACCTACTGGGCGCGCGGCAACTTCACCTCGTACGCGGGCACCAACACGCAGGGCACGTTCGTCCGGCCCGGCGACGAGCAGCTCGGCGAGGCCGCCCGCACCGTCGGCTACCACGCCTTCCAGTTCTCGCCGCTCACGTCCGACTACTACGCCATCGAGAGCGTGCAGACCTACGACGGCTACCTGCTCCTCTACCAGGGCTCCTTCGACCCGAACGCGCCGCAGCAGAACCTGCTGGCGTCGAACGACGACTGGCTCGGGCCCTGGAGCGACGCCGCCGGCGAGGGCACGTCGCGCATCGTCGCCGAGCTGCAGCAGGGCGCCCAGTACGTCGTGGTCACGACGGCCTGCGGCGCGCCCGGATCGCCGTGCGGACCGAGCGAGGGCTTCTTCCAGAACCTCATCGTCGACGGCGCCACGCCGCCCCCGCCGCCCACCGTGCTCCCCGAGCCCGACGACACCCGCTTCAACATCACGCTGCGCTTCTGGAACGACAGCCTGACCGAAGCCGAGAAGGCCGTCTTCCAGGTCGCCGCCGACCGTTGGAGCGAGGTCATCAAGGGCGACCTCCAGAACATCGAGGACTTCGAGCTCACCGAGTCGGACGTCACGACCGGCGCCCCCGGCATCGTGGGCACGCTCGACGACGTGATCATCGACGCCGCCAAGGTGCCGATCGACGGCCCCGGCGGCGTGCTGGCCCGCGCCGGCGCCTACTACGTCCGCCAAGGCGGTCCCAGCGACTTCCTGCCCATCTACGGGATCATGGAGTTCGACGAGGCCGAGTTCGGCCCCGGCGGCTTCTTCCAAGACCTGAACGGCTTCGCCGAGACGATCATGCACGAGATGGGTCACGTCCTCGGCATCAGCCGGGCGTTCTGGATCCCGCTCGGCTACATCTCGGGCAACCCGCCGAACACCAGCGTCTGCTCCGACGTCGCCGACCCCTCCTACAACGACCCGCGCTACCAGGGCCCGAAGGGCAACGAGGAGTGGACGGTCACCTACGGGGCCGACAGCGCCACGGTGCCGATCGCGAACACCGGCGGCTGCGGCACGGCCGACAGCCACTGGCGCGAGATCTACCTGCAGGACGAGCTCATGACGGGCTACGCGCAGGGTGGCGGCGAGCCCCTCAGCCGCGTCACGATCGGCGCGCTCGAGGACCTCGGCTACGAGGTCGACTACGCCGCGGCCGACGACTGGAGCATCCCGCCGCTCCCGACGCTCGCCCAGGTGTCGCCCAACCCGACCCAGTACCGGGTCGAGTTCGACTTCGCGTCGCCCTACACCAACTCGCTGCTGGGCGAGACCACGGCCGCGGTCACGGCGGTCGACCTGCAGCTCGGCCTGGGCAACACCTCGACCTCCGGCTGCGAGCCTGAGGACTTCGAAGGGTTCCCGGTCGGCAACATCGCGCTCCTGCAGCGCGGCAGCTGCAACTTCGGCATCAAGGCGCAGAACGCGCTCGATGCCGGTGCCGTCGCCGTGCTGATCGGCAACCAGGGCGACACCGAGGCCCGCAAGGCGCCCACCACCGGCACCTTCGGCGACGAGCAGATCGCCATCATCGGCGTGCCGATCTCGTACGACCTGATGGTCGAGCTGTCCGAGACGCCCGGCGTGGTCGTGGCCATCGACACGGACACCTCGGACAACCGCCGGGCCCTGGGTCCGCAGGCCCTGCCGCGCATCGCCTGGCACATCGCCGAGGAGCTGCTGCCTCTGCGCGGCTCCATCGACCAGGACGGCAGGATCACACGCTTCGGCGAGTGAGCCGCCGCTAGGCGGGGCCGCGAGCCCACGCCGCGAGAGGGAGGCGCCCTTCGGGGCGCCTCCCCTTCTCTTGGGGTCGGCTCGCCCGGCCCGGTCGGCCCCTAGACGAGCCGCGCCCGCGCGGACCGGGCTATGCTCGCGGACGACACTCACCCATAGCGCCAACGCCGCGGCCGGACCGGCCCGCGGCCCGGAGGAGAGATGGCAGACAGCATCGAATCGGTCCTGCAGGAGTCCCGTACCTTCGCCCCGTCCGAGGCGTTCCGCTCGCGGGCGCACCTCTCCGACCCGGCCGAGTTCGAGCGCATGTACCGCCAGTCGCTGGACGACCCCGAGACGTTCTGGGGCGAGGCGGCGAAGCTGCTCCACTGGTTCGAGCCGTGGCAGCAGGTCGTCGAGTGGCAGGAGCCGCACGCGAAGTGGTTCGTGGGCGGCAAGACGAACCTCTCCTACAACTGCCTCGACCTGCAGGTACAGCGCGGCCACGCCAACAAGGTCGCGTTCTTCTGGGAGGGCGAGCCGGGCGACAAGCGCGCGATCACGTACGGGCAGCTCCTCGAGGAGGTCAGCCGCTTCGCGAACGTGCTCAGGTCGAAGGGCGTGGGCCTCGGCGACCGCGTCGCCATCTACATGCCGATGGTCCCGGAGGCGATCGTGGCCATGCTGGCCTGCGCCCGCATCGGGGCCACGCACTCGGTCGTCTTCGGCGGCTTCTCCTCGAGCGCCCTGGCCGACCGCATCAACGACGCCAAGGCCGAGGTCGTCGTCACCGCCGACGGCGCCTTCCGCCGCGGCCAGGTGCTGCCGCTCAAGCCGGCCGTCGACGAGGCCCTGACCCACACGCCGTCGGTCCGCAAGGTCATCGTCGTGCGCCGCGCCGAGAACCCGATCTCGATGGAGCCCGGCCGGGACGAGTGGTACCACGACGTCATGCGCGAGGCGTCGGACGAGTGCCCCGCCGTGCCCGTCGACGCCGAGCACCCGGCCTACATCCTCTACACGTCGGGCTCCACCGGCCGTCCCAAGGGCGTCCTGCACACGACCGGCGGTTACCAGGTCCACGTGGCGCTGACGGCCAAGTACGTCTTCGACCTCAAGGAGGACGACGTCTACTGGTGCACCGCCGACATCGGCTGGGTCACCGGGCACAGCTACATCGTCTACGGGCCCATGGCCCTCGGCGCCACCCAGGTCATCTACGAGGGCAACCCCGTCTACCCGGCGCCCGACAGGCTGTGGGAGATGGTCGCCCGCTACAACGTCACGGTCTTCTACACGGCTCCTACGGCGATCCGCACGTTCATCAAGCTGGGCGCCGAGTACCCGGCGCGCCACGACCTCACGACCCTGCGCCTGATCGGCACGGTGGGCGAGCCGATCAACCCCGAGGCGTGGATGTGGTACCGGCGCGTGATCGGCGGCGACAGGTGCCCCGTCGTCGACACCTGGTGGCAGACCGAGAACGGCGGCATCCTGATCTCGACGATCCCCGGCGTCCACGACACCAAGCCGGGCTCGGCCGGCGTGCCGCTCTTCGGCGTCGACGCGGCGGTCGTCGACGCCGACGGCAACGAGGTGCCGGCCAACCAGGGCGGCTTCCTGGTGGTCAAGCGGCCCTGGCCCGGCATGCTGCGCACCGTCTACGGCGACGACGACAGGTACCGCAACCAGTACTGGGGCGAGGTGCCGCACGCGTACTTCTCCGGCGACGGCGCCCGGCGCGACGAGGACGGCTACTTCTGGATCATGGGCCGCGTGGACGACGTGGTGAACGTCTCCGGCCACCGCCTCGGGACCATGGAGATCGAGTCGGCGCTGGTGTCGCACCCCAAGGTCGCGGAGGCGGCCGTGGTGGGGCGTCCTGACGAGCTGCGCGGCCAGGCCATCGTGGCGTTCGTGACGCTCGAGCAAGGGGTGGAGGCCACCGACGCCCTGCGTGACGAGCTGAAGCGGCACGTGGTCAAGGAGATCGGCGCGATCGCCAGGCCCGAGGAGGTCCGCTTCGCCGACGCCTTGCCGAAGACCCGCTCCGGCAAGATCATGCGCCGCCTGCTGCGCAGCGTGGCCACCGGCCAGGAGCTGACCGGCGACGTGAGCACGCTCGAGGACAGGACCGTGGTCGAGAGGCTGCGCGCGGCCGAGGGCTGAAGCGCGGCCGCACCGCGCGGCAGGGCCAGCAGGTCGGTACCCCTCGGCGTCGACCTCGCGCGGCGGAGCGCCGGCGAGCGGACCGCCGTCCGCCGCCGGACCGGTTCACCGTCCTGGGTCGGAGCTCTCGCCTTCCGCGCGCGCGCCGCCCTGCCCGGCCTGGCTGTAGAGGATCGAGCCCACCAGCAAGCCCCCGCCCACCAGGCCGCGCCAGCCGAGCTGCTCACCCAGCAGCAGGTAGGCGAAGAGCGCGGCGAACACCGGTTCGAGGCCGAACACGAGCGCCGCCACGTGCGCCGGCACCACGCGCTGCGCGTGCACCTGCAGCACCGCCACCCCGGCGGTGGCCACCAGCGCCAGGAAGGCGACGGCCGCCCAGGTGCGCGCGGGCACGTCGGGGACGACGTGCGCGACCGGCGCCGCCCACAGCCAGGCCAGGGCCAGCATGGGCAGGTGCTGCATGAACGCCAGCGAGTTCGCGTTCACGCGCCCGCTGACCTCGCCCAGGTAGACGATGAACAAGGCGTAGCTCACGGCGGTGACGAGGATCAACAGGTCGCCGGCGTTCACGGCCGACAGGCCGTCGCGCGTGGCGATCACCGCCAGGCCGACGAACCCTACCGCGGCGGCCACGTAGTCGCGCCGCACCAGCGGCCGGCGCCAGAACACCGCCGCCACGACGGGCGTGAGCACCACCGACAGGCCGGTGATGAACGCCGCGTTCGACGCGCTGGTGATGCCGAGGCCCACGGTCTGGGTGGCGAAGCCGACGAAAGCCAGGAGCCCCAGCCACAGGGCCGGCACCACCGCCCGGCGGTCGAAGCCGGTCCACGAGAGCGCCAACGCGGCCAGCGTGAAGCGCACGGCCAGCAGCAGCGAGGCGGGGATGGTGTCGAGCGCGTCCTTGACGATCACGAAGGTCGACCCCCACACGACCGTGATCGCGACCAGGACGCCGAGCCCGAGGGCGGGCGACATGCGCGCCATTCTCACACGGCTTAGCGGGAGAGGGCGGACGCCCGGCGCCGGTGCCGTGGCGCCGCGACCGGGCGCCCCCGCCAGGTCGTCCGTACGCGGTCCGCCGCCGCCGGTCACGCCTGGAGCGGCCCGCTATGATCGGCGCGATGGCGCTGGGCGACCCCCTCACGAGGCTCTTCGGCAAGGCGCGGATCGGCTACGGCGAGGACGCGCACCGCCTCGCCGAGGGGCGCGCCCTCTGGCTAGGCGGCCACTCGGTCCCGGAGGCGCCGCGCGGCGCCGTGGCGCACTCGGACGGCGACGCGTTGCTGCACGCCCTCTCCGACGCGGTGCTGTCGGCCTTCGCGCTCGGCGACATCGGCGTCCACTTCCCGCCCGGCGAGCCGGAGACGGCCGACATGGACAGCCGCCTGATCCTCAGGCGCTGCCTCGAGCTCGTCGCCGAGCGCCACCCCGGCGCGCGCGTGGTGAACGCCGCGGCCGTCGTCACCCTCGACGCGCCCAAGCTGGGGCCTCACCGAGGCGCGATCGTGGCCTCCTGCGCCGAGTTCCTCGGACTGGCGACGGAGCGCTTCGGCCTGACCTTCAAGACCTCCGAGGGCCTGGCCCCCGACCACGTCCAGGCGCGGGCCACCGTGCTGTTCGAGGTCAGGCGCTGAACGCCGCCGCAGGGGGCCGCCGACGGGCTACGCCTAGACTGTCCTGGTGCCCCCCGAGAAGTCCACGACCGCAGAGATCCGCGAGCGCTTCGACGCCGACGTCGAGCGCTTCTCCGACCTGAGCACCGGCCAGGCCAGCGCCGTGGACGGCGCGCTGGCGATGGACCTCATCGCAGCGGCGGCGGCGCACGTGACGCCGCGGGCACGGAGGCTGCTGGACGTGGGCTGCGGCGCCGGCAACTACACGCTGATGCTGCTACGCAGGCTGCCCGGCCTCGACGTGACGCTCGTCGACCTGAGCGCGAACATGCTCGCCCGCGCCCACGAGCGCGTGTCGGCTGCCGGGGCGGCCGCCGTCACCACGTCGCAAGCCGACGTGAACGAGCTGGAGCTGCCGGAGGGCGGCTTCGACGTCATAGTCGCCGCCGCCGTGCTGCACCACCTGCGCGAGGACGCGGACTGGGAGCGGGTCTACGGGCGGCTCTGCGCGAGCCTGGCCCCCGGGGGCTCCCTGTGGGTCTACGACCTCGTGGAGGCGAGCCTGCCGGCGGTGCAGGAGCTGCAGTGGGAGCGCTACGGCGAGTACCTGACGGGGCTGGGCGGGCGCGAGCATCGGGACCGCGTCTTCGACTACGTGGCCCGGGAGGACTCGCCGCGGCCCCTCCTCTACCAGCTCGACCTGCTGCGCCGGTACGGCCTGGAGGTCGAGGTGCTACACGTCAACGCCTGCTTCGCGGCGTTCGGTGGCGTGAGACCTGCCTAGCGCGGTAGGGCCTCGAGCCTGCGGATGGGCCCGCGGCGACCGCCGCGCCGTCCCGCGGGCGGGAGGGTCGCCGCGAGGACCTCACCGCTCCTGCAGGCTCACCAACACGCGCCCCTCGCGCTCGAACGCGGTGAAGAGCTGGATCTTCTTCACGGCCGGCA
>CAZGXF010000087.1:0-11205 GCA_964529575.1 uncultured bacterium
GGCCGCGATCACCACGGCGACGACGGCGATCGTGCGGTACTGGCGGTTCATGTAGGCCGCCGCGCCCTGCCGTACGGCGTCCGAGATCGCGACCATGCGCTCGTTCCCGGTCGGCGCCGCCATGATGCTCCGCGCTAGCAGCCCGGCCGCGACGAGGGCGGCGATCGCTGCCAGCGGTACGAGGGTGATCAACAGGTCCATCGTTCCTCCACTGTGTGGCTGTGGTAGCTCGGCTCCAGCACGGTGCGCGGTCGCGGCACGTGGTGCCACGACCGCAGTCGCCCATCCAGCGCTGGCGCCGGAAAAGCAACCAGGAGTGTACCACCCGCGCCGCCCGGGCCGTCCGCGCGCGGCGGGCGCCCGCCGCCGGGGCGGCTTACGGCGACCCCGACGCCGCTCGGGGGCGGCCGCCGGCGGCGAGCGGCGCTCCCGAGCGCTGCGTCGGGCGCGTCCCGGCGACTCACGGACGGGGTGTAACGTGGTCCTCGCATACGGAGGTAGACACCGGTGAGCATCCACCCCCTGGCCGGCAAGCCGGCGCCACGCAGCCTCCTCATCGACGTCCCGCGGCTGGTCGCCTCCTACTACGCCCTCAAGCCCGACCCGTCCGAGCGCGCCGAGAGGGTCTCGTTCGGCACGTCCGGGCACCGCGGCACTTCGGTGAACAGGTCGTTCAACGAGGACCACATCGCGGCCATCTGCCAGGCGGTGGCCGACCACAGGGCCGCGCGCGGCGTGACGGGGCCGCTGTTCCTCGGAGCCGACACCCACGCCCTCTCCGAGCCCGCTCTGCTCACCGCCGTGGAGGTCTTGGCCGCCAACGGCGTCCACGTGGTGGTCTCCAGCGCCGCGGCCGCCCCCGAGGGCGCGCGCGCTTGGCGCGCGACGCGCGCCGGCGCCCTGCCCGCGCTGCTGCCGGTGCCCACGCCGGTCGTCTCGCACGCCGTGGTGAGCCACAACGCCGGCCGGCGGGGCGACCCCGAGCTGCAGGGCCTGGCCGACGGCGTCGTCATCACGCCCTCGCACAACCCGCCCGAGGACGGGGGGTTCAAGTACAACCCGCCGCACGGCGGTCCGGCCGACACGGACGAGACCGCCGCGATCCAGGCGGCAGCGAACCGCCACCTGGAGGACGGCCTGCGCGCCGTGAAGCGTGTGCCGGCGCAACGCGCGTTCCAGGACGGGGCGGTGGAGCCGCGCGACCTGGTGACCCCGTACGTGGAGGACCTCGCCGCGGTGGTCGACCTGGAGCGAGTGGCGGCCGCGGGCGTCAGGCTGGGCGTCGACCCCCTCGGCGGCGCGGCGCTGCCCTACCTCGCCCCCTTGGCCGAGCGCTACGGCCTCGACCTCGAGGTGATCTCCGACGCCGTCGACCCCGCCTTCGGGTTCATGCGCGTCGACCACGACGGCAAGGTGCGCATGGACTGCTCCTCGCCGTACGCGATGGCCGGCTTGGTGGCGGCCAAGGACCGCTACGACGTCGCCTTCGGCACCGACCCCGACGCCGACCGCCACGGCGTGGTGACCAGGGCCGGCGGGCTCCTCAACCCCAACCACTACCTGTGCGTGGCCGCCGAGTACCTCTTCGCGCACCGGCCCGAGTGGCCCGCCCGCGCCGGGCTGGGCAAGACCGTGGTCACGACGGCGCTGCTCGACAGGGTCGCGGCCGCGGCGGGGCGTGCCGTCACCGAGGTGCCCGTGGGCTTCAAGTGGTTCGTGCCGGGGCTCTCGGACGGCAGCCTGGGCCTGGCCGGCGAGGAGAGCGCCGGCGCCTCGCTGCTGAGGCGTGACGGCACCACGTGGACGACCGACAAGGACGGCGTGGTCCTGGGCCTGCTCGCCGCCGAGGTGGCGGCGGTCACCGGGCAGGACCCCGCCGACCGCTACCGCGCGCTCACCGCCAGGCACGGCGAGCCCGCCTACGCTCGCGTGGACGCCGCGGCGGACGCCGCCCAGCGCGACGTGCTGAAGCGCCTGAAGCCGGAGGACGTGAGGGCTACCGACCTGGCCGGCGAGCGCGTGCTCGCGGTCATGGACTCCGCGCCGGGCAACGGCGCGCCCCTCGGGGGGATCAAGGTGGTCGTGGAGAGCGGTTGGTTCGCGGCCCGGCCCTCGGGCACCGAGGACGTGTACAAGGTCTACGCCGAGAGCTTCGCCGGCGAGGAGCACCTGGCCAGGCTGCAGGCCGAGGCCCAGGAGCTGGTGGCGGCGGCGTTCGCGGCCGCCGGGGTGGCGTCGTGAGGCGGCGTCCGGCACCCCCGCCCCCGCCCCCGCCGCCGGCGGAGCCCGCCCGGCGCGCGCTGGGCCCGACGGCGTTCGGCCCGCTGCTCATGGGCGTGGGCGCGCTGTTCTTGGTCGACAGGTTCGCCTGGGCGCTGGGCATACGCAGCGTGCTGTGGGCGGTGCTGTTCGCCGCCGGCGCGGCCCTGTTCCTGTTCCTCTACTCCCGCGACCGTCGCCAGTGGTGGGCGCTCTTCCCGGGCTTCGGGCTGGGGGCGCTCGCGGCGGCGGTGGTGGCAGGGAACGTGGGCGGCGGCCTCCTGCTGGGCGCGGCCGGCGCGGTGTGCATCGCGCTCTTCCTCAGGGGGAGCGGGGGCCGCTGGCTGCTGCTCGTGGGCGGCGCCCTGGTCAGCCTGGCGGTGATGGCGGTGCTCGAGGGGGCGTTCCCGCGCCTCGACAACGGCTGGGTGCTGTTCGCCGGCCTGGCCGCGACGCTCTTCCTGTTGCAGCGCCGGACGCCGAACGCCCCCGGCTGGGGCCTCTACCTGGCCATCGCGCTCGCCGCGCTGGCGCTGATCGCGATCTTCACCGTCAGCCTCGTGGAGACGCTGATCGCCGTCGCGCTCATAGCCAGCGGCACGGCCATGGTGTGGCTGGGGCGGCCGGGGGAGACGGCGCCGTACGCGGGCGCGCCCGAGCCGCCGCCCGCCGCACCGCCGCCCGTGCCGCCGCCGTCACAGCCGACCGCTCCGCCGGAGCCCGCCTCGGGAGCGGCCGAGAGCGTCGACGGCGGTGTCAGCCGACCTCGGTGGGCACGGCTAGGACGGGGACGTCGCTAGACCTCACCAGCGCGTCGACGCGGCTGCCCAACAGGAGACCTACCGCGCCGCGCTGCTGCTTCAGCCCGATCACGACCAGGTCGGCGCCCACGTCGCGCGCCGCCGCCGGGAGCTCGCTGGCCGGGTCGCCGTAGCGGACGAGGTGGCGCTCGAAGCCGTCCCCTAGCAGGTTCATGGCGTCGGTGACGGTGTTCACGTAGGTGGGGTCGTCGCGGAAGCGCGGGTCGTCGACCACGTGGCAGAGGACGAGCCTCACGCCGTGCCGGCCCAGCTCGCGCGCCGCCTCGACGGCGCCCTTCGCCGCCTCGCTGAAGTCGGTCGCCACCAGCGCCCGCTTGACGCCCGTGACCTGGCTCTCCTCGCGCACCGTGACCACCGGCACGCGCGTGCGCCGCACGAAGCGGCCCGCGACCCCGCCCAGGAAGTAGCTGTCGAGCCGGTTCGAGCCGTGCGCCCCCATGACCACCAGGTCGAAGTCGTCCTGCATGTCGAGGAGCTCCCTGATCGGGTCGCCCCAGCGCAGCTCGTAGGTGCCGTTCGGGCTGGCGAGGGTCCGGAGCATGTCGTTGATGCGCCTCGCCTCCTCCTGCCTGGCCTCCTCGAGCCGTCGCTCCAGCTCCGGGTTCACGCTGTCGAGGTGCGGCCGCAGCCTGACCGTCCCCAGGGTCTCCTCGAAGCGGGTCTGCACGTGCACGACGTGCAGGGTGCCGGCGAGTCGGTCGGCGAGGTCGCGCGCCACGGTCAGGGCCTTCTCGGCGGTGCGCGAGAAGTCGGTCGGGTGAAGGATGCGCATGGGGCCTCCTGCGGAGCGGTGAACGGCGTCTCCGCGCTCCCGGCGCCGGCGCGGGGCCGGCCGTGACTCATGATAAGGGAGGGCTTCGGGACGGCTGTCCCCTGCCCCGCGCGTACCATGGAGGAGAGGAGAGGAGCCCATCGTGTTCGAGAGCATCCTGATCCCGACCGACGGTAGCAGCACCTCCGACAAGGCCATCGAGAAGGGCCTGGAGCTGGCACGGCTGGCGGGCGCACGCGTCACCTTCCTCCACGTGCTGGAGAACCCGCTCGTCAGCGGCTACGCGACGCCCGAGGCGATGCCGTACGCCGCGCAGCTCTACCAGGACCTGCGGGCCAGCGGCGACCAGATACTCCAGGAGGCCAAGGCGAGGGCCGAGGCCCTGGGCGTGGCCGCCACGACGCGCCTCGTCGAGGACGCCGACCCGGTGAAGGCCATCGTCGAGGCGAGCAAGGACCACGACGCCGTCGTGATGGGCACCCACGGGCGCCGCGGCTTCAACCGCTGGATGTTCGGCTCGGTGGCCGAGGGCGCCCTGCGCCGCGCCGACAAGCCGTTCCTGATGGTCAGGGGGCCCGAGGAGGAGTAGCTCCGGCCAGGCGGGCCACGGCGGCCCATCCGCGGGCGCGCGCTCGGACGAGACCCGGGCGCGCGCCCGGCCGCGTTCACCCCGGCCCCACCCTCAGCCGCGCCTGATGCGGCCCATGATCATCTCGCCGCGGCCGTGCAGGCCGGTGATCGACACGTCCAGGCCCTGGTCGGAGAGGCGCTGCTCGGCGTCGTTGAGGAGCATCAGCGCCGAGAAGTCGACGCGGCCCAGGCGGCTGGTGTCGAGGACGACGCGCTCCACGCCGGTGAGGTCCTCCTCGAGCCGCTGCAGCACGCGCTCGAGCGCCTGCAAGGAGCCGAACCACAGGACGCCCGCGAACCTGATGGTCACGGTGCCGCCCTCGCGCTCCACCGTGACGCCGAGCTGGGCCTCGCGGTAGAGGTGCGTGAACACCGCCAGCGAGATACCGAGCACCAGGGCGTAGTCGACGCGCGGGGTCATGACCAGGGTGAGCACGAACGTCGCCAGCGCCGTGGAGGCCTGCGACTTCGCGTAGCGCCACAGCTTGAAGAGGGCGCCCAGCTGCAGCAGCGAGAACGCCGAGACGACGACGATGGCGGCGAGCACGGCGCGCGGCAGCCCCTCGAGCACGTACGAGAACGGCAGGAACGCCAGCACCGTCAGCCCGGCCACCGCTCCCGAGAGCCGGGTCCTGGCGCCCGCCTGGCGGTTCAGCGCCGAGCGCGCGAAGCTCCCGCCCACCGGCATGCCGTGCATCACGCCCGACACGAGGTTCGCAGCGCCCTGAGCGACCAGCTCCCTGTCGGCGTCCCAGGGGCGGCCGCGCGTGGCGAAGGTGCGAGCGATCGCGGCGGGCTCGGCGAAGCCCACCACGGCGATCACCGCGGCCCCGAGCACCAGCGAGCTGGCCTGGCCCCAGGGCAGCGCCAGCGACGGCGCCGAGAGCGCCGTGGGCATGGGGCCCAGCACGGGCGTCACCCGGCCCAGCACGGCGGTGGCCGCGAGGCCGAGCAGCACCGCCACGAGGACGCCGGGGACGAGCGGCGAGACGCGCCTCAGGCCTCGCACCAGGAAGATCGTCATGACGGCCAGCGCGATGGCGACCAGGTTGTACTGCGCGGGGTCGCTGACCGCCCGCCAGGCCGCCGCCCACACGCCCAGCCCGGCGGAGCCGCGGCCCAACATGGCCGGCACCTGCGACACGATGATGATGACCGCCGCGCCGCTGGTGAAGCCGCGCAGCACGGGCAGGCTCATGAAGTACGCCAGGGCGCCGAAGCGCGCCAGGCCGATGACCACGCGGACGGCGCCCACCATCAGCGCCAGCAGAGCCGCCGCCTGCACGTAGCCCGGGCTGCCGGGCACGAACGAGCCGGCCAGCACGCCGAGCGTGAGCAGCGACGTGAGCGCGGTGGGGCCCGTCTGCAGGTAGGGGCTGGAACCCAGCAGCGCGGAGGCCAGCGGCGGGAAGATCGCCGCCATGACGCCGGCCGAAGGCGGCAGGCCGGCCAGCGCGGCGTAGGCCAGCGCCTGCGGCACCAGCACGAGGGCCACCGTCAGACCGGCGACGACGTCGTCGAACGGCGGCCTGAGGGTCCTCCTCGTGGTGGTCGTCACGCCCCCCTCGCCTCCCCACGCGGCGACCGGCGCGGGCGGGACGGGGCGAGCGCGCACGCTTGCATGCTGGGACGA
Source organism: uncultured bacterium (assembly GCA_964529575.1). Taxonomy (GTDB): domain Bacteria; phylum Deinococcota; class Deinococci; order Deinococcales; family Trueperaceae; genus DASRWD01. The sequence goes on from CAZGXF010000087.1 coordinate 6,116, forward strand.
CCTCCTAAGCGCGGCCGGGGCCGCTCACCGTGGTAGACGGGGAGACTCTATCGCTTCCGACCCGACGCGGCTGGGGCGGTCGCCTCACCCGGCGCGCCCGCGGCGTGGCCCGACCGCCCGCCGCCGACCGTCCGGGGCCGTCGGCGCGGGTGATACCTTTCGCTGGTGGACCTCGTCTGTCTCGCGGCCGGGCACGGTACGCGCCTGGGACGCCTGGGCACCTACCTGCAGAAGTGCATGTACCCCGTCGGCCTCCGACCCTTCCTGGAGCACACGCTCCTCCAGCTGGCCGCCAGCGGGGTGGCCGTGCCCGGCCGCGACCGCGTGGCGCTGGTCGTGGGGCACCACGAGCAGCAGGTGCGCGCCTACTTCGGCGCCTCATTCGAGGGCCTGGAGGTCGTGTACGTCACGCAGGCCGAGCGCCGCGGCACCGGCCACGCCCTGGCGCTGGCCCGCGACGCGCTCGCGCCGGCGCGGGGCGTGATCGCCTGGCAAGCCGACCTGTTCGTGACGGCGGCCATGTTCCGCGCCGTCGCCGAGCACCCGGCGCCGACGGTCGTGACGCTGGGCCCGGGCCACGAGGACGAGCCGGCCGTGATCAGGGCCACGGTGGAGGGGGACCGCGTGACGCGCGTGTGGGAGGGAGCGGGCCCGCTCTACGACGTGGGCCTGTGGAAGCTGGCGCCCGAGGTGCTGGCGCGCGTGGGCGAGGTCAGGGCCGCGGGCGGCGAGGTGCGCATGCTCGTGAACCTGCAGCGGGCCATAGACGACGGCGCCGCGTGCGGCTACGCGCTCGCCGACGAGTGGGTCCACCTGGGCGGCACCCTGCCCAGCCCGGAGGAGAACGTCAGAAGCGTGGTACGGCGCGTGCTCGAGCTGAGCCCGGCCGGGGGAGAGTGACGAGGGGCGTGATAAAGACGTTCACGCCGCTGCGCGTGCCGTTCGCCGGCGGCCTCACCGACCTCAAGGAGTACGCGGAGCGCTTCGGCGGGGTGACCGTCAGCGCGACGATCGACCGCGGAGCGAAGGTCACGGCCAGGACGAGCGACGGCCCGTGGCGCGTGACGTGGGGCGGGCGGGTCCACGAGGCCGCGAGCGTGGAGGCCCTCGACGTCGACCTGGTGCGCGAGTCGGCGCTGCAGGTGGGCTACGACGGCCCGCCACTCGAGCTGGGCGTGACCGTCGAGGCCCACGACCACGGCGGCCTGGGGGCGTCGGGTGCCGTGACGGTGGGCGTGGTGCACGCGCTGCGCGCCGTGATGGGCCAGTCACCGGCCCCGGAGCAGGTGGCCGCCGACGCGGCCCACGTGGAGGTCGAGCGCCTGGGTGGCGCCTCGGGGTACCACGACCCTCACGTCTGCGCCCGCGGCGGGCTGCTGCACGTCCAGTACCGCGGCGCCGTCGTCAGCGCCCGCCGCCTCACGCCGCCGCCGGGCTTCCTCGAGGAGTTCCAGCGCTCGCTGCTCTTCTTCGAGACCGGCCGCGCGTCCAGTACGAAGGCGAGCCTCCAGCGGCTCACCAGCGGGCTCGACGGGGCCCTGGACGTCCTGCACCAGGTCAAGGCGCTGGGCGCCGACACGGCGGCGGCCTTCGAGCGCGGCGACCTGCCCGCCGTGGCGCGGGCGATCGGCGAGCAGCAGCGGCTGAAGCAGCTCCTGCCCGGCGCGTTCGTCGACGACTTCGTCACCGCGGTCGGCGACATGGTGCGGTCGCTGGGCGCCAGCGTGCAGTTCCCCGGCGGGAAGATCGGCGCCTACGCCGTCGTCTGCTGCCCCGACGGTCAGCAGGAGGAGGTCAGGGCCGCGCTCGCGGGCCTGCGCGAGGTGCGCTTCGCCCTCGGCGACGAGGGCACGAGGCTGCTCTAGCCGCCCAGGCCGGCGACGAGGTCCTGCAGGCGCCGCTGCACCTCCTGGAGCTGCTGCCTCAGCGCGGCGACCTCCTCGGCCAGGCGGTCGAGCTCGTCCTCCTGCGCCTCGAGGTCGGCGACGTAGCGGCGGTACAGGCTCGAGTCCCTGTCGAGGCCCTGCATGTTCGCGCGCACGCGCTCCTGGTCCCTGCCGATCTCGCCGACGCGCTGCTCCCGCGCGCTGACCTCGGCGCGGAGCTGGGCGGCCTCGCGCTGCAGCTCCATCACGTCCTCCAGCGCGGCGCGCGTCGCGGCGTCCAGCTCGAGGTCCTCCAGGTACACGGCGATCACGTCGGGCGCGAGGTCGACCAAGGCCACGGAGCGACGCGTGACGCGTTCGAGCACGACCTCCAGCTCGCAGGCCTCCGCGTCGTCGGCCGGTGCGCAACGCAGCTGCACGGGTACGCCCTCCGGAGCGGACGCGCCCGCGCCGGCGTTCACGACGACGCCGAAGCGCAGGGCGTCGGGCGTGAGCAGCGGCGCCGGTTCGGGAGCCACGACCTCGTACCCCTCGACGCGCGGCACGTCCACGAGCACCAAGCGCTCCTCGTCGGTACGCGGCGTCAGGCGCACCGTCTGCGTGACGCGCTGCCGGGTCTCGGTCTCCAGGAGCCCACGCACGAGGCGCGCGGCCACGACGCGCTGCGGCTCGCTGCCGCCCTCCACCTCGGCCGCGACCTCGAGGTCGACGGCGTAGGCGAGGACCCGCGAGTCGCCCGGCACGAGGTCGGCCAGGAGCGCGTTGCCGGCGAAGCCGTTCGCGTCGTACACGGTCACCGTGCCGCCCGCCAGGTGGAGGCCCGTGTCGTTCACGAGCCGGACGGCCGCCAGCGGGTTGCCCTCGAGCACGCGCGGGTCGTAGTGAGCGACCTTCGCGGCCGACACGGTCGTCTGCACGATCGGCACCATGACCGACTGGTGGCGCCCCACGCTCACCGGCGCGTCCACGTGGTAGGCGAACGTGGCCCCGCTGCGCGCGCCCGTGGCCATGGCCTCCACGCCGGCCGCCAGGTCGGCGGACTCGAACGCCTCGGCCTGCGGGGCGAACGCCGGCGCCGCGGCCGGTGGCGGGACGGCGGCGCGGCCCAGCACGCCGGCGTCGGCGCGCGGGACCAGGTCGGCGGCCGTGGGGGGCTCGACGCGGCCGCGCTCGGCGTAGACGGGGTCGAACAGCGACGTGACGAACGCCGCCGGCTGGCCGGCGACGAACGAGACGCGCACGCCCTCCAGGTCGAGGTCGGTGGTGTTGTCGAAGATCGCCCAGCCCTGCAGCGTGGCCGTGCCGTCGTCGCTCACCACGACGCGGTAGGTGCTCTTCCACACCGGCATCTCGCGCACGTAGCCCACGCGCACGCGCCGCTCGCCCTCGCCCGAGAAGGCCAGGCGCAGGGTGGTGGCCTCGGCGGCGCGGTGCCGAGCGACGGCGGCCAGCGCCGCGTCGAGCTCCTCCTGCAGCGCGGGGTCGTCGAGCCTGACGCTCGTGACCTGGGCCAGGTCCACGCGGGTGAGGCCGGCCGCGGTGGCGAGCGTGACGTAGGTACGAGGCGCCTCCTCGGGGACGTCGACGCGCTCGACGGAGACCACGGCGCCGCTCACCGGCCGCGACGCCTCGAGGTGCACGACCTCGCCGCGGAGCTGGGCGAGGATCTGCGCCAGCGTGGGCGCCCCGGACAGGTCGATCGAGTAGCCGGCCAGGATGCGGCCGAGCGGGTCGCGCGAGTCGTACGTGACGGGCTGGACGGTGCCGCCGCCCAGGTCCTGGAGCACCAGCGTCTGCAGCATGTCGTCCATCTCCGCCGGCGGCACGCTGAGCTCGAACGACTGGTCGCCCACGACCGTGCCCTCGTGCTCGAAGTAGGCGACGCCGCTGGTGAACAGGACGACGCGGGTGACGGGCAGGTCGGCTTGGGCGGGCATGGGCCCTCCTCCCGGCGTCGCCTGGGCTTGCGCAGCGGACGGGACGGCCAGCGCGAGCGCGAACGCTAGCCAGGCGGTACGCGTAGCTCGGGTCATGCGCCAGATGTTAGGCCATCGAGCAGCGCCTGCCACCAGTCGACCTCGTCCTGGTTGACGCTGTGGGCGAAGCCCGGGTAGATCCGCTCCTCCACCTCGGCGCCGAGCTCGCGGTAGAGCGCCGCGGACTCGTGCACCCGCCCGACCGGGATGTAGGGGTCGACGTCGCTGCACCCGAAGAACGCGGGCGTGCCGTCCAACGACGCGGCGTAGCGGCTCCGCTCGACCGCGTCGCCGATGAGCCCGCCCGAGAGGGCCACGACCCCGCCGAACCTGCCGCCCTTCCTGGCCGCGTACTCCGACACCAGGCAGGCGCCCTGCGAGAAGCCGAGCAGCACCACCTTCTCGCGCGGCACGCCGGCGTCGGTGGCGGTGCGCACGACGGCGTCCACGGCGGTCAGGGCCGAGGAGAGCCAGGGCTCGTTCTGCTCCGGCGGCGCGAGGAAGGTGTGCGGGTACCAGACGTTGAGGTGCGCCTCGGGGGCGAGGAAGGCCACGTCGGGCGCGTCAACGACGGTGGCCAGGCCGAGGATGCCGTTGGCGCTGTCGCCGCGGCCGTGCACCAGGACCGTGACGGCGCGGGCGCTCTCGAGCGGCGCCCCGGCGCGCGCCCGCACCTCGGGGGAGTGGATCCGGTCACCTGGGATGGTCATGACAGGAGCCTATAGCCTGCGCGGGCGCCGCCCGCCGGTCCCGCTACCCGCCTCCCTCCTTGGGGACGATGGCGATCTTGCCGTCCGACTGCAGGATCGCCCACTTCACCTGGTCGAGGGTCTCCAGGCCCGATTCCCGCGCGACCTGAAGGACCTCCTCGGGCGAGACGCGCTCCTCGTCGAGGCTGGAGGTGTAGAGGTCCCCGTCGAAGAGGAGGACCGTGGCGCGCGGCCTGACCGCCAGCTCCGCCTTCCGGCTCACGTGCGTGAGCATCGAGGTGAGCACCACCAGGAGCATGATCGTGCTCACCGCCACGAGCGCGTTGGTCAGCGAGAAGTCCTCCTTGACGACGCCCTGCGCCACGATGTCGGGGATCAGCATCAGCATCACGAACTCCATGGGTGACAGGTCGCCGAACTCACGCTTGCCCAGCAGCCTGAGCGAGAAGAGGACGAACAGGTAGACGATCGCCACGCGGACCACGCTCTCCACGGCAGCCTCCTCACGGCCACACGAA
>CAZGXF010000088.1:0-10875 GCA_964529575.1 uncultured bacterium
CTTCAGGGGCAGGACAGCCCCACGCAGACGGTGGGGGGCCGCGCCGTTTCGACGCTTTTCGACCCGGTCCCGCACGCGCAGCGGATGCTGAGTCTCGACAACGTGTTCACGATTGAGGAGTTTCTGGCGTGGGCGGAGCGTGGGGAGCGCGCGGCGGGGCGCCGCGTCGACTACCTGTGCGAGTTGAAGATCGCTTGGCTCGCGCTGAGCCTGAGGTACGAGCGCGGCCGGCTCACGTCGGCCGCGCGACCGTCTGAAGGCCCGCGAACGCACGACGCCGTCACCAGGCCCTCTCCGAGCAGCACCCGCCATGGTCATCCAACCGCTACAGCTCGGCCCGCTCCAGCCGCCGCCGTTCGACGGACGCGGCTCCTACACCTGGCGCGACGCGGTAGGCCGGCCGATCGCCCGCGCGACCAGCGCGGACGGGTGGTCGTGGATGCGCCTGGAGGGGCTGGCCACCTACCGGTACCGGCACGAGCCACAAAGCGGCTCCCTCAGCTGCTTCGCGGCGCCCGACGAGGGCGTACCCTGGGCGGCCGTCGTGGACCAGTACCTGCGCACGGTGGTCGTGTTCGCGCTGCAGTCGTACGGCTACTGCTGCCTGCACGCGGCCGCCGTGGAGGGCAGGGCCGGCGTGGCGCTCCTCGCCGGGCCGTCAGGGGTCGGGAAGACGACGCTCGCCCTCGAGCTCGGGCGCCGGGGCCTCACCGTCCTGGCCGACGACGCGGCCGTCGTGGAGGCCTCCCCACCCGGTGGCGGGCCGGCCCTGCGCCCGCTGCCGTTCGAGCCGTACCTTCGGCCGGACGCTGCCGGACGTCACGGGCTGCGTGAACGACGGCTGATCACACCCCCGGACGCCCCGCTCCCGCTGGGCGAACGTAGACCCCTCACAGCGCTCGTGTTCCTCGAGAGGAAGGGCGACGGCTCCGGTTCCCCGCCTGCACTGACGGAAGCGAGTGGAACGGAGGCCTTCGAAGCGCTGCTGGCCCGGGCATTCCTGGCGAAGCAGGTAGAAGCACTACGGGAACCTCGTGTGGTGCGCGAACTCCTCCTCGTCGCCGGCCGGGTGCCGGCCTACACGCTCTCGTACGGCGACGACGTGGGGGCGGTCACCCGGGCAGCGACCGAGGTAGAGAAGCTCGTCTCCGCCTGACACCTGAGCCGGGCACCCATCGGGCGCGCTGTGACGGATGCGGCCCCGCCTCACCGCGGGCTCACTATCCTTACGCCTACGCGGTACTGCAACTCGGCAGTGCAGCAGCCGAGCGTGATAGGAGGCAAGCGGTTGCGATGCTTACCCCCGAGGAGCCCCTGGCGTCCACGCCCGGTCATCACCCTTGCTTTCCGAACGACGGTGCACGAGGTCCTTCCACGGCGGTCCCTTCCTAGGCGCCGCCGCGTCTCCAGCAGCTAGCGATCGCGCCGGCTTCGGGCCGGACGCGTGGCTAGAGTCCAGCAGAGAGGGGGGTGGAGATATGAAGGCTTGGCAGCCCATGCAGGTCGCGGTCGTCGGACGTGTCGCTGACATCGTCCAGAACACGCGCGGTAGCGGACGCGGCTCCAGCGGTCGCTCCAGCGGTCGCAGCGGTCGCAGCAGGTAACGGTGAGCCGGTTCGGCGCCTACGGGCGCCGGCCGACACCAGTTCGCGCGACCAGCCCATGGGCTGGTCGCGCGACATGTCATCTGGACCAGATGGCGCCATGGATGCTCTCGGAGGTCGTCGGGCGTTGTACATCGAGGAGCTGAGGTTCGTAGAGTTCGAGCAGCCGCGGTTCGCGGAGCACCCGAGCACCTTGACCTACCTGCGCTCCGGTGGTCGGGTCGACGCCTACATGCTCCGCGAGGGCGGGTGGGTCTGGATCCGCTTCGAGCGGCTGGCGACGTACCGGTTCCCGGAGAGCCCGGTGGAAGGCGCGCTCCGGTGCGAGGTCATGCCCGACCCCGACGTCGAGCGTGCGTACGTCGTCGACCAGTTCTACCGGTCCATCACGCCCTACGCCTTCGAGGCCTACGGGTTCGAGAACGTGCACGGGTGCGCCCTGCGCACGCCCGGCGGCGCGCTGGTCATCGCCGCGCGCCCGAAGACGGGGAAGACCACGCTGGGCCTGCTGATGTCGCGGCGCGGCTACCCCCTGTTGGCCGACGACGCGGTCATCATCGATCCCGCACCGGCGGGCGAGCAGGGAAGGCCGTCGCTCAGGACGCTGCCGTTCGTGCCTATGGCGAGACGGGAGACCGCCGTTCGTTTCGGCCTGCCCGTGCGTCAGCGGATAGACCCACCGAAGGGCCGCGTGAAGCTCGGCGACCCGATCCCGTTGGCCGCGATCGTCTTCTTGGCCAGGGGCGGGCACGGGGGCGAAGACCGACCGGGGTCGGCCCCGGTCTCGACGACCAACCTGGAGCGCCTGCGGCCGGCCGAGGCCTTCGAGGCGCTGCTGTCCCGCGCTCACTTCGTCGACCCGGCGCAGCTGTCCGGCGACAGGCGCTCCATCTCCGGCTACCTGCGCGTCGTGGCTCACGTGCCGGTCTTCCGGCTCACGTACCCGTCGGGGTTCGACGTGCTCGAGGAGGTAGCCGAGCTCATCGAGAGGGACGTCGTGCGCGCCGAGGCTTCGGCTGCCTGAAGCGGGGGCGGGCCGGGGCCAGGTCAAAGGGCGGTCGGAGCTCGCCCCGAGGCGCGGGCCTCCAGGTGCCGGGGGCCGAGCCCAGCCGAGCTCCAGGCCCTGTCAGCTCGCCTCGGCGCCGGAAGCCAGCTCGCTGCCGAGGCCTTGGGCCACGGCTAGCTCGCGCAGGGCGCCGGTGCCGCGCGTCATGAGCTCGTTCCACGTGCCGGACTCGACCACCTTGCCGTCGTCCAACACGTAGATGACGTCGGCGTCGCGCACGGTCGACAGGCGGTGCGCGATGACGAGCAGCGTCACCCGCCCGTGCAGCGCCCTCACGGCCTCCTGCACGCGCGCCTCGTTGAAGGCGTCGAGGCTGCTGGTGGCTTCGTCGAGGACCAAGAGCTCCGGTTCGCGCAGCAGGGCCCTCGCCAGCGCCAGGCGCTGACGCTCGCCACCCGACAGCGTCGAACCCCGGTCGCCGACGACGGTGTCGAGGCCATGAGGCAGGTCGCGCACGAACCCGGCGGCGGCCTGGTCCAGCACCTCCCACATCCTCTCGTCGGTGGCGTCGGCATCGCCCACCTGTAGGTTCGCGCGCACCGTGTCGTGGAACAGGAAGACGTCCTGCGCCACGTAGGCCACGTGGCGACGCCAAGCGCTGCGAAGCCCGCCCCGGACCTCCTCCCCGTCCACCAGCATCGCGCCCGAGTCGGGCTCCAGGAGGCCGATGAGCATGTCGGCGACGGTGCTCTTGCCGCTGCCCGACGGCCCCACGAGCGCCGTGGTGCGGCCGGCCGGGACGACCATGTCGACGCCTTGCAGGACGCGGCGCTCGTCGTCTGATTCGTACCTGAACGTGACCCCGCGCAGCTCCACGGCGCGGCGGCAGCGCACGGGCTCCGCCGACGCGGCGGCGTGCTCCCTGTGGGACTCGAACCCTTGCGTGGCCTCGTCGACGCGCTCCACCGAGGGCAGGCGGGCCAGCACCGACTGGAAGCTGCGCTGCAGGCCCGAGAGCATGGGCACGAGACGGGCGAAGAGGTAGAGGAGGACGAGTAGCCCTGCCGGGGTCACCTGGGGCATGCCCAACGCGACGAGCACGAGGCCCGACAGGAGCACCGCGGAGCCCGCCTGCAGGAGGAAGCCCACGTTGGCGTGGTTGCGCGTGACGCCGACCAGCGCGTCGGCCGTCTCGCGAGAGCGCTGCTCGAAACGCGCCGTGGTGAGGCCTTCCAGGCCGTAGGCCTTGACCGTCTTCAACCCGCCCAGGTGGTCCGAGATCTCGCTGAACAGGGCCTTGTAGGCCTGCGAGACCTCGCGTCCCCTGGCGCGGGCGCGCCACGTGAGCGGCGCCGTGGCGCCCGCCAGCGCCAGTCCGGCCGCCACGACGAGCACCGTGAGCAGCGGGGCTATGGCCAGGGCCACGACCAGGTGCGCCAGGGCTAGGAAGCTGCGCGTGATCAGGCCAATGAGCGCGCCGCCCGCGCTGGCGGAACGGTCGGCCTCGGAGGTGAGCATGTGCACGTTGTTCGACGCCCTGCCGCCCACCAGGTGGCGCCAGTTGGCGAAGGTGATGGCCTCGAAGAGACGGCGGCGGCGTTCCAGCACGTAGTCCTCGAGGACCCTGCTCTCGAGTACCGACTGGTAGCGCGAGACCGCGGCGGTGGCGACGAGGACGAGGGCGTTCAGCCCCAGCAGCACCGGTGCCGTCAGCGTCAGCCCGAACCGGTCCAGCACGACGCCCACCTGCTCGACGAGGACCTGCGTGGTGCCGCCGCCGGCGTCCACGCCGACGAGCGAGAGCAGCGGGACCATGACCAGCAGGCCGACGCCCGCGGTGAGGCTGGCTACCAACCCCACGAGCAGCACGAGGCCGAACCGCCATCCCAGGGACCGGGCCAGCGAGAGCGTGAAGCGCCAGACGGCCCGTAGCTCCTGCATCGACCGAAGTATAGGTAGGGCCATGTCCGCCCCCGGCGACGAGCGCACAGCGGGCGGTCCGCGACCAGGGCTACGAGCCGCCGACGTGTCCGTTGCGCCCCCGTGAACGCGTTCATGTGGCTGTAATGAAGGGCATGGCTTCGGCCTCGCTGATGGCAGCAACCTCCAGACCGTCGCGGGCGGACCGCGCGGCGGAGCGGATCGCCCGGTTCGTCACGACCGGCGAAGCCGCCCCCGACGACGTCGACCTGCTGGTCGAGGCGGGCCTGGCGTCGGTGGCGCGCCGTCGACTGGCGGCCGGCGGCTTGGCCGCGGACCCGCGGCTGGCCCGCGCCACGTTGGCCGCCAGGGCCCGGCACGCCGCCACGCGGTCGCAGGTGGCGCCCCTCCTCGCCGCCTGGCAGGACGTAGGCGCCGAGGTCCTGGTCTTCAAAGGCTTCTACCTGGCGGAGCTGGTGCACGAGGACCCGGCCGACAGGCCGTACGACGACGTCGACGTGCTGCTCCGCGCGCCCGGCGTGCCCGACCAGGAGCTGGCCGCGCGCCTGGCGGCGGCGGCCGAGGCGTGCGGTTGGCAGGTCTCCTGGCACATCGGCGACGCGCCCGGCCTGGACCGCCCGGGGGTGGAGTTCGAGCATCACGAGCTGCTGCGCGTCAAGCACCCCAAGCTGCGCCTCGTCGTGGACGCCCACAGGCACCTCGTGCACGGCGGCGTGGCGGTCGTAGGCGAGCGCAAGAAGCAGCGCATCACGCAGGCCGTCTGGGACTCGTCGCGACCGGCGGAGCTCGGCGGCGTGTCCGTGCGCGTGCCCGCCTTCGTCGACTCGGCGCTCGTGGGGCTCGTCACCGCGCGCAGCTGGTCCGACGACGCTCACGTGCTGCGTCCCCACGACTACCTCGACCTGGAGGCCCTGATGCGCGCGGGAGGGTTCGGCTACGCGGAGCTCGCGCGCCGCGCCAGGGAGCTCGGCGCGGCGGCCACGCTGCGCACGTTCCTGAGGCGCTGCGACCCGGCGCGCGGCGTCCTCGACCTCGCCGAGCCCACGCCGCTGCGCACGTTCCTGCTCGACCTCGCGCTGTTCCCCGAGCGGGTGCCGCACGCGCTGGAGCGCACGGTGGAGCTGGCTCGCGGCCTGCCCGCGGACGCCAGGGCGCTGCGCCGGGCCCTGCCCGTCGTGGCGCGGCTCGTGCGCGCGTGGCGGGCCGGGGCGCCGACGTCCGTGCCCGCGGGCCCCGTGGCGCCCGGCGGCGACGCGCCGGACCCGCTCGCCTGGTGGCACGTCATCGTGGGGGTACGCCGCGCGATGCAGCTGCACGGCCTGCGTTCCGAGGACCACCCGGCCCTCACGCTGGCCGCCGTGGCCGGCGTGGCGCGGGCGCAGGGCCTGGACGTGACCGTGACGACCGAGGGGCGGTGGGCGCGCTTCACGCACGCCGACCGGACGCTGAAGCTCAAGGGCCTAGGCCAGCCGCAGGGGGCCAGCTCCTACCGGTGGCCCGTCGTCGCGACCACCCCGCGGCCCCCTCGGGCGGTGCGGCTGTGGCGCATCGGCCCCCGCGGCTTGGTCCTGCGGCTCGAGGCGCTCGCCTACGTGCGGCGCGCCCGCAGGCTCCTCGCCGAGAAGACGTTCGTGGCCGCCCGCGAGGAGATGACCGCCGCGCAGGGGCCGCGCCGCGCCGGCCGGGCGCCGGCGGACGAGGTGGGGCGCGCCGTGGAGTCCGCCGCGCGGTTCGTGCCCGGGGCCATGTGCGTGGCGCGGTCGCTGGCCGCCCAGGCCATGCTCGTCAAGCGCGGCGTGCCCTCGCGCATCCACTTCGGCTTCCGCCGTCTACCCGACGGGTCCGTCGACGGCCACGCCTGGGTGGAGGTGGCCGGCAACGTCGTGGCCGGCGACGTGGGCCTCGACGACTTCACCCGCACCGCCACGTTCGACGCCTGAGGCCGTACCGGCGCTCCGCGCGTCGGCCGCGGGGCCGGCCCGCCCTTCGGCACGGACGCCCGCCCTTGCGCCTCAGCGGTGCCGCTCGAGGTTCGCGCGCAGCAGCACCTGCGAGGCGAGCTCCTCCACGCTGACGTTGGTGGTGTCGAGGAACGGCACGTTGTTGCGCCGGAAGAGACGCTCGGCCCGCCGCACCTCGAACTCGCAGCGCTCCAGGGCCGCGTAGTTCGTGCCCGGGCTGCGCTTCGTGCGCAGCTCGTGCAGCCGCCGCGGGTCGATGGTGAGGCCGAAGAGCTTGTCCCGGAACGGCGCCAACGCCTTGGGGAGCGCCTCGGTCTCCAGGTCCTCCTCCACCAGCGGGAAGTTCGAGGCCCGCACGCCGTACGTCATGGCCAGGTAGAGGCAGGTGGGGCTCTTGCCCACGCGCGAGACGCCCACCATGATCACCTCGGCGTTCGCGTACCGCTTCACGTTCGAGCCGTCGTCGGTGTTCAACGAGAACTCGACGGCGTCGATGCGCGCTTGGTAGCGCGCCAGGTCCCTGATGCTGTGCGCGGCGCCCACCACCGGTACGGCTGGCTGGCCTATGGCCTCCTCGAGCCGCGCTATGTACGGCTCGAAGAGGTCGAAGTGGACGCCGGCGGCGCGCTCGACGATCGCCCTGACCTCCGGGTCGGTGATCGTGCTGAAGACGATAGGCGGCTCCGGCAGGCGGGAGAACTCCTCTAGGACCTCGCGGGCGCGCGCGGCGGTGCTGACGAACGGCCTGGTGGCGGTCTCGAAGTCGACGTGGTCGAAGCGCGCCAGCAAGCTCTGGCCCACGACCTCGGCGGTGACGCCGGTGTGGTCGGACACGAAGAAGACGTGCCTCCTGGGACGCGAGGCGGCCTGAGAAACGTCCACTGGTGCTCCTCTCGCTCTCGCCGAGCTTACGTCGTCGGCTACGCTTGGGGCAGCGGCGACCTGGCTGCGAACGAGACCTCACGGAGGCGAGTCGTGGATCACATCGTGGACTTCGGGTCCGTCGGCATGGGCGACGTCGCCCGTGTGGGCGGCAAGAACGCATCCATCGGCGAGATGATCGCCAACCTCTCGGCCGCGGGCGTGCGCGTGCCGGGGGGCTTCGCCACCACCGCCGAGGCCTACCGCGAGTTCCTGGCACAGGACGGGCTGGGCGACCGGATCAGAGAGCTGCTGGCCGACGTCGACGGCGACGACGTCGTCAAGCTCGCCGCGCGCGGCAGGGAGGTGCGCGAGCTGCTGCTGTCGACGCCGCTCCCCGAGCGGCTGCGCGAGGAGCTGCGGACGGCCTACGGGCGGCTGTGCGCCGAAGCGGGCGGCGAGGTCTCCGTGGCCGTGCGGTCGTCGGCCACGGCCGAGGACCTGCCCGAGGCGTCGTTCGCCGGCCAGCAGGAGACGTACCTGAACGTCTGCGGCGTCGACGCCGTCGAGGAAGCCGTCAAGAAGGTCTTCGCTTCGCTGTTCACCGACCGGGCCATCAGCTACAGGCTCCACCACGGCTTCGCCCACGAGGAGGTCGCGCTCTCGGCGGGCGTGCAGCGCATGGCCCGTAGCGACATCGGGGCCAGCGGCGTGGCGTTCACCATCGACACCGAGTCGGGCTTCGACGGCGCCATCTTCGTCACGGCCACGTACGGCCTGGGTGAGCTGCTCGTGCAGGGCGCCGTGAACCCCGACGAGGTCTACCTGGCGAAGAGGTCGCTCCGCGAGGGCCGTCCCGCCGTGCTGTCGCGCAAGCTCGGCAGCAAGGCCGAGAAGATGGTCTACTCCCCGGGCGGCGGCGTCGAGCGCGTGCCCGTCCCCGCGGCCGAGCGCGCGCGCTTCGCCCTCTCCGACGAGGACCTGCACGAGCTGGGGCGGCAGGCGCTGGCGATCGAGGACCACTACGGCCGGCCCATGGACATCGAGTGGGTCAAGGACGGCGAGGACGGGCTCATCTACATCGTGCAGGCCCGTCCCGAGACGGTGCAGAGCCGCTCCGGCCGCGTGCTCACCCGCTACCGCATGAAGGGCAGCGGCGAGCCGCTCGTCGTGGGCCGCGCCGTGGGCGCGAAGGTCGCCACGGGCGTGGTGCGCGTCATCGAGCGGGCCGCCGAGATGGAGCGCGTGCAGCCCGGGGACGTCCTCGTCACCGACATGACCGACCCCGACTGGGAGCCGGTGATGAAGCGTGCCGCGGCCATCGTCACGAACCGCGGGGGGCGCACGTGCCACGCGGCCATCGTGGCGCGCGAGCTCGGCATCCCGGCGGTGGTGGGCACCGGCCACGGCACCGACGTCCTGAAGGACGGCGCCGTGGTCACCGTGAGCTGCGCCGAGGGCGACGAGGGCAAGGTCTACGCCGGCGAGCTGGATTACGACGTCCAGGACATCGAGCTCGACGCCATGCCGGAGCTGCCGGTGAAGGTGATGATGAACGTCGCCTCGCCGGATCGGGCGTTCGCCTTCGCGGCCATCCCGAACCACGGCGTGGGCCTGGCGCGCCTGGAGTTCATCATCAACAACGCCGTGGGCGTGCACCCGAACGCGCTGATGGCCTGGCCGGACGTGCCGGACGAGGTCAAGGCCGAGATCGAGACCCGCGCCGCCGGCTACGAGAGCCCACGGGCGTTCTTCGAGGAGAAGCTGAAGGAGGGCATCGCCACCATCGCCGCGGCCTTCGACCCGAAGCCCGTGATCGTGCGCCTGTCGGACTTCAAGTCGAACGAGTACGCGCACCTCGTGGGCGGTCACGCCTACGAGCCCACGGAGGAGAACCCGATGATCGGGTTCCGCGGCGCGTCGCGCTACCGCTCGGAGGTCTTCGCCGAGCCGTTCGCCGCCGAGTGCCGGGCGCTGAAGCGCGTGCGCGAGGAGATGGGCTTCGAGAACGTGGAGGTGATGATCCCGTTCGTGCGCACGGTGCCGGAGCTGCTCGAGGTGCTGGACGTCATGGCCTCCCACGGCCTGAAGCGAGGCGAGCACGGCCTGCGCGTCATCATGATGTGCGAGGTCCCCTCGAACGCCGTCCTGGCCGAGGCGTTCCTGGAGCACGTCGACGGCTTCTCGATCGGGTCGAACGACCTGACGCAGTTCACGCTCGCGCTGGACCGCGACTCGGGCCTGGTCGCCGACCTCTTCGACGAGCGCGACCCGGCCGTGAAGGCCCTGGCGTCACGGGCCATCGAGGCGTGCAAGCGGGCCGGCAAGTACATCGGCATCTGCGGCCAGGGGCCGTCCGACCACCCCGACTACGCCCAGTGGCTGGTCGAGGAGGGCATCGACTCGATAAGCCTCAACCCGGACACGGTCCTGGAGACCTGGCTGTTCCTGGCGGGCCGACGGTAGTCAGGAACTGAACGGGGCCCGCGACGGGGCCCGCCGGTGAGCACGTACCGGCGGTACGGTCGCGGCGACGGCGGGGGCGGCCGGCGGTCACTCAGCGGCAGCGGACCGTCGCCCGGTCCTCGCCCGGGTAGCCCTCCGCGGCGTGGTAGGTGAGCTCGGCGCGGTCCTCGTGCAGGACGAGGCGCAGCACGCCGTAGCTGTCCATGAAGCGGGCCCGGCTGGCGGGGTGCGGCTCCTCGTCCGTGAGGTAGAGGCTGCTCCCGCCCGTGCCCACGATGACGAGGGTGACGCCCCGAGCGTCGTCGCGCTCGCCGTCCGGGTCGAGGGGCGCGAAGCGCTCGTAGCGGTGCTCGTGCCCGGTGAGCATGAGGTCGGCCCCGTGCTCGTAGGCGGCGGCGAAGAGGTCGCTCAGCTCCTCGTCGTCGCCGTGGTGCCCGGTGTTGAAGCGCGGGTCGTGCATGGCGACCATGGTGCAGCGGTCGGCGGCCGCGGACAGCTCGGCCGTGAGCCAATCGAGCTGCGGCGAGCCCTCGGCGCATCCGCCCGCCACCTCGTCGCACACGCTGTTCACGACCACCAGGCGCCAACGCTCGTTCAGGTCGACGGCGAAGTAGCCCCTCCTCGGGTCGTCGGCCGATCCGGGCAGGCGGTCCATGACGCCCTGCTCGCGCATGTACCGGAAGTAGCCGGCGGCGTCGTCCGTGTAGTACTCGTGGTTGCCCAGCGCCGGGTAGAGGACCTGGTTGAACACGCCCCAGGTCGGGTGGTACGAGCCCATGAACTCGCTGAAGGTGCCGTCCGTGTACTGCAGGTCGCCCAGCGCGACGACCGCGTCGGGCGCCAGCGAGGCCGCCAGCTCGGCCGTGCGCTTCTGCATGCATTGGTCGTCGCGGCCCTCGCCGCCGTTGAAGTAGGGGCTGCTCGGGTCGCAGGCGATGTCGCCCACGGCCACGACGGTGAGGGGAGGAGGAGGCTCGGGGACTGGTTCCGGCTCGGGCTCCGGTTCCGGCTCGGGTTCGGGTTCTGGTTCGGGTTC
>CAZGXF010000089.1:0-10700 GCA_964529575.1 uncultured bacterium
GGCGCGATCAGGTCCACGTAGTCCTGCGACGTGTAGAGGTCGGTGAACGCCTCGGGGTAGGGCCACTCGCGGGGCCTGAAGCTCGTGCGCACGATCAGCCGCCGCTCGGCGCCGCGCGCCGCCTCCTCGGCCACCAGCTTGGTGAGCGCGTAGTAGTTCCGCACGGGCCCGGGCACGTCGTCCTCGGCGTAGCCGCCGCGGTCGCCCCAGAAGACGTAGTCGGTACTGACGTGCAGGAGCAGGGCCCCGGCCGCGTTCGCCGCGGCCGCGGCGTTGCGTGTGCCGACCACGTTCGCGCGCCAGCACGCCTCCCTGTCGCGCTCGGCGCCGGCGACGTCGGTGTAGGCCGCGGCGTGGACCACCACGTCCGGTCGGAAGCCCCTGGCGACGCTCCGGAACGTCTCGGCGTCCGTGACGTCGAGCAGCGCCCGGGTGGGCGCCAGCAGCTCGACGCCTTCGCGCCGGCTTAGGAGCGCGACGAGCTCGCGTCCCAGGCGCCCGTGGCCGCCCGTCAGCAGGACCCTCACGCCGCCTCCGGCTCCCTGACGGCCGCGCGCAGGAACACGAACAGCGTGGCGGCGAGGCCGCCGACGACGGCCGCGGCCACCGCCATGGACACGGACCCCCGCGGGTCGCTGTTCACCGGTGCCGCCGCCGGGATCGCGACGCTGACGGCGCCGGCGGCCAGCTCGCGCCTGAGCTGCAGCTCGGCCGCGGCGGGCGCGGCCCGGAAGTAGGCCAACGAGGTGGTGGAGACCCGGCGCTGCAGCTCCGCCGCCTGGCGCTCGAGCTCGCCCAGCCGCGAGCGCAGCTCGCCACCCTGCCGGCCGCTGGCGGCCAGCTCGTCGCGCAGGTGCTGGGCCTCGGCCTCGGCAGCGGCCAGGTCGGCGTTCAGGGCGGCGACCGGCTCGCCCGCGTCCTGCAAGGCGGCGATGCGGGCGCGCAGCGCCTGCGCCTCGCCCTCCACCTCGCCCAGCCGGGCGAGCCTGACGGCGTCGAGCTCGACCAGCGACTCCAGCCGGCGCCTCAGCTCGTCGCGCTCGTCGATGGCGAGGAAGTCGGCCCACGCCTCGCTGGCGGCTTGGTACGCGGCCTCGCGTGCCGCGACGTCGGAGTCGAGGCGCCCGCCGGCCTCGGTGAACGGGGCCACGAGCACCTCCCTGGCGGCGGCCACCGACGCTTGCGCCCAGGCGTTGGCCACCGTGGCGGCCCACTCCGCGCCGCGCTCGGTGGGCACCTTGACCACGTGGCTCACGGCGATGGCCTCGCCGGTCGTCGGCCCCGGGCCGCCCACGACCTCCAGGCTGCCCAGGTCCCTGACGCTCCTGGCCCCCAGCTCGTCGGCCACGGCGCCGAGCGTGACCGGGCTCAGAGCGATGGCCCGGTAGGTGGCCGCGTTGAGCGGCGAGACGACGCTGACGTCGAGGCTCGAGCCGGGCTGCGTGGAGACGCGCGGCTGCACGACCTGCACGACGGCGCTGCTGGTGTAGGTGGTCCCCTGCAGCGCCCTGTACGCGAAAGCGGCCAGGCCGCAGAGGACGGCCACGGTCACGATCAGGGGCAGCCCGGCCCTGAACACGAGGTAGACCTCGCGCAGGGAGACCGTGTCGTCAGCGGCGCGTGAGGGGGGCCCCGCCGAGTGGCTCGCGTGACCTCCGTCGTACGGTCGGGTCGCGCCCCCCGCGGTCGGGCGCCCGGCCACCGGGCCCGTGCCTGGCTCGTCAGCCACGCTGCGCCCTGATGAAGCCGGCCGACTCGAAGCGGTCGACCCACGGCTTGAGGTCTGCGAGGTCCACCCCGAGGCGCTCGGCGCAGCCGGTGAGCGTCTCGCCGCTGCCGAGCAGGGTCAGGACGCGCTGACCCTCCTCCCCGTGGTGGCTACGGAAGGCCATGTTCAGGTCGGTCATCGGGTTCAAGGCGTCCTTCCCCCGCAGGGTGAGGGTGTAACGGCTCTCCTCCCAGCCGGGAGGCTCGGTGGGCATGGCCACCTGGGGCAGCGGCCTGAGGACCATGTCGATGGCGTGCCGCCGCGGCGGCCCCAGCGGCGCGGACGGCACGGTGAGGAACACCTGGCCCTGGCTGAAGAACCTGTAGCCGCGCTCGTCCACCTCGAGGCCGGAGAACGGCCCGCTCTCGGCCGGCGCGACGCTCTCGATGGCGAGCGCGAGCAGCGGCTCCAGGACCGCGCGCTCGAGGCGCTCCAGCTCGAGCTCGCCGGGCCCGGCCTCCTGGCAGCGCTTCTGCAGCACGCGCAGCGCCTCGGCGCGGCTCGATAGACGACCCGCGCGCTCGTGCACCGCCGCGCGCAGCGTGCCGTCGAGGAGCAGCGCCACGGCCAGCTCGTCGTCGGCGACGTAGGCCAGGAGGCCGTCGAAGGCCGACGAGGCCAGCTTCTCGAGGAGGGCGGGCAGGTCGACGGTGCCGGTCGGAACGCGCATGGGGGCGCGGGTGCGCGGCAGCGCCCGCAGGACCGCCGAGGCGCTGTCGGGCGAGCGGCTGGGCAGCTGCGGCGTGGGCGCCGGCTCGTGAAGGTGCAGGTGGAACGACTGGCCGGGTGCCTCGAGGCGACCGTAGGAGCCGAGGCGGAAGCTGGCCTCCACCTGGCCGCGGGCGAGGAGCAGCACCAGCGACCCGCCCTCGTCGGAGACCAGCAGCGTCCCGCTGCGCTTGAGGGTGCGCAGGTCCTCGAGGACCGCGTCGGCGCCCAGGTCGCCGGTGTCGCCCACCAGCCCCTGCCTCACGACGCGCCTCCCAGGCCGGCGACGACGCGTCGCAGCAGGTCGCGGTCGGTCTCGTGCGTGAGGAGGTGCAGCGCCTCGTCCACGGGGTGGAACGCCGCCGCCCTGATGCCGCTCTCCCTGACCGCCGGCGTCTGCGCGGAGCAGCGCATGACGAACCAGGTGACGCGCCGGGGCACGCCGCTCGGGTTGACGTAGGTGGTCGTGTAAGTGGTCGGGTCGTCGCACCAGGCCCTCACGCCGGTCTCCTCCTCGACCTCCCGGACCGCCGCCTCCAGCGGCGTCTCGCCGGCCTCGAGGTGCCCCTTCGGGAACACCGTCTCACCGCGCGCGAGCGTCAGCACCAAGACCCGGCCCGCGTCGTCGAAGACGACGCCGCCGGCGCCAGGGACCTGCGTCGCCGGGCACATCGGCCCCATGCTAACAAGGTGCAGCACGCCACCCGTGACGGCGGGGGCCGACGAGAGCCTTCGGGTACGGGCTCCTCGGGCGCCGGAGGGCCGCAGTGGCGACCGGCGGTCGGCGACGCGCCGGCGCGGCAGGCGGGACCGGCCCCGCTCCGCCCGGCGGGCTTCAGCGCCGCGCGACCGCGCCGCCGTTGCGTAGGAAGGTGAGGATGCCCTCGGCGAGGCCG
This sequence comes from uncultured bacterium, assembly GCA_964529575.1. GTDB lineage: Bacteria > Deinococcota > Deinococci > Deinococcales > Trueperaceae > DASRWD01. The sequence goes on from CAZGXF010000089.1 coordinate 3,373, forward strand.
TCGGCCAGGGTGTCCTGGTAGCGCGGGTCGGCGAGGCGTGGGCCCTCGTTGGGGTTGTTCACGAAGCCGAGCTCCACCAGGATCGCGGGGATGCGCGCGTTGCGCAGCACGTAGAACAGGTTCGTCCTGACGCCTCGGTCGCGGGCCCCTGTCGCCGCCACCAGGTGCGACTGCACCGACTCGGCCAGCGACAAGGAGAGGTTCAGCTGCGCCTCGCGCAGGATGTCGAACGCCAGCTGGTCGGCTACGCGCCGCGCCTCGCGCGTCAGCTCCTCGCCCACCGTGCCGCCGCCGTTCTCGCGGATGGCGCGCTCAATGAGCGCCGGGTCGAGCGGCTCGCCGAACACCCAGGTCTCGATGCCCTCGGCCGAGTTCCTCTCGGCGGAGTTGGCGTGGATGGAGACGAAGATGTTCTTGTCGGTGGTGGCGAACTCGGAGCGCTGCTGCAGCGTGAGGAACACGTCGCGGTCGCGGGTGAGGATCACCTCGAGCCCGGCCGCCTCCAGACGCTGCTTGAGCTTCAGCGCGACGTCGAGGACGATGCGCGACTCGATCGCGTAGCGCGAGTTCGCGCCCGAATCGTGCCCGCCGTGCCCGGCGTCGATGACGACGATCTGCCTGGTCTCGGGGGCCTGCGCCAGCGCCTGCGGTCCCTCGGCGGGCCGCTGGCCGATGGCCGTGACGGCGTCGCCCGCGCGGTCGGGCGCGAAGTCGACGTACAGGGTGGTGCCCGTCTCCTTGGGGACCGTGCCCACCGCGTACCCGCGCCCGCTCGGGTCCAGCTCGAAGCGCGTGGTGACCGTCACCGTCACCCGGCCGCCGGCGCTGGAGACGGTGACGCTGCCGACGTTGTCGTCGTCCACGGGGAGGGTGACGGCCTCGGCACGGGCGCCCGGCACGATCACCACGAAGCTGCGCCCGCCGGCCGCCAGCTGGTAGGTGGCGCCCGTCGGCAGGTCCAGGGCGACGCGCGTGAAGCCGCCGTTGATGCCGACCCGTGGCGCGGGCAGCACGTGCCCCAGCAGCTCGGCCGTGTCTATCGTGACGAGGCGGGCTCCGGGGTTCCAGGCGCTCTGGCCGTCGAAGGCCGTCACCAGCGGCGTGATGGGCACGTACGAGACGCCGTCGACGATGATCGCCATGGGGCTGTCGAGCGTGTTCGAGCCGCGCAGCGGCGGGTCGAGCTTGACGATGCCCGGTCGCTTCTGCAGGCCCAGGCGCACGTCGGCGGTGGCCTCGAAGGTGACCACGCGGAAGCCGTCGGTGAAACGCAGCAGCTTCTGCTCGCCCAGGTAATCGACCCGCAGGCCCATGGCCTCCGCCAGGACCGAGGCGCGGGCGAAGGCGTTCGACGAGTCGCCGTACTCGATGAAGTAGTAGGGCCCGGCCTCCACGAGCTCCCCGTCGACGGCCAGGTAGTTGTGCCGCTGCTGGGCGGCTGCCAGACCGACGATCAGTGCGAGGAGTACCGCTAGTAGCCGACGGGCCACGACGGCAGCGAGTCTAACACCGGGCCCGCGCCGTCCCGGATGAGATGCTTCGCTATCATCGGCACGTGACGAGGCGCCGACCCGGCGAGCGCCTCTCCTCGGCTCGCCTCTACCTGCGGTCCCTGCACGACGACGCGCTCTCGGCGCGGCACTCGTCCGGGGCGAGGACGCGCACGGCGCACCTGCTGGGCTTCCTGGCGCCGCTGCAAGAGGCCGCGAAGGAGGCCCTCGAGCCCGCGGGCGAGGTCTCGCTGTTGGTGGCCAACTCGCGCGACTGGCAGCTGGTCTGCAGCTACCCCTACGGCCTGCCCTTCACCAGGAACCTCCCGGACACCTCGGTGATCGTCGCCGCCGCCGACTACCCCGAGCGGCTGAAGAAGCGCTTCGACGACCTGCTCCTGGCCGCGGGCAAGGCCGGCGCGGCGCCCGGGCCCGTGAGCGAGTTCCTGGACCTGCTGGTCGGGCACGAGTGGGGCCACGCGGTCGCCAACCGCTCCGGGCTGCGCACCGGGGTGAAGTGGCTCGACGAGCTCATGGCCACCTACCTCCTGGTGGCGGGTCTCCTCGCCACGGGCGGCGCCGAGGGCCACGCGCTCCTGGAGCGCTGGACGCGCGTGCAGGTGGCGGCGACGGCCGACCTCAAGGGCGCTCTGGACGAGTTCGAGTACCCGCGCGGTCGGATGCAGCTGGCGAAGTTGCTCTGGTTCCAGGGGACCTTCACCCAGCGGGCGCTCGAGCTGGCCGAGGGGCGCGGCTGGGAGCTGGCCGTGGCGCTGAAGGGCGCCCTGGCCCGTGGGGCCGGCGACCCGGCGCCCCACCGGGGCGACGTGGCTCGGGCCCTCGTCGAGGTCGAGCCCAGCTTCAGGCCGTGGTTCGCGGTGTTCGGCGACGGTCAGCTCAGCGCTGGCGAGGCCGGGGACTCCTTGAGCTGATCGAGCAGCGGCTCCAGGTCGCGCCTGACGTCCTCGGGGCAAGCGGCCACGGCGCGCTCGGCGCGAGCGCGCGCCTCGGCCACCCTCTCCGGTTCGCCCTGCAGGAGGGCGGCCTGGAGGTAGGCCAGCGCCCCCTGCGCCAACGTCACCACCGGCACCGGCTGGGCCAGGGTGCGCTCGAACATCGCGAAGCAGGTCTCGTAGTCGCCCTCGGAGAGCGCGTGCTCGGCGGCGGTGAGGTAGTGGTCGAACGCCGAGTCGGGCGAGCCGCCCTTCTCGAAGTGCTCGGCGGTCAGCGCCGCCAGCGCCAGCGGGGCGTGGAGCTCCAGCCACGTGGCGATGCGCAGGTGCAGCAAGGGCCTGTCGCCGTAGGGCACCATGCGCAGCACGGCGTTGCGCAGGAGCTCGCTCTGGAAGCGGTACTCCACCTGGTCGGGGATCAGCGAGCCGGGCTGCTTCACCAGCAGGTTCTCGCTGACGAGCACCCGGATGTCCACCGTGTCAGAGCCGCCGGCGAGCTCCTTGAGCAGCCCCTCCCAGCACTTCTCGCCCACCAGCGCCGCCTGCGCCAGCAGGCGCCGCGGCCTCAGGTCGAGCATGTCGAGGCGCGACTGCAGCAGCGACGCCAGCGAGCCCGAGAACGACTCCTCCTGGGTGATCGACAGCGCGCGGCCCAGCTCGAGCACGTAAGCGGGCACGCCGCCCACCTGGCGCACGAGGCTGTCGGCGGCGACGCGCAGCGCGGGGCTGACGACCTCGCCCAGCAGGCTCAGGCTCTCCTCGAACGACAGCGGGGGCAGGTGTATGGCCTCGGCGCCGTCGGGCAGCGTGCGCGCCCGGCTGGAGCGCAGCACCAGCACCGGCGCCTGGACGCCCTTGAGCAGGTCGAGGAACTGCAGGAGCTGCCGGTCGCGAGGCTCGCCCTCGACGACGAGCACGAGCGCCGGCGGCCGGTCCTGCGTGCCGGGCAGGCGGGCCAGCAGGTCGCGCCAGGCGAGGCTGGTCCTGTCCACGCGGCGTCGCTCGAGGCGCGTCCAGGTCTGCAGCGGCGCGAGGTCGAGGCTGCCGAGCACGGCCCTGTGGGCGCGCGTGTCGCCGGGCATCACGGCGTCTAGGACGCTCTGCGCCTGGAGCAGCGCCGCCGGCTCCTCCTGTCCTGGGGTGAGCCCGAACACCTGCTCGGCGAGCGGCTGCCACGAGAACTCGGAGGCCGGCGTGAGCTCGAGCCAGAGCGTCACGGCCCGGTCCTTCACGCGGGCGACGAACTCGCGCAGGAGCCGGGTCTTGCCGCGGCCGGCCTCGCCCGCCACCCACAGCTCCGCCGCCTGGCCGGTGGCCGCGACCGTGTCGAGCGTGGCGGTGAGGCGCAGCAGCTCCTCCTGGCGGCCCACGAAGCCCAGGTGGGCGAACGGGTCGACGTCGGGCTGCGACGGCGGGGCCACGAGGCGGTACGCCTCGCGCACGGAAGGGAAGCCGTTGAGCTCGATCTCGCCGGTGGGCTCGTAGAACAGGCGGTGGCGTGTGGACTCGTAGGTCTCCGGCCCCACCCACACCTCGCCCGGGCCGGCCGCCTCCTCCAGGCGCGCGGCGAGGTTCACGGCGCTGCCCATGACCGTGTAGCTGCGCACCTTGCCCGAGCCGATGGCGCCGGCGATGACGATGCCGGTGTTCACCCCGGCCCTGCCGGTGAGCTCGTGGCCGCGGGAGCGGCCGATCTCCTCGATCGTCTCCAGGGCCTTGGCGGCGGCGAGCACCGCGCGCTGCGGGTCGTCGGGGTGCGAGTGCGGCGCCCCGAACAGCGCGATGAGCCCGTCGCCCTTGAACGAGTCGACGTAGCCGTCGAAGTCCTCGATCACGCCGGCCACGGCGGTGAGGACGCGGTCGGCGAGGTCGCGCACCTCCTCCGGGTCCAAGCCCCTGGTCATAGAGCTGAAGGCGACGAGGTCGACGAACACGACGCTGACCCGGCGGCGCTCGCGGCCGGTGAGCTGGCGCGCCAGGGGGCTCCCACACATCCCGCAGAAGCGATGGCCCTCGGGGTTGTGGTTGCCGCAGGTAGTACAGGTCAAGTCGTCACCAGCCGAGAAGGGGTGCAGGGTCGACGTAGGTGGCGTCGCTCCCCGCCGTACGTTGCATGAAGAAGTGCAACGTGTCGTTGTGAACCAGCGTCCCGCCCCCAAGGTAGCCGAGTAGGTCGCCGCGCGCCACTACCTGGTCCTCCTCCACGACCGGCGGGCGCAGGTTCACGTAGATCGAGCGCATGCCGCCACCGTGCTCGACGGCGACCAGGTAGCCCAGGTTCGCGCCCAGGTAGTTCGTCGCCAGCACGACCCCGGGGGCCACGGCGCGCACGGCCGCGTTCGCTACCGGCGCCTTCAGCTCGATGTAGGAGTTGTTCGCCTGGGCGAAGCGCGTGACCAGCTGCGCGCCGTCGAGGGGGCGCACCAGGCCCGTCTCCAGCGGCACCAGGGCCCCTTCCAGGTCCTCCAGCTGCTCGGCGGCGGCCCGGGCGCGCGCCTCGGCGGCGGCCCGCGCCTGCCCCTCGGCGGCCGCGGCGGCACGCTCCCGGTTGATGCGCTCCTCCTCGCGCAGCCGTGCGATCTCGGCCTGCAGGGCGTTGCCCAGGTTCGCCAGGCTGGCCTCTATGCGCTGCTGCTCTGCGAGGAGGTCGGCGCGCAGCGCGAGCTGGCCCTCGCGGGTGGCCTCCAGGTCGGCGACGATGGCGTTCAGCCGCTGCTGCGTCGCGGCCAGCTCGGCCTCGGCGGCGGCCAGGTCGGACTCGGCCTGCCTGAGCGCGGCCTCCTGCTCGGCCAGGCTCTGGCGCTCCATCTGCAGGGCGTAGAGGAGCGAGTCGAGCTCGCCGATGACGTCGGCGTCCTGCTGCGACAGCAGGCCGACGTAGTGGTTCCTCACCCTCAGCTCCGAGAAGCTCTCGCTGCGCGCCAGGGCGAACAGCGCCGGGGAGCCGCGCTGCTTGTAGAGGGCCACCAGCAGCTCGCTAACGCGCGTGCGCATGTCGCCCAGGCGCACCTCCAGCCCGGCGATGCGCTGCTCGGTCTCCTGGCGCTGCGCCTCGAGCTCGCCGATGCGCGTGACGATCGCCTCGCGCTCCCGGCGCCGCTCGGCCAGCTGGGCGCTGACGCGGTTGCGCTCCTCGATGCGCTGCTGGAGCTGGGTGGCCGTGGCGCCCAGGGCGGCCTCGATGTCCGCCAGCTCGCGGCGCCGCTGCTCCTCCAACTGCTCGTAGCGCTGGATGTCGGCCTCGAGCTGCCGCCGCTGCTCGGAGTCGAGGACGGGCTGGCCGGCCGAGAACGTGCCGAGCAGGAGGGCGGCCGCCGCCAGGAGCGTGAGCCGCTTGGCCGTCATCGCCGTTCCCGCAGGAACTGCGAGAGGCCGATGGCGCTGCCCACGAAGCCGACGAGCACGGCCAGGGCCGCGAGCGCGCCGGCGATCCAGCCCAGCAGCGCGGGGTCGCGCACGAACGGCACGAAGGCGAACTGCTCGGAGAGGCGCGTCACGCCGAACTGGTACCCCGGTATCACCAGGCCCAGCGACACCGTGGCGCTGATGAGGCCGAGCAGGACGCCCTCGATGAGGAACGGCGCCCGGATGAAGCCGCGGCTCGCGCCCACGAGCCGCATGACGTCGATCTCGTCGCGGCGGGCGGTGATCGCCGCGCGGATCGAGTTCACGATCGCGAACAGGGCCGCGGAGAGCAGCACGACGACGAGTATGGACCCGCCGACCCGCAGGGCGTCGTAGACCGCGAGGAACGTGTCCACGGCCTCGCTGGCGTCGTCGACCTCGTCCACGCCGGGGAGCTGCTCGAGCCGGAAGCGCACCGCCTGCGTCTCCTGCGGGTCGAACAGGCGCACGTGCAGGGTGTCGGGCAGCGGGTTCTCGACGAAGGAGGCGGCGCGCGACAGCGCCGGCAGGTCGGCCACCAGCTCAGCCAGAGCCTGGTCGGACCTGACGTACTCGACGCGCTCCACCTCCTGCCACGCGCGGACCGTGGCGATGAGCTGCTCGTCGTTGGCCTCGGGCGCGAGGTAGACCGCCACCTCGAGCTCCCCCTGCAGGTTCGCCAGCACCTGGCTGAGGTTGGCGCTGGTCAGGCTGAGCGCGGCCAACATCGTGAGCGAGAGCGTCATGGTGGTGATGGTGGAGACGCTCGCCACCCAGTTGGCCCGGATGGCGCGCATGGCCTGCGCCAGCGCGTACATCAGGCCGAAGTGTACGCCGCTATCACCGCATCGGTGAACCGCTCGGTGGTCGCGTCGCCCCCGAGGTCGCGGGTGACCGGGCCCTCGGCGAGGACGCGGTCGACGGCAGCCTCTATGCGGGAGGCCTCCTCCCGGTAACCGAGGTGATCGAGCATCATCGCGGCGGTGAGCATCGTGGCCGTGGGGTTCGCGATGCCCTGACCGGCGATGTCGGGAGCGCTGCCGTGGACCGGCTCGAAGATCGCGTAGCGCTCGCCGACGTTCGCGCTCGGCGCCACGCCGAGGCCGCCGGTGAGGCCCGCCATCAGGTCGGAGAGGATGTCGCCGAACAGGTTCGTGGAGACGAGGACGTCGAAGCTCTCCGGCTCGCGCACGAGCTTCATGGCGGCGGCGTCCACGATCACGTCGTACGTCTCGACGTCCGGGTAGCCCTTCGCCACCTCCATGACCGTCTCGAGGAACAGGCCGGAGGTGAGGGGCAGCACGTTGGCCTTGTGGATCACCGCCAGCCGCCCCCGGCGCTTGCGGGCCTGCTCCAGCGCCACGCGGGCGATGCGCTCGCTGGCCCGGCGCGTGACGACGGCGTCGGCGATGGCGAGCTCGCCGTTCGCGTACCGGCGCTCGTTCTCGACGTAGAGCCCCTCGGTGTTCTCCCTGACCATCAGCATGTCGATGCCGGGCAG
>CAZGXF010000090.1:0-10563 GCA_964529575.1 uncultured bacterium
GCGCGTCCTTCATGTGCAGCTCGACGAGCGAGTAGAGCTTCTCCCAGATGCGCGGCACCGCGAAGAAGACGGTGGGCCTGATCTCGCGGAGGTCGTTGAGGACCGTGTCGAGGTTCTCGGTGAAGCTGACCGTGTAGCCCCAGCGGATGGGGTTCGCGATGGTGATGAGCCGCTCGACGATGTGCGAGACCGGCAGGAACGACAGGAACTCGTCGCCGGGGCCGCACTCGAGCGCGTGCCGCAGCGCCTCGGTGCCCCAGACGATGTTGCGGTGCGTCAACATGGCGCCCTTCGGGTCGCCGGTGGTGCCGGACGTGTAGATGAACAGGGCGACGTCGTCGGGGCGCAGCGCCGCCAGCCGCGCGTCCACGGGACGTGGGTCGGCGGCGTAGCGCCGCCGGCCCGACCCTAGCGCGGCGCGGTAGGGCGTCACGCCCTCCGCCTCCGCCTCGGAGTCCTCGATGAGCAGCACGAAGCGCACGCCGGGGCAGTCGCCCTGCACGGCCAGCCACTTCTCGAGCTGTTCGGCGTCCTCCAGCACGAGGCCGACCGCGTCCGAGTGCTGCAGGTAGTAACGGAGCTGCTCCGGGCTGCTCGTGGTGTATACGCCCACGGTCGCGCCCCCGGCGGTCTGCGTGGCCATGTCGGCGACGGTCCACTCGGGGCGGTTCTCGCTGAGGATCGCCACCCTGTCGCCGGGCCGCAGACCCAGGGCGACGTACTCCGCGGCCAGGGCGTTGACGTCGTCCACGTACTGCGCCCAGGAGATCCGCTGCCAGAGGCCGAAGCGCTTCACGCGCTGCGCTAGGCCGGTGTCACCCGCCCGCGCTCGCAGAAGCCCCGGCACGCTCGCCGGAAGCTCGGTTGTCATCTGAGGCCATGCTAACTCGGATCGCGAGCCCCGCCTCCACCGCCACGCGCTCGGCCCAGACAGCGATCCGTCGCGCCGTGAGCTCGGGCTCGTTGTCCTCGTCCACCCCCAGGCCGAGGAGCTCGCCGCCGCGCAGCGCCAGCGAGGCCTCGAAGCGGTAGCCGGCGGCGGGCCAGCGCCCCACGAGGCGTGCGCCGGTGGGCTCGAGCGCGTCGGCCACGATGCCCACGGCGTCGAGGAACGTGTCGGGGTACCCGGCCTGGTCGCCGGTGCCGAAGAGCGCCAGGGCCGAACGGCGCAGGTCGAGCCCGGCGAGCTCGGGCAGGCGTACCTCGAGGTCGGGCGGGAGCTGGCCGACGTTCCAGGTGGGCGTGCCCACGACCACCAGCTCGCGTCCCAGCAGGTCGGAGGGGTCGAGGTGCGCCAGGTCGAGCGCCGGCACGGGCTCGTCCAGGAGCGCGGTCAGCTCGGCGGCCACCGTCTCGGCGACGCGCTCGGTCGTGCCGAAGAGGGTGGCGTACACGACGACGGCACGGCCGGGGACGCTCACGCCGCCGAGGCTAGCCCCGGCCCGGCGGCGGGCGCCGCGACCCAGGTCAAGCCGGGCGTCATACCATCGCCTCGTGTCAGGCTCAGCTCCCAGCCAGGTGGTAGGCGCGACGGCTCCGGCCGGGCAGGTCCTCGCCGAGCCCCAGGTGGCCGAGGCCCTCCAGGCCGGGCTCGCGGGACGCTTCTCCGGGCAGCGCGTGCTCGTCCTCGTGCCCGACCACACGCGCAGCGTCCCCCTGCCCATGCTCCTGCGGCACGTCGCGGCCTGCCTAGAGGACGCGCGCGAGGTGCACGTGATGGTCGCTCTGGGCACGCACCCGCCCCTCGCCGAGGACCGGCTGCGCGCGCTCCTCGGGCTCGAGGCGGGCGCCGGGCTGCTGCGCGACCCGCGGTTCCGCGTCTCGAACCACGCCTGGTACGAGCCCGGAACGTTGACCAGCGTCGGGCTCATCGGCCAGGACGAGGTGCGCCGGGTGGCGGGCGAGCGCTGGCACCCGACGCTGGGCGGCGACGTCGACGTGCTGGTGAACCGCGCGGTGGTGGAGCACGACCACGTGCTGGTGCTCGGGCCCGTGTTCCCGCACGAGGTGGTGGGCTACTCGGGCGGGGCCAAGTACCTGTTCCCCGGCGTGAGCGGCAAGGACATGATCGACGTCACCCACTGGCTGGGCGCGCTGGCGGGCGTGCGGCGGACGATCGGCGTGAAGGACACCCCGGTGCGGGCGCTGATCCACGCCGCCGCGGCGCGCGTGCCCACGCCGGTGACGTTGGCGGCGGTGGTCGTGGACGGGCACGACCTGGCCGGCGTGTTCGTGGGCGACCTCATAGAGGCGTGGTCGGCCGCGGCCGACCTGTCGTCGCAGCGCCACGTGCGCTGGGTCGAGAGGCCGTTCCACAGCGTCCTCTCGTGCGCCCCACCCATGTACGACGAGCTGTGGACCGCCGGCAAGGCGATGTACAAGCTCGAGCCGGCGCTGGCCGAGGGCGGCGAGCTGATCATCTACGCGCCTCACCTGCGCGAGGTCTCGTCGGTGCACGGGCACCACATCCGCCAGGTCGGGTACCACGTGCTGCCGTACCTGCTGCACCACTGGGACAGGTACCGCCATCTGCCGCTGGGCGTGCTGGCGCACTCCACGCACGTGCGGGGCGACGGCGAGGTGGACCCGGACACGGGCGAGGAGCTGCCGCGCGCCACGGTCACCCTGGCGAGCCGCGTCCCGCGCGAGGAGTGCGAGGCGCTGGGCCTGGGCTACCGCGACCCCGACTCGATCGACCCGGAGGAGTGGGCCGGCCGCGAGGACGAGGGCCTGCTGCTCGTGCGCAAGGCCGGCGAGGTCCTCTACCGGGTGCGGGAGGGCTGAACGTGCCGGGTGCGCCGCAGGACCGGCTGGCGGCGGCCGGGGGAGACGGTCGGCGCTCGCTGGCGCTCGTCGTGATGGGCGTGTCGGGCAGCGGCAAGACCACCGTCGGCTCGCGCCTGGCGGGCGAGCTCGGCTGGGAGTTCCTGGACGCCGACGCGTTCCACCCGCCCGCGAACCTGGCGAAGATGGCCGCCGGCGAGCCTCTCACCGACGCCGACAGGGACCCGTGGCTGGCGGCGCTGGCCGCCGCGCTGGCGGAGCGGCTGGCGGACGGGCGCGGTGCGGTGTTGGCGTGCAGCGCGTTGCGGCGCTCCTACCGCGACCGGCTGCGGGCTGCCGGTCCTGCCCTGGCCTTCCTCTACCTGCGCACCGACCCGGCCCTGGCCCGCGGGCGCGTGGCCGCCCGCGGCGGCCACTTCTTCCCGGCTCGCCTCGTCGACTCGCAGTTCGCGGCGCTGGAGGAACCCGACCCGGCCACGGAGCCCGACGTGGTGGTCGTGGACGCCGACGCACCCCTGGCCTGCTTCACGCGGGCGTGGGCGGCCGAGCGGCTAGGCGTGGCCTAGCGCACCTGGCCGTGAGCGGCGGACCAACGGTCCCCGCCCACGGCCAGGCCTTCGCTCCCGCTAGCGGCGGGAGGAGACGCGGTCCTTGAGGCTCTTGCCGGCCTTGAACGCCGGGTAGTTGCTGGCGGGGATCTTGATGCGCTCCTTGGTGCCCGGCCGCACCCCTGAGCGCGCCTTGCGGGAGCGGACCTCGAAGCTGCCGAAGCCGGTGAGGGTGACCTTGTTGCCGCTGGCGATCTCGGACATCATCGTGTCCAGGAGCGCGTCCACGGTCTCCTTGACGGCCTTGCGGGACAGCTTCGTGGAGTTGACGACTTCACCCACGAGGTCCGCTTTGCTGACGGTCTTGGATCTGGCCATTGCTCTAACCCTCCCTTTCCTACGGCGAAGTCGGTCGAGTATAGGCCAGGTCGTATGAGGAGATTGCGTGTCCGACGGCACGTTCCGGGTCCGGGGCCCGGCGGGCCGTGGTCGGGCCAGGCAGGTGCCCGCGTCGGGCGGGCCGATAGGCGGCCCGCCCGCCCGGCCGTCGCCTGAGGTTGTGCTGCCGGGGCCGCTTGGCTTATACTTCTCCTTCGGCGTCTCGGCCCGTTGGGCCGTGACCACATCCGGAGGTTCTTGAGATGTTCGCTATCGTGGAATCGGGCGGTAAGCAGTACCGCGTAGCCGAGGGTGACGTGCTCCGGCTCGAGAAGCTTGACGCCGAAGCGGGCACCACGGTGGAACTGCCCGTCCTTTTGCTCGGCAGCGACGATGTCAAGGTCGGCACGCCCCTCGTCGAGGGCGCGAAGGTCACGGCCGAGGTCGTCGGCCACGGGCGCGGCGACAAGGTGCACGTTTACAAGTTCAGGGCCAAGACCAACTACCGGCGCCACATCGGGCACCGGCAGAGCTACACCGAGGTGCGCATCACCAAGGTCGAGGGCTGAGGAGGGCCGGAGATGGCTCATAAGAAGGGCGTAGGCAGCTCCAAGAACGGCCGCGACAGCCACTCGAAGCGTCTCGGCGTCAAGCGGTTCGACGGCCAGGTCGTCCCGGCGGGCAGCATCCTCGTCCGCCAGCGCGGCACGAAGTTCAAGCCCGGCCAGAACGTCGGCCTGGGCCGCGACTTCACCCTGTTCGCGCTGCGGGACGGCACCGTCCGCTTCGCCGACAAGGGCGCCAAGGGTCGCTTCGTCAGCATCGAGACGCTGGAGGCGGCGGCCGACTGAAGCGCGCGCGGGCCCAGGCGGGCCCGGCGTCGGTCGACAGGTTCAGGGCGCGGCCCTCGTTAGGGGGCCGCGCCGTTCGTTAGGCGGTCACACGATGCCGTTCCGGGACGTGCTCGACATCACCGTGCAGGGGGGCAAGGGCGGGGACGGCGGTCTGTCGTTCCTGCGGCTGAAGTACGTACCCAAGGGCGGGCCGGACGGCGGCCACGGGGGCGACGGCGGGTCCGTCTACCTGCGCGCCGTCGACGACATCAGCTCGCTCGACAAGCTCCTGGGACGCACGACGTTCAAGGCGGGCACCGGCGGCCAGGGCGAGGGCAAGGAGCGGGCCGGCAGGGCCGGCGCCGACCTCTACGTGGACGTGCCCGTGGGTACCCGCGCCACTGACCGCGACACCGGCGAGGTCGTGGCCGACCTCGTCGAGGTGGGCCAGGTCGCCGTCGTCGCCCGCGGGGGCAAGGGCGGCCGCGGCAACGCCTCGTTCGCCAGCTCCACGCGGCGCACGCCGCGCTTCGCCGAGCGCGGCACCCCCGGGGAGTCGCGGCGCCTGCGCCTGGAGCTCATGGTGATCGCCGACGTGGGGTTGGTGGGCTACCCCAACGCCGGCAAGTCGAGCCTCCTCGCCGCGCTGTCCAGCGCCAAGCCCGTCATCGCCGACTACCCGTTCACGACGCTGTCGCCGAACCTGGGCGTGGTCGAGCGCGGGCACGAGCGCTTCACCATGGCCGACATACCCGGGATCATCGAGGACGCCCACCTGGGCAAGGGCCTGGGCCTCGACTTCCTCCGGCACATCTCGCGTACGCGGCTGCTGGCCTTCGTCGTGGACGCCTCGCAGGACCCCGAAGGCGCCCTGCGCGCCCTGCGCCACGAGCTCGACGAGTACGACCCGGCGCTGCTCGACAGGCCGGCCCTGCTGGTCGTGAACAAGGTCGACCTCGTCGACGACGAGGTCCGCGCGCTCGTGGAGGAGGAGCTGACCGCCGCCGGCATGCCCGTGGTGTTCGCCTCGGCCACGCAGGGGGCCGGCCTCGACGAGCTGAAGGACGCGCTGTTCGACCTCCTGCCCCCCAAGCCGCAGGCGGTGGCGCCGGTGCGGGAGCCGCGCCCGGCGGTGCAGCCGCCCCAGGTCAGGCGCCACCCGAGCGGCGAGGGCTGGGTGGTGACCGGCACCGACATCGAGGCGCTGGTGGCGCGCTTCGACCCTGCGAACCGCGACGCCGTCTCCTACCTGCAGCAGCACTTCCGGGGGATGGGCATCGAGAAGCTGCTGAAGCGCGCCGGCGCGAAGACCGGCGACGAGGTGCACATCGGCGAGGCGACGTTCGACTACCTCGCCGAGGACGAGCAGCCGGGCGAGGCCGAGGCCGAGACGGCCTGAGCCGACGTCCTCGACGCCGTGCGCCCGACCCGCCGCTGTACGCGCCGGTACCTCATCGGCGTAGGCCGCCACCCCGTCGCCTCGTGCCGTCCGAGCCGACTGACGCTCATGCGCGCGTGATAGCTTCTGCGCATGTCCGCCTCAGGGGGCGGCAAGGTGGGCGTCTGAGTTCATGACCGAAAACGCGATCGCCGAGAGCAGCCAGTACGAACTCTCCAGCGCCGAGGCGCGCGCGCTGCTGCCGCGCGTCCAGGCGTTGGTCACCCCCGAACGCTTGGCGCACGTGCGGCGGGTCGCCGAGCTCGCCCTCGGCATCGGGCGGAGCAACGGCTTCTCGCCGGAGGACCTGGAGCGCGTGGAGCTGGCCGCGCTCCTGCACGACGCGGCGCGCGACATGACCGACGAGCAGCTGCTGGCGCTGGTCACCCCGCGCAACGCCGTCGAGGCCTCTCACCCGCTCGCCATGCACGGGCGGGCGGCGCGCCGGCTCGCCGAGGAGTGGGGGGTCACCGACCCGGTGGTCCTGGGCGCCGTCGAGGGACACGTCTTCGGCGTAGAGGCGGGCGACCGGGTCGGCGCGGCCCTGTACGTGGCCGACGTCTCCGAGCCCGGCCGCGGCGTCAACGAGGACGTGCGCGAGCTGGCCATGAGGGACCTGTGGGCCGCGTACGCGCGGGCCGTCGAGTCGAAGGTCGCCTACCTCCGCGGCGCGGGCAAGGAGATCCACCCCGACACGCTGCGGGCGTACGAGTCGCTGCGGGGCCGTGATGCGCGCCAGGGCTAGGCTCGTCACGCTCCTGGGCCTGCTCGTGGCGCTGGCGGGCCTGGCCGGCTACTGGCTCACGCGCGACGTCCAGCGCGCGTCGCTGTCCGAGGACCAGCGCCGGCTCCTGGGCCTCGACGGGGGCGACTTCCACGCCAGCTTCGTCGTGGCCGGCCGCGACATCGCGGTGAGCTACGACCGGTCCGAGCCGGTGTACGGCGAGGGCGGCAGGATCGTGGCGTGGCGGCCCGTGAACCTCCGCACCAGCGCGTACGGCACCAACACCGACACGATCCTCTACGTCAACATCCAGAACGACGACATCACGATGATCGCCATCCCGCGCGACATCTGGCTCGACGACCTGGTGACGCGCGTGAACGCCGTCTACGCCTACCGCGGCGCCGAGGGACTGCGCAGCCGCGTCGAGGCCATCCTCGGCGTGCCCGTCGACTACTACGCCATCGTCAACATCGACATCTTCAAGAGCCTGGTGGACGCGCTCGGCGGCGTCACGATCGACGTCCCCTACCGCATGTACCACCGCGACAACGCGGCGGGCCTGCTCATCGACTTCCAACCGGGGCCGCAGCACCTCGACGGCGAGGCGGCCAGCAAGTTCATCAGGTACCGCAACACTCTGCGCGGCGACATCGACAGGATCGACAACGTCAAGCGCCTGGCCTTCGCGATGCTGCAGCGCCTCAAGGAGATGAACGTCCGCGCGGTCACCCTGGTGCCGAGCCTGGTCGAGACGTTCCTCGAGGACGTGGAGACGAACGCCAGCCCGGCGCTGGTGCGGCAGCTGGCGGCGCGCATCCCGAACCTGCGTCTCAGCGCCACGGCGACGGTCCCGGTGCACGAGGTGGAGGGCCGGGGGTACGTGCGTTACGACCCGGCGGAGGTGCACTCGTTCATCGCCGAGACGTTCGGCGGGGTGGCGCGCGACTTCAGCGCGCCGCCCGAGCTGGGCCTGCTGGTGACCGACCGCTCCGGTGTGCCCGGCCTGGGCCAGGTGTACGTGGACGCGCTGGTGGCGGCGGGGGTGCCGGAGGAGCTGGTGACGTTGCGCGAGGAGCCCGGCACGGAGCCGGGCCCGACGCGGCTGCTGGCCACGCTCGACGCCTGGTCGGACGCCGACTACTACGCCGAGCTGCTGCACGCCAGCAAGCAGCAGGTGGACCGCATGGACCCGTACCGTGGGCAGAGCGTGAGGCTCGAGCTGGTGCTCGGCGCCGACGCCGCCGAGCGGGTCCGACACGACACGGCCGTGATGGCCAGCGTCGCCCAGTGAGCCGGGCGGCGGGAGCGGAGGAGCGTTGACAGCCACTGCCAAGACCGGGGCCAAGACCAAGGGAGCCCCCAAGGGCGGCGTCCCCGCCGAGGTGCAGACCATCGTGGACGCGCTGGACGACAAGCGCGCCGTCGACGTCGCCGTGCTCGACCTACGCGAGGCCTCCGAGTCGCTCGACTGGTTCATCATCGCCTCGGGCGAGTCCACGCCGCAGCTGCAGGCGATGGAGGAGAGCGTCCGCGAGCGCATGAAGGCCGCCGGCCACCTGCCGCGCGGCGTCGAGGGGCCGTCCAACCGCTGGGTGCTCCTCGACTACGGCACCGTCGTCGTGCACGTCATGAGCCCCGAGGCGAGGGACTTCTACGACCTGGAGGGCCTGTGGGCCGACGCGAACCGGGTCGAGGTCGTACCGAGCTGACCGCCCCCGCAAGGCGGGTCGCGGCTGCGGGCGCGCGCCACTGGGCCGAGGAGCTCGCCGAGCGCGTGCTCGCGGCCAAGGGCTACCAGACCCTGGCCCGCAACTACCGGTCGCGCGGCGGCGAGATCGACCTCGTCTGTCGGGCGCCCGACGGCACCGTGGTGTTCGTGGAGGTCAGGCAGCGCCGCTCGACCGCGCACGGTGGAGCGGGGGAGTCGCTCACCGCCGCCAAGCTGGGCCGCGTGCGCCGCGCGGCCGCCCGCTACCTGGCGGTCGAGCTCGGGCGATCGGACTCCGCCGCACGGTTCGACGCGGTCCTCGTAGCGGGCGAGGGTCCCCGCGCGGTGGTCACCCACCTCGAGGACGCCTTCTGATGATGGAGGGACCCGCCGTGGCTCGCCACGTGAAGGTTAAGGTGTGCGGCATCACCAGGCCCGAGGACGCGCTGGCGGCGGAGGAGCTGGGTGTCGAGGCCATCGGGCTCGTGTTCGCCGAGTCGCGGCGGCGCGTGGACGAGGAGGCCGCCCTCGAGGTCGTGCGGGCCGTGGGGCCGTTCGTCGTGAAGGTGGGCGTGTTCCGCGACCAGCCCTTGGCCGAGGTGCTGCGCGTCGCCGGCCGCCTGAGGCTCGACCTCGTCCAGCTCCACGGCGACGAGGACGCTGACTACGCCGCGGCCGTGCGGGAGGAGCTGCCGGTGGTGCGCGCCGTGGCCTCCGAGGCGGCGCTCACGCCCGAGGCCGTCGCCGGCTACCCGGCCGACGCCTACCTGCTCGACGCGCGCGAGCCCGGCTCCGGGCAGGCGTTCGAGTGGGAGCGCGCCGCGGCGTGGCGCGGCCACCCGCGTCTCGTGGTAGCCGGCGGCCTGAAC
Organism: uncultured bacterium; assembly: GCA_964529575.1. GTDB lineage: Bacteria > Deinococcota > Deinococci > Deinococcales > Trueperaceae > DASRWD01. The sequence continues at coordinate 9,286 of CAZGXF010000090.1, forward strand.
CCCAGGAACGTCGTCGCGGCCATAAGGGCGCTGGCGCCCTACGCCGTCGACGTCAGCAGCGGCGTGGAGTCCTCCCCGGGGGTGAAGGACAGGCGCCTCATGGCGGAGTTCGTCAGGGCGGCCCGGTCGGTGGTAATCCACAGGTCGGCCCGGGGGCCCGCGGCGGGGTGAAGCGGCTCGGGGAGCGATCCTCCCGGCGGCGACGCGGCTCGACGAGTTATCCACAAAGAGGCCCGATTCTCCGCAGGTCTGTGGAGAACCGGCGCGCCTCCGAGAAGGCGCCGGGCGGAACGAGCCGAAACCGAGAACGCCGTCCAGGACGGGGATATCTCGCAGGGGGCCGCGCGTAGGGGGCCATATCAGAACGCTTGCGGACTGTCAATAGACACACTTATCCACAACGCCTCACGGGCGCCGGGGAGAGCCGTCCGGCACGGGTCGCGACGCCCCGCCGATGTACGCTTCTAGCCACACGCCAGGCGCCCGGCCGCGTCCGGGCACGTCCCACGACCGGCGCCCACCCTGAGCCGGACCGGAGGAAGCGCATGCAGACCGTGAACATCGCGACCGCCCGCCGTTTCTCGCTCTCCGAGGTGCAGGTCGGCCAGCTCCTGCAGGTCGACGGCTTGAGCTGCGAGCTCGTCTGCTTCGAAGCCGGCCAGTCGTGGCAGGGCGGGCAGGGCGGGCCGGTCGTCTACCAGGTGCTCGAGGGCGAGGCGCTGGTGCGCGTCGGCGATACCACCGAGCGGGTGGGCAAGGGGCGTCTCGTGGCCCTCGCGGACGGCGAAGGTCACACCCTGGAGAACGCCGGCGGCGGGCTGCTAGTCGTCCTAGCGGTGCGTCGCGCGTGAACCAGGCGGCCGTCGCGGGTTGGGAGGCGGCCGTCAGGCTCCTGGCGGAGCAGCGCGCCCGCATCGCCCTGGGCGGCGGCGAGGGCGCCGTGCGGCGCCAGCACGCCAAGGGCCGGCTCACCGCCCGCGAGCGCATCGCCAGGCTCGTGGACGACGATCCCGGGGCGTTCCAGGAGCTCATGGCCTTCGCCGGCTGGGAGCTCTACCCGGAGGCCGGCGGCGCGCCGTGTGGCGGGGTCGTCACCGGCCTGGGGCGCATCCACGGCCGCGACTGGATGGTCATCGCCAACGACGCCACCGTGAAGGCGGGGGCGTTCTTCCCGATCACGGCCAAGAAGGTCATCCGCGCGCAGACGATCGCGCTCGAGAACAGGCTGCCGACCGTCTACCTCGTCGACTCGGCCGGGGTGTACCTGCCCATGCAGGA
>CAZGXF010000091.1:0-10344 GCA_964529575.1 uncultured bacterium
GCCGGCCCGACTTCGTGCTCGCGCGCGTCGACGAGGTCGTGGGGGTGGTGGCCGCGCGTGCCTGAAGGGGCGCGGCCGTGCCGGACCGACGGGCGGCGGCGCGCCGAGGGTCACGAGGAGACCCGGGGTCCAGCGGGGCCTACGTATCATGGACACACGCCACCGCGTAGGAGGTTCCGTGTGCCCGACGTCGCCCCGCACCACGTCCGCTCCCCACTGGGCAAGAGCCTCACGCTCTCCCTCATCGCCGTCCTCGTCGCCTGCGCAGCGCTCCCTACCCGCGCCGAGACGAGCCTCACGGTCCCGCCCGGACTCGCCAGGTCCGAGACGGGAGAGCTCCAAGCCACGGCCGCCCCGCTGGAGGCGACGTACTACGTGGCTCCCGATGGGGACGACCGCAACGACGGCCGCACCGTAGAGACGCCGTTCGCGACGATCGCCAAGGCCGCCTCGGTGGTGAGGCCCGGCGACGTGGTGATGCTGAGGGGCGGGGTGTACCACGAGTACAACGTGAGGGACAGCTGGGTCACGAGCGGCGAGCCGGGGAGGCCCATCACGTTCATGAGCTACCCGGGCGAGCGGGCGGTCATCGACGGCAGCCACGTCGCGCGCGACCCGCGCTCGCAGAACCCCAGCGCGCCACAGCTGATCAGGGTGGTGGGCCTCGACTGGTACGTGTTCGACGGGCTGGTGCTGCGCAACGGTGCCGGCCGCGGGATCGCGCTGGAGGGGGACCATCACGTCGCCAGGAACCTGGTGGTGCACTCGAACCACGGCGACGGCATCTTCGTCCGCGGCAACCACAACCTCATCGAGGACTCGATCACCTACGACAACTACTCGCGTTCCACGGGCGGCGAGAGCGCCGATGGCGTGAAGATCGACAGCGGCGAGGGGAACGTGATCAGGCGGGTCGTCTCCTACGCGAACTCCGACGACGGCATCGACCTGTGGGCCACGACGGGCTCGCTGGTCGAGTACTGCGTCTCGTTCCGCAACGGCCGGGGGGAGTTCGGCGACGGCATGGGCTTCAAGATGAGCCGCGGCGGCCTGGACTCGGGCAACGTCCTGCGGTTCAACGTCGCCTTCGACAACAGGTCGCACAACTTCACCGACAACGGCGGCGGCGCCCTGACCGTCTACAACAACACCTCGTTCGGCGCCGGCTGGGCGGGCTTCCACGTGCCCGGCAGCAGCGAGGTGACGCCCTCCACGCTGACGAACAACATCAGCTTCCGCGACACCGAGGGCGTGAAGGTGGTGCCCACGTCGGAGGGCGGGCCCGGCCCCGTGAGCCGGAACAACTCCTGGGACCTGGGCATCGACGACCCGCTGTTCGTCTCTTTGGACCCGGACGACCCGGGCTTCCTCCGCCTGCGCCCCGACAGCCCAGCCGTGGACGCGGGCGCGGACGTCGGGGAGGCGTTCGCGGGCACCGCGCCCGACCTAGGCGCCTACGAGCTCCAGTCCACCGCCGAGCGGTAGCGCGCCCACGAGGGGTCGTTCTCGAACTCCCACCTGTAGTGCTCGCGGCCCTGGAGCCGGCTCGCCGCCGCCTCGTCCACGATCACGACGCAATGCGGGTGCAGCTGGAGCGCCGTGGCGCTGATCATCGAGGTGATGGGACCCTCGGTGGCGCGCGCCAGGACCTCGGCCTTGCGCTCGCCGGTGACGACCATCAGCAGCTCGCGTGCCCCCAGGATCGTCCCCACGCCCATCGTCAGCGCGCGCTCGGGCACGGCGGCCGGGTCGCCGCCGAACATGGGGGCGTTCTGCTCGCGGGTCGTGGGCGTGAGCGCGATGTGCCGCGTCCGCGACATCAGCGCCGAGAGCGGCTCGTTGAAGCCGATGTGGCCGGTGCGCCCCAGGCCCAGCAGCTGCAGGTCGATGCCGCCCGCCAGCTCGATGGCCGCCTCGTAGGCGCGCGCCTCGGCGTCGAGGTCCTCCGCGACCCCGTCGGGCAGGTGGGCGTTCTCCGGCCGTAGGTCCACGTGGTCGAAGAGGTGCCGGCGCATGTAGTAGTGGTACGAGCGCTCGTCCGTCGGCTCGAGACCGACGTACTCGTCGAGGTTGAACGTCGTGGCGCGCGCGAAGCTCAGGCCCTCCTCGCGGTGCAGGCGTACGAGCTCGGCGTAGATGCCCTCCATGGTGGCGCCGGTGGCGCAGCCCAGCACGAGGTCGGGCTTCGCGGCGAGGCGGTCGGCGACGATCCGCGCCGCCAGCCGCTCGGCGTCCCGCGCCGTGGGCAGGATGACGATCTCCATCGGGCCATCGTAGCCGGGAAGCGCGAGGGGGCGGCACCGCCGCGCCGCGCGCGGGGCCACGGCGCCGCGGCGTCCGGGCGCGGCACCGGGAGCGGGCCGGGCGGCGCGAGAGGCGCTGAGGTCGCCGCGCCGTCAGCGCAGCAGCAGCGGGTCGCTCTTGCGGGGGGCGGCGCGCAGCCGCGCCTCGAGCTCGCGCGCCTGTTCGAGGACGCGCTCGGCGCCCGCCTTGTCGCCGGCGGCCAGGACCTCCTCGGTCGTGCGGTCCAGGGCGAACAGCTCCATCTCGAACGCCTGCGTGAGGCCCTTCTCCTCGGCGAGGTCGTGGACCTCCTGGAGCAGGGACCTCAGTTGCGCCTTCAGGTAGAAGGGGACGTCGTCTGGGCGCATGGGCATCATCCTCGCCCGCATCCTATGTCGAGAACCTCACAGACGCGCAAGCTCGGGGGCCGGCAGGCCGTGAAGGGCGCCGTCCGAGCGCCGCGGGCTGGAGGGCCCCAGGGCGCCCGCCCTAGGCCGGCGGCAAGGGATGGAGGGGCCCGGTGGCGACCGCGACCTCGTCGCCGACCTCGAACATGCCCCGTTCGGCGGGGTTCGGCTCGTGCGCCACGACCTCCTCGCCGGAGGGGAGGCGCACGTGGTACTCGGCGTGGTCGCCCAGGAACGCCGCGCGGGCGATGACGCCGCGGGCGCCCGTGCCCTCGCGGGCGAGCGTCACGGCCTCGGGCCGCACGACCAGCTCGACACGGTGACCGGCGCCCACGGGAGCGTCGGAGGAGAGCGGCAGCCGCGCGCCGGCGACGTCGACCGTGCGGGCGTCGACGACGGTGCCGCTCAGGAAGTTCGCCTTGCCGATGAAGTCGGCGACGAAGCGGCTGTTCGGGCGCGAGTAGACCTCGCGCGGCGGCGCCGCCTGCACGATGCGCCCCTTGTTCATGACCACGACGAGGTCGGAGAGCGCCATCGCCTCGGCCTGGTCGTGCGTGACGTAGACGCTCGTGACCCCCAGGCGCTGCTGCAGCTCGCGCACCTCCACCCGCATCTGCTCCCTCAGCTTGGCGTCGAGGTTCGAGAGCGGCTCGTCGAACAGCAGCACGTGCGGCTCGAGCACGATGCAGCGCGCCAGGGCCACGCGCTGCTGCTGCCCGCCGGAGAGCTGGCTGGGCGCGCGTCTCTCGAGGCCCGAGAGGCCCACCAGCTCGAGCACGCGCCCCACGCGCTCGCGCACCTGCGCCTCGGGCGCTCGCTCCATGCGCAGCCCGAAGGCCACGTTCTCGAACACGTCGAGGTGCGGGAAGATGGCGTACGACTGGAACACCATGGCCGTGTCGCGCACGTTCGGGGCCAGCCTGTCGACCCGCCTGTCGCCGAACCAGATCTCGCCGCGCGTCGGCTCCTCGAAGCCGGCGATCATCCGCAACAGGGTGGTCTTGCCGCAGCCGGAGGGCCCGAGGAGCGTGAGCATCGCGCCCTTCTCGACCTCCAGGCTCACGTCGTCGACGGCCACCACCACGGGACCGCCGTCGTGACCGGGGAACTCCTTGCGCAGCCCTACGAGCCTGAGGTCGACCGCCACCTACCCACCCTCCTCAGAACCGCACCGTGGCGGCCGTCTCCGCCCGCCTGCCGACGAGCGCGCCGATCACGCCGACGGCGACGAGCACGATGCCCAGCAGGACGATGCTGAACGCCGCGGCCACGCCCAGCCTGCCCGAGCCCACCTGGTTCAGGATCTGCACCGTCATCAGGTTCCAGTTCGCCGACACCAGGAAGATCGCGGCGCTGATCGCGGTCATGGCCCTGACGAACGCGAACACGAGCCCGGAGAAGAACGCGGGCGCGATGAGGGGCAGCGTCACCTTGCGGAACGTGGTCACGCCGTCGGCGCCGAGGTTCTGCGCCGCCTCCTCGATGGAGGGGTCTATCTGGCGCAGCACCGCGATGCCGTTCTGTATCCCTACCGGGACGTAGCGGAACACGAAGTTCAGGACCAAGATCACGAACGTGCCGGTCAGCAGCAGCGGCGGGCCGTTGAACGCCAGGATGTAGCCGATGCCGACCACCGTGCCCGGCACGGCGAAGTTCAGGATCGAGAGGAACTCCATCGGCCGGCGGCCCGGGAAGCGGCGCCTGACGACGAGGAAGGCGATCAGCATCCCCAGCAGGCCCGAGACCGGCGTCGACGTCACCGCCACCAGGACGGTGTCCTTCACGGTGTCCCAGCCGACGTCGAAGACGTACCTGAAGTGCCTGAGCGTGAGCGTGTAGTCGAAGCCCCACACGGCGGTGGTGGCGCCGAGGAGGATGACGCCGTAGAAGGCGACCACCACCACGGCGAAGAGGACCACAGCGGCGTAGAGGAGCCACTTGGCCGTGGGCCCCACGGCCTTCGTCGTGGAGGCGGTGGGCTTGCCGGTGACGGTGACGTACTGGCGTTTGTTGATGTAGTAGCGCTGGATCGCGAAGGCGGTCAGCGAGGGCACCAGCAGCACGGCCGCCAGCATCGCCCCGCGGGGCAGGTTGAACGAGCCGGTGATCTCCAGGTACGCCTGCGGCGCCAGCATGGGGAAGGAGGCGCCGGCGAGGACCAGCGGGTTGCCGAAGTCGGCCATCGACTCGATGAACACCACGAGGAACGCGCTCGCCACGCCCGGCAGCGACAGCGGCAGCACCACCCGCCTGAAGACCTGCCAACGCGAGGCGCCCACGTTCATGGCGGCGTCCTCCAGGGTCGGGTTGATGCCGGCCAGCACGCCGCGCAGGTTCAGGTAGGCGATGGGCGTGAACGTGAAGACCTGCGAGGCGACCACGCCCCAGAAGCCGTAGATGCTGAAGTCCTGCAGCCCCAGCAGGTGCCTGGTGACCAGGCCGTTGAAGCCGAACAGGAAGAGGATCGAGATAGCCCCCGAGAACGGCGGGGAGACGATGGGCAAGATGGTCAGGTTGTGCAGCGCGCGCTTCAGCGGCACGTCGGTGCGCGCCAGCGTGAACGCGACGACGTAGCCAAGCACGACGCTGAGGGCGCCCACGAGGCTCGCCACGGCCACGCTGTTCCGCAGCGCGTTGCGGTAGAGGCGGCGCTGCGCCAGCAGCTCGTAGTTGTCGAGCCCGAGCCCGTCAGGGGTGACGAGGCTCTGCCGCAGCACCAGCAGCACCGGGTAGAGGACGAAGACGAGCAGGGCCGCCATGATCAGCACGACGAGCCCCAACAGTAGGGGGTCGCGCGCCAGGAGCCTCAGCTCCCTGACGGCCCTGCTCATCCGACTAGCGGCCCTTCGCGGCCGGGGTCACTGCCCGAGGACCTCCTCGACCCAGCGGTCGATGAGGCGCTGCCGTTCGGAGGCGGCCTCCTGCGGGTCGAAGCTCACGAGGTTGATGGTGTCGAGCGACGGCACGCCCTCGCCGGCGCTGACGTCGGGCCTGATCGGCATGAAGTACGTCTGCTGCGCCGAGAGGGCCTGCTGGCCAGCCTGCGAGGTCATCCAGTCGGCCAGAGCGCGCGCGTTCTCGAGGTTGCGGGCGCCCTGCAGGATCGACATCGCGGCCACCTCGTAGCCCACGCCCTCGGAGGGGAAGACGATCTCGACGGGGAAGCCCTCGTCGATCAGGCGCAGGAAGCCGGGCGAGAACTGGATCGCCACGGCCGTCTCGCCCACGCCCAGGGCGCCGGACGGCGCGGTGCCGGACTGCGTGTAGGTCTGGACGTTCGCGTCGAGCTGGCGCATGAAGTCGAACGCGGCGTCCTCGCCCATCACCTCGCGGAGCGTGAGGACGAGGTTGTACGCCGTGCCCGAGGCCTGCGGCGACGGCATCTGGATCAGGCCGGCGTAGGCGGGGTCGAGGAGGTCCTGCCAGCTCGTGGGCACGGAGGCGCCGCGCTGCTCGAGGATGTCGGTGCGCACGCCTACCGCCATGGGGTTCATGTAGATCGCGTGCCAGAAGCCGTCGGCGTCCTTGAACTGATCCGGCAGGGCGTCGGCCTCCAGGACGCGGTAGGCCTGGGTGAGGCCGCGCTCCTTGGCCACGATGTGGTTCTCGCTCGGGGCGCCGAACCAGACGTCGGCCTGAGGGCGCGCCCTCTCGGCCTCGATGCGCGATAGCGCCGGACCGGAGGAGAGGAACACCATCTGCACCTCGATGCCGGTGTCGGCGGTGAACGCGTCCAGCAGCTTGCGGGCGTTCTCCTCGTCCACGCTGGTGTACACGACCAGCCCCTGTGCCGACGCGACGGCGAGGAGAGCCGCCACGCAGGCGATGAGCACTCTACGAAGCATGTTGCCTCCGTTCGGGCCCGCGCTCCGGGCCGGGTCCTGGCGACCCATCGTATACGCCGTCACCATCGCCGCGGACGCGGCCCCGCACCCGGTCGGCTACTCGCTCGACCATGGGCTCACGGACGAGGGGCCGCGCCCGGGCCGGCGCCGCGCGGGCGCCATGGCGCGGGCGCGCCGGGGCTCGCCCGCTCAGGCACGTCTGACCGCGCGGTAGCGGCGCTCGATGGCCGCGTAAAGACGCCGCCCCAGCGGCGTGGCCAGCCGCGCCTCGGCGCTGGCGAAGAACTCGTCGAGGTGCGTGTGGCCGCCCGCGGAGGGGATCGGCACGGTGTGGTCGTAGCGGCGCCACTCCTCGTAGGCGAGGGCCTGGAGGCTCATGTCGATCAGGTTCATGTCGCGCACGAACACGGCCTCGGCCGAGGAGCGCTCCTCGTACTCGAGCCAGAGCTCGCGGACGGCGTCGGCGGCGGGCGGCACCAGCGCGTCCATGGCGGCGCGCTCGGCGGCCGCCTTCTCCGCCTCGCGGAAGGGCCGGTCCGAGTCGGCGGCGCGGTTCGCGAAGTCACCGGTGACGGCCTCGGCGAGGTCGTGCGCCAGCGCGATCGCCACGGCGCGCGCCTGGTCGACGCCGGCGTCCGCGGCGTAGAGGAGGCAGAGCAGGGCGGTGCCGTAGCTGTGGTCCGCCACGGACTCGGGGGCCTCGATGCCGTGCATCGTCCAGCCGGCGCGGGGGACGTCCTTGAGGCGCAGGGCGGCCAGCGCGAGGTCGAGCTTCGGCTCGCCCGTGGGGCCGGCCCCGGGCGGCCGCTCGCGACCGGGCGGGCGGCTCCCCTCGTGGCGCGGGCCGCGCTCGTCGCTCGGCCCCATGCTCACCGCGCCACGACGCCGTCGACGCCCTCGGGCACCGACAGGTCGTCCAGGAGGAGCGCCTCGGGCAGCGGGTCCTGTCCCGGCCCAGGGCGCGCCTGGCGCTGGAGTCGGCCCACCGCCGCGTAGGCCACGCAGGCCGCGACGGTGACGATGCCCGCGACCCACAACGCCGTACGCGGCGAGGTGGCGCTGGCGAGCCAGCCGAGCGGGCCGGAAGCCACGGCGATGCCCAGGGAGAACACCAGCGAGTGCACGCTCAGCATCGACGAGCGCCGCGCCGAGGGCACGGCCTTGTGCAGCAGGGTGTCGTGCGGGACGTTGCTGGCCGCCAGCGCGAAGTAGGCGATGCCCAGGCCGGCGCCCAGGCCCAGGGCGTGGCCCGAGACGGCGAAGAGCATCATGGCGCCGCCCCGCACGACCATGCTCACGCCGGCCAGCGCGGCGCTGCCGCCCGGGAACGACTGTCCGTAGCGCATCACGGCGAGGCTGCCGGCGAGGACGGCCACGCCGGCCAGGGTACCGAGGAGCGCGAAGCCTTCGCTGTCCGCGGCGGCGTCGCCGAAGACGGTGGCGGCGATCGGCTGCCAGAACGTCTCGACGCTCACCATGGCCAGGCCGCCCGCGGCGGCGGCGACGAACAGCCAACGGATCACCGGCGTGTCGCGAGTCAGGCGCAGGGCGTCGCCGAGCACCCCGGGCACGGAGCGGACGCCCTCGCGCAGCACGGTCGCGTCCACCTTCGGTCGCCCCGGCTCGCGCACCAGGGCCGCCGTGGCCACCCAGACGAGCGCACGTGCGACGACCCCGGCGAACAGCGCGATACCGAAGCCGGAGAGCGGCCACGGCAGGTCGAGTGGAGCGGACAGGCTCGGCAGGAGGCCGCCGACGGCGGAGCCCACCAGCATGCCGACGGCCTGCGCCACGTCGACGACCGCCAGGTGCTTCTGCAGCGGTACGTCGGGGTCGAGGCGGTGCAGCTCGTCCACGAACCAGGAGTCCATGGCGCCGGAGTGCAGCGCCGAGCCGACGCCCTGCAGCACGGCGTAGACGAGCGCCGTGACCGGGCCCGTCACGAACAGCAGCGTGAGGAACGACGCCAGGGTGAAGAGCTGGGCGGCCAGCGCCACGGGACGGCGGCCGATGGCGTCGGCGAGGCCCCCGGTGGGCAGCTCGAGCAGCGCTACGAGCAGCGCGCGGACGGTGAACGCCAGGCCGATCAGCGCCAGGTCGAGCCCGCGGCCCGTCATGTGCAGGACCAGCACGGGCATGGGCAGCGAGATCGCGAGCTCTAGCGAGCCGGCCAGAGCGGCGTAGCGCCACGTCAGCGCCCTGGCCTTACCGGTCTTCACGACGACCTTCCCCCACTTCTCGCCGGCTCAGCGCCGGCGCCCCCGGGAGCGACAGAGACGTGGCGCGATGATAACAGAGGCCTAGCGGCTAACCGCGCGTCGCGGCGAGGAAGTAGTAGGTCGCCTCCCACGGCGCCTCGGCGTCGGCCAGCTGGGCCACGAACGCCCGCCTCACCCTCTCGACCTCCTCGCCGGTGAGCCTCGTGGCGAGGTGGTCGGCGTAGCTGGGCCGCCCCGCGCCGCGCTCGAACCAGCCCTCCACGGTGCGGCGGGGCAGGGTCTCGCGCGTCGCGAGCCGGCGCCGCTCCAGCCGCACGCCCTCCAGGCCGGCTGCGCGGGCCGCGGCGAGCAGCGCTTCGTCGTCCACGCGCTCCCCGGCGTAGACCTCCTCCTCGGCCTCCCTGACCCGCGCGGCCAGGTCCGGGTCGCCGAGGTCGACGAGGCGGTGCAGGCGCTGGGCGGCGCCGCGGTCCACCTCGGCCAAGACGAGCCGTCCGCCGGACGCCAGCAGCGTGGCGGCCTGCGCCAGCACGGCGGCGGGGTCGCCGCCCAGCGCGCCTCGGCCGATCACCAGGTCGAAGGCCGGCGCCTCGTCGCCCTGGCGCCGCGCCGCGTCGGCCACGCGCGCCGCGGCCTCGGCGGGCGCGCCGCGGACGACGACGGGGCGCTGCAGCTCGGGCAGCGCGGCGGCCGCCTGCTCCATCGCCGTGGCCTCCCGCTCGGTGGCGGCCAGGGCCCAGACCTGGCCGTTCGGCGCCCGGCGGAGGGCCTCCCACGTGAGCAGCCCCGTGCCGGCGGCGAGGTCGAGTACGAGGTCGTCGCGCCGCACGCCGGCGAGGGCGAAGAGGTGGTCGCGCACGGTGGCGAGGCGCTCCCCGGCGCGGGAGACGGTGCGTTCGAGCCACCTGTCCACCGACCGCTCGGGCAACGGGCGGCGCGCCGTGCCGCGCGGGCCCCGGGACTCCTCCTCGGCCTCGGCCATGGCCGCGACCTGGGCCTCGCGCCGGCGCATGACCTCGTCGCGCACCGTGGCCTCGTGACCCATGGCGCTGGGCTGGTAGAAGACCTTGCCTTGGAGCGCGTCGGGCAGGTACTGCTGCGCTACCCAGTGGTCCCTGTAGGCGTGCGGGTAGAGGTACCCCTCGCCGTGGCCGAACCCCTCGGCGTCGCGGTTCGCGTCCTTGAGGTGGTCGGGCACCTCGGCCTCGCGCTCGCGCTCGACGGCGGCGAGGGCGTCGAAGAACGCCATCGTGGAGTTGCTCTTCGGCGCCGTGGCCAGGTAGAGCGTCGCCTGCGCCAGGTGGAAGCGGCCCTCGGGCAGGCCCACGTAGTCGAGGGCCTGGGCCGCGGCGGCCACGACCCCCAGGGCCTGCGGGTCGGCCAGCCCTACGTCCTCGCTGGCGAGGACCAGGAGGCGGCGCATGATGAACCGCGGGTCCTCGCCGGCGTAGACCATCTTCGCCAGCCAGTAGAGGGCGGCGTCGGGGTCGGAGCCGCGCACGCTCTTGATGAAGGCGCTGATCGTGTCGAAGTGCGCGTCGCCCTCCTTGTCGTAGAGGACGGCGCGGCGCTGGATGGACTCCTCGGCCA
>CAZGXF010000092.1:0-10295 GCA_964529575.1 uncultured bacterium
GAGCGCGGCGTGAAGCGCGACCTGGTGCTCGAACGCCTCATGGAGGTGCGCGGCACGCAGCTCTCCGACGCCGAGCTCATGGACGCGCTCAAGTTCCTCGCCGCCCAGCGTCGCCAGGACGTGGGCTCGTTCGTGCGCGACATGGGCGACCAGTGGGTGTCGAACTACCGCTTCATGCTCACCCGCGACAAGGCCGTACGCGAGCTCGTGGCCGAGCTCACCGGCGAGCAGGACGCCGGCGCCGTGGCCGAGGACCTGGTCGCCGCCGCCGAGGCCTCGCTGGGGGCCGAGGAGGAGGCTCACGACCACGAGCACGACCACGACCACGGGCACGAGCACTGAGCGGCGCCGACGCGGTCCTGCCCGACCCGTCCCGGCCGGCCGTCGCTCCCCGACGGGCGGGCCCCACGCCTGCCTGCCGGCGCCCCCGCCGCCTGGTGCTAGGCTCTAGTCAGCCATGCCACTGATCCCGTACGTCATCGAGCAGACGGGCCGAGGCGAACGTACCTACGACGTCTACAGCCGCCTGCTCAAGGAACGCATCATCTTCCTGGGCGGTCCCATCGACTCCGAGGTGGCGAACGTCGTCGTGGCCCAGCTCCTGCTCCTCGACTCGCAGTCGCGCGAGCAGCCCATCAACCTCTTCATCAACTGCCCCGGCGGCGAGGTCTACGCCGGGCTGGCCATCTACGACGTCATGCAGTACATCTCGGCGCCGGTGCACACGAACTGCGTGGGGATCGCCATGTCCATGGGCTCGGCGATCCTCATGGCCGGCGAGAAGGGCCACCGCGTCGCCCTCCCCCACTCCCGCATCATGATCCACGCCGGCTCGGCGGGGTTCCCGCGGGCGTCGCTGCCCGACCTCGAGGTCCAGGCGCGCGAGTTCGCCGACATCAGGAGCATGATGGAGGAGATCTACGAGCGTCACACCGGCCACTCCCGCGAGAAGCTCCGCGCCGACATGGAGCGCGACAGGTTCATGTCGCCGCAGCAGGCGCTCGAGTACGGGCTCATAGACCGCATCATCGAGCCGCGGGCGCTGGGCAGGTTCGGCGGCTGATGCCGCCGCGGGGAGGCGACCTGGCGCGCTGCGCGATCTGCGGTCGCAGCGAGGGCGTCGTCGAGTTCGTAGCCTCGGCGGGGGGCACCCTCGTCTGCACCGACTGCGCCGGCCGCATGGGCGAGCGCGTGGCGGCCTCCGCCGCGCGGCGCCACCGCGCGCTCCCCGCGACCGTCCCGCGCGAGATCAAGCGCGTGCTGGACGAGTACGTGGTCGAGCAGGACGACGCCAAGCGCGCCCTCGCCGTCGCCGTCTACAACCACTACCGGCGCCTCGCGCACCCCGGCAGCGAGATCCAGAAGTCGAACGTGCTGCTCGTCGGCCCGTCGGGCACCGGCAAGACGCTCCTGGCCGAGACCCTGGCCCGCACCCTCAAGGTGCCGTTCGCGATCGCCGACGCCACCACGCTCACCGAGGCGGGGTACGTGGGCGACGACGTGGAGAACATCGTCCTGCGGCTCCTGCAGGTCGCCGACTACGACGTCGAGGCCGCCCAACGCGGGATCATCTACGTCGACGAGATCGACAAGATCGGCCGCAAGTCCGAGGGCCCGTCGATCACCCGCGACGTCTCGGGCGAGGGCGTCCAGCAGGCGCTGCTGAAGATCATCGAGGGCACGGTCACGCACGTGCCGCCCCAGGGCGGGCGCAAGCACCCGCACCAGGAGCTCATCGACGTCGACACCAGGGACATCCTCTTCATCTGCGGCGGCGCCTTCGAGGGGCTCGACGACATCATGCGCCGGCGCCTCGACGTCTCGCGCGTCGGCTTCCAGACGGCGAACGAGGCCGAGGAGGCGCTGGACGACGCCGAGGTGATGCCCGAGGACCTGATGAGCTTCGGGCTCATACCCGAGCTGATCGGTCGCCTGCCCGTGGTCGTGCGCCTGCACGAGCTCTCGCTCGAGGCGCTGGTGGACGTGCTCACCAAGCCGCGCAACTCCCTGGTGAAGCAGTACACCGAGCTCTTCGCCTTCGACGGCGTCGAGCTGCGCTTCGAGGACGACGCGCTGGTCGAGATCGCGCGCCGCGCGCAGGCCCGGAAGACCGGCGCCAGGGCGCTGCGCAGCGTGATGGAGCGCGTGCTCGGGCCGCTGATGTACGAGGTGCCGGGCAGCGACGTCACGCAGCTCACGGTCCGCGCCGCCGACCTGGACGACCCCCAGGCGATCCTGGCCAGGGCCGCCCGCGTGCGCAGCGCCTGAGAGCCTGACGCGGGGACGCCGTCAGCGGCGCCCGTCCCCCGCGGTCCGCAGGGCAACGCCCGCCTAGGAGCGACCTTCCCCTAAGAGCGACCCTCCCGCCGGCGGCTCAGGCCGCCACCGCCCGGCAGCGGTCGACCACGGCGGCGAAGCGGGCAGCCGCCTCGCGCACCTCGTCGGCGGTCGTGCCGTAGCCCAGGCTGAAGCGCACGCTCGCCTTCGCCGCCGCGGGCGACAGACCGAGGGCGAGCAGCACGTGGCTCGGCTCCAGGCTGCCGGCGGCGCACGCGGAGCCCGCGCTCACCTCCACGCCGGCGTCGTCAAGGGCCATGAGCAGCGTCTCGCCGTCCACGCCCGCCACGCTCACGTTCACGTGCTTCACGCTCCGCGGGGCCTGCGAGCCGTTCACGGTCACGCCGGGCACCCTGGTGACCAGCGTCTCGAGCTCGGCCTGCAAGGCGGCCAGGCGCCGCCTGTGCTCCGCCCGTCGCGCCTCGGCCAGCTCGACCGCCGCGCCCATGCCGACGACCGCCGCCACCGCGTGCGTGCCCGGCCGGAAACCACGCTCCTGCGAGCCGCCTCGCATCAGGGGCTCGACGTCGAGCCCGGGCCCCAGCACGAGCGCGCCCACGCCCTTCGGCCCGCCCACCTTGTGGGCCGAGAGCGCGGCGGCGTCGGCGCCCAGGGCGGGCAGGGAGACGTCCTCCACCCCCAGCCCCTGCACGGCGTCGCAGAAGAAGAGCGCGCCCGCCTCGCGCGCCGCGGCGGCCGCGCCGGCGGCGTCGAGCAGCGCGCCGGTCTCGTTGTTGACGAGCATCAGCGCCACCAGCGCCGTCTCGCCGGCGCGCGCGAGGGCCCCTTCCACCTCGGGCCGACCGACCGACCCGCCCGGGCCGTGGGTTACGTGCTCGACGCGGCGGCCCTCCTCGGCCAGACGCTCCGCGGTGCGCAGCACGGCGGCGTGCTCGAGTGGGCTGGTGAGGAGCGCCCCTCCCCTGCCCACCAGCAGGCCCCGCAGGGCCAGGTTGTCGGCCTCGGTGGCGCCGGACGTGAACACGACCTGCTTCGGGCGCACGCGCATCACGGCGGCGACGCGCTCGCGCGCCTCCTCCACGCCGCGGCGCGCGCGGCGGCCGGAGGCGTGCAGGCTCGAGGGGTTGCCGTGCACCTCGGTCAGGTACGGCAGCATCGCCTCCAGCACGGCCGGGTCGAGCGGCGTGGTGGCCGCGTGGTCCAGGTAGATCCGGTCCATGGCGAGGGTCTGGGTCAGGCGCCGACGTCGCGGACGACGGGCAGGCTCTGCGCGCCCTCCGGCGGGGCGTACTCGAGCCGCCTGCGCGCGGCGACGAGGTCGGCCAGCGTCGTCGACGCCAGCACGCGCCTAACGGCCTCGTCGACGTCGCGCCACAGGCTCTCAGTGGAGCAGGCGCCCACGCGCACGCAGCCCTGGGCGTCGTCAAGGCAGGCGACGGGAGCGACGCTGCCCTCCAGCAGCTCGACGACCTCGAGGCTGGCGACCTCCTCCAGCGGCCGGGCCAGACGGTAGCCGCCGCGCGCTCCCCGCACCGACTCGACGATGCCGGCCTTGCGCAACGTGGCGAAGATCTGCTCGAGGTACTGCTGGCTCAGGTCCTGCTTCAGGGCGACGGTCTTGAGGCTGACGGGCTCGTCGCCGGCCAGAGCGACCTCCACGAGCGCGCGCATGCCGTACTGAGACCTTGTAGAGACCCACATGTCGCGCTTCCCTAACCGTGCCCAGGTGACCCCGTCCGCAGAGGGGGCCCGCGAATCTCGGAACGATTCCGAGTAACTCGGTCGAGTATACCCTCGGCCCGTACGAGGGTCAACGCGCCGCGACGCCCAGCGGCCAGCGAGCGTCAGCGCCAGGCGACGCTCGGCCGCCCGCGACGCACGGCGTCGGGCCAGGTTCGGCGGCCCCTCACCTCAGCGCGCCGCGGCCTCGCGCGGCTCCTCCAGGTACCCGAGCGGGTCGACCGCCTGGGCGCCGAAGCGCAGCTCGAAGTGGAGGTGCGGCCCGGTGGAGGCGCCCGTGGAGCCCACGAGGCCGACCACGTCGCCCTGCCTCACCACGTCCCCCGCCCTGACGTGCACGGCGCTCAGGTGCGCGTAGCGCGTCTCGCTGCCGTCGCCGTGGTCTATGGCGACGGCGTTGCCGTACGTGCTCCACCAGCCGGCGCGGACCACCACGCCGTCGCGGGCCGCGCGCACCGGGGTCCCGGTGGGCGCGGCCCAGTCGACGCCGGCGTGGTAGCGGTTGCCGTTCACCGACACGTCGCGCCAGCCGAAGCCGGAGCTGAGCGTCCCCCTGAGCGGGTAGACGAAGCTCTGCGAGCCCAGAGGCACCTGCGGCAGCTCCGACAGGACGACCGGCAGCAGCGCGAGCTGCGCCTCCCTCAACGCCTGCCGCGCGTCACCCCCCTGCGCCGCGGCGCAGGTCAGCCATCCGAGGCAGGCCAGCGCCGCGAGAGCCCGGCCCATGCCTGGTGCTTACCGTTAACCCTGGCCCAGCGTAGAGAGGAACTCCGCGTTGCTCTTGGTGCGCCCCAGGCGCGAGAGCAGCATCTCCATGGCCTCGGCGGGGTCCATGTCGGAGATGACCTTCCTGAGGAGCCACATCTTCGCCAGCGTCGCCTCGTCGAGCAGCAGGTCCTCGCGACGGGTGCCCGACTTGAGGATGTCGATGGCCGGGAAGATGCGCCGCTCCTCCAGCTGGCGGCTGAGGTGCAGCTCCATGTTGCCGGTGCCCTTGAACTCCTCGAAGATCACGTCGTCCATGCGCGAGCCGGTCTCGACCAGGGCCGTGGCGAGGATCGAGAGCGAGCCGCCGCCGCGGATGTTGCGCGCCGCGCCCAGGAAGCGCTTCGGCCAGTGCAGGGCGTTCGAGTCGAGGCCGCCCGAGAGCGTCCGGCCCGTCGGGGGCGTGACGAGGTTGTTCGCGCGGGCGAGGCGCGTGATCGAGTCGAGGAGGATCATCACGTGCCCGTTGTCCTCGACGATGCGGCGGGCGCGTTCGTGCACGAACTCGGCCACGCGGATGTGGTTGGAGGGGGGCTCGTCGAACGTGCTGGCGATGACCTCGACGCCCTTGACCGACTCGCGGAAGTCGGTGACCTCCTCGGGCCGCTCGTCGACGAGCAGCACGATGACCTTGATGTCGGGCTCGTTGGTGACGACGGCGTTGGCGATCTTCTTGAGGAGGGTCGTCTTGCCGGCCTTCGGCGGCGCCACGATGAGCCCGCGCTGGCCGCGGCCGATAGGCGCCAGCAGGTCGATGACGCGCGCCGAGAGCTCGTTCTGGGTGGTCTCGAGCCGGATGCGCCGGTCCGGGAAGGTGGGGACCAGCTCCTCGAACCGCGGCCGCTTCGACGCCTGGAAGGGGTCGACGTTGTTCACGGCCTCGACGCGGATCAGGGTGCCGTAGCGCTCGTTGTCCCGGGGGCGCCTGGCCTTGCCGAGGATCATGTCGCCCGTGCGCAGCCTGAACTGCTTGATCAACCCGGCCGAGACGATCACGCTGCGGGTGTTGTTCTGCAGCAGCGACTCCTGCAGGAAGCCGTAGCCGTCGGACGAGATCTCCAGGTAACCGCGCACGAGCCGCAGGCCCTCCTGCTCGGTGGCGCGCTCGAGGATCGCGACGACGAGGTCGTCCTTCTCCAGCTGCCTGTACTCCTCGAGGCCGACCTCCTTGGCGAGCAGGTGGAGCTCGGGCAGGAGCTTGGCCTGGAGCTCGCGGAAGTTGAGCGACCCCTTGCGGCCCTGGTTGCGGCCGCCACGGCGCCCGCGCCTGTCGTCCTGACGCTCGTGCTCCGACTGGCTGCCGTCGGGCTGACGCTCCTCGACGGCCATCTCCTGCGCGCCGTCCTCGGTGGCGGGTTCGCCCTGCGGGGCGGCCTCCACGGACCCGTCCGCGGCGTCGTCGGCGCCGTCGGCCACCGCCGGCGCGCGGTTCTTCGGGGGGCGGCCGCGGCGCTTGGGCGCGACGCTCACGTCGTTGCCGGCGGCCTCGGCCGGCGCCTGGTCCTTGCGGGGGCGCCCGCGCCTGCGGACCTGCGTCTCCTCGCTCGGCGCGGCTGCCTCGGCCTCGCTGCTCTTGGCTCTTGGGCTCATCGTCACTCCGTTCCCGTTAGGGCTTTCGCTGGGTCGGTTCTCCCGTGCGGGTCTGTCTCGTCCCACCGGCACGCCGGTCTGTTCGAGCGACGTGGCGCGGCGTCCGGTCCCGGATCGTCCCGGGTTCCAAGAGCCTGCCTTCGAGGCTAGCGGTGAACCACACGCCGAACGCCGACAGGTGCTTGGGAGGAGCGTTCGATCCGGATTTGCCAGGAGACGCAGCGGCGTATTGACGTGCTACAGGCCTGCTGCTAGCGTGAGTATATGCGCCGTATGCCGCCTTGTAAAGCGGCTTCGGCACCACCCGGGACCCCCCGGGCACGGCTGTGACGGGAACGCACGGAGCGCCCCAAGGCTCCACAGCGAACCGGGGACGGTGAGAGCCCGGCGAGCACAGGCGAGTTCCGTATCCTCCCCGAGCCGCCCCCCGAACGGGCCGCCCAGCGCGGGCCAAGTAGACGGGGCCGTCAGGCGCACGTCACGCGCCAGGCTCTCCCGCCCAGGCGGGGCAGCCGCCGAGGCGGCGGTCGCGAGGCCCGCCGCGAAGTTGGGTGGTACCGCGCCCTACACGAGCGCCCCAACGCTGGCTACGCAGCGCTGGGGCGTGTCCGTTCCGAGCCGCCCCGGCGGAAGCTCCGGTAAGCGACGCGCCGCAGGCGCCGGGAGGCAGCGAGTGAGGTTCCGAGAGGTAAGGCAGCAGGTCGACTTCCCCTCGCTGGAGCGGGAGGTCATCGAGTTCTGGAAGCGCGAGCGGGTCTTCCGCCGCTCCGTCGACAGGCCCGCCCCCAGGGGCGACTGGGTCTTCTACGAGGGCCCGCCCACGGCGAACGGCAAGCCCGGCGTCCACCACGTGATCAGCCGCGCCTACAAGGACCTCTTCCCCCGCTTCAAGACGATGCAGGGCTACCGCGTGGGCCGCAAGGGCGGCTGGGACACCCACGGCCTGCCCGTGGAGATCGCGGTCGAGAAGCGCCTCGGCTTCACCAGCAAGCAGCAGATCGAGGAGTTCGGCATCGAGGAGTTCAACCGCCTCTGCCGCGAGGACGTCTTCTCGAACATCCAGGACTGGAACGCCATGACCGAGCGCATCGGGTTCTGGATCGACCTCGAGGACGCCTACGTCACCTACCACAACACCTACATCGAGTCGTGCTGGTGGATCATGAAGCAGCTCTACGACCGCGGGCTGCTCTACGAGGACTACAAGACGACCTGGCACAGCCCGTCGTCGAACACCACGCTGGCGTCGCACGAGGTCTCGCTCGGTTACAAGGAGGACGTCGAGGACCCCTCGGTCTTCCCCAAGTTCAGGGCCGTGGCGCCCGACCTGCGCGCCAAGGGCCTGCTGCCCGCCGGCGAGGAGCGGCCCGTGTACTTCCTCGCCTGGACGACCACGCCCTGGACGCTCGCCGCGAACGCCGGCCTGGCGGTCATGGGCGACGCCGCCTACGTGGTCGTGGAGGGCCCGCGGGCCCACGGCGAGGAGCCGGGCACGGAGCTGTACGTGGTGGCCGAGGAGCGCGTCGAGGCCGTGTTCGGCGGGTCGCAGGGCCGCGTGCTCGCGCGCGCCCGGGGCTCCGACCTCGCCGGCCTGCGCTACCACCCGGTGCTGCTGGGCCGCGCGCCCGACGGCGCTGACCTGGCCAACGTCTACACGGTCGTCGTGGACGAGATCGTCACGCTCGACGACGGCACCGGCATCGTCCACCTCGCGCCGGCCTACGGCGACCTCGACGTCGGCCGCAGGCACGGGCTGCCCACCCTCTTCTCCGTCGACCTGACGGGCGCCGTGATGCCGGAGGTGAGGCCCGTCGAGGACGCGCCCTCGGCCGAGGAGCCGTTCGACCCCGCGCCGCTGCTGCGGCGCGTCGACCAGCCGGGCCCGTTCGCCGGCGCCTGGTTCAAGGAAGCCGACGACGACGTCACCGCCGAGCTGCAGCGCCGCGGCCTCATGTACCGCGCCGGCACGATCAGGCACGGCTACCCCTTCAACTGGCGCGACGACAAGCCGCTGATGAACGTGGCCAAGCGCGGCTGGTACATCAGGACCACCGCGGTCAGGGACCTGCTGCTGAAGAACAACGCCGTCATCGGCTGGCACCCGGAGCACGTCCGCGAGGGGCGCTTCGGCCGCTGGCTCGAGAACAACGTCGACTGGGCCTTGTCGCGCGAGCGCTACTGGGGCGCCACGCTGCCCATCTGGCGCAGCGAGGACGGCGAGGACACGGTGTGCGTGGGGAGCGTCAGGGAGCTCGAGGAGCTGACGGGCAGGGACCTCTCCGGCCTCGACCTGCACCGGCCTTACGTCGACGACATCACCTTCGTCAAGGACGGCAAGGTCTACCGCCGCGAGCCGTACACGGTGGACGTCTGGTTCGAGTCTGGCGCGATGCCCTACGCCCAATGGCACTACGTGGGCGAGGGGTCGCCGCCCGAGGTCGTCGAGACGCTGAAGAAGAACTTCCCCGCCGACTACATCTGCGAGGCGGTCGACCAGACGCGCGGCTGGTTCTACAGCCTCCACGCCCTGGCCACGCTCCTCACCGACCCCGGCGACCCGGAAGCGGGACGGCCCCCGGGCGCGCTGGCGCACCTGTTCCCTCCCAGCTCGGCGTTCAAGAACCTCAACGTGCTCGGCCACATCGTGGACGAGAACGGCGAGAAGATGTCGAAGTCGAAGGGCAACGTCGTCGACCCCTGGACGGTGCTGAACAAGCAGGGGGCCGACGCGCTGCGCTGGTACTGCTACAGCTCCTCGCCGGCCGGTCAGCCGAAGCGCTTCTCCGCCGCCCTGGTGGACGAGGTCCAGCGCGACTTCTTCATGACGCTCTGGAACGTCTACGGCTTCTTCGTGCTCTACGCGAACCTCGAGGACCCCGACCTGGCGGCGGCGCCCGCGCCCGCGGAGCGGCCCCTGATCGACAGGTGGCTGGTGGCGCGCCTGCAGGAGCTCGTGGAGACCGTCACCACGGCGCTGGAGGGCTTCGACCCCACGACCGCCAGCCGCGCGGTCCGCGACTTCGTCGTCGACGAGCTCTCGAACTGGTACGTCAGGCGCAACCGCAAGCGCTTCTGGCGCGGCGCCGGCGCCACCCCGGAGGAGCGGGCCGACTCGCTCTGCGCCTACGCCACCCTGCACGAGGCGCTGCTCACGGTCGCGAAGCTGATGGCCCCGATGGCGCCCTTCACCGCCGAGGAGCTCTACCGGAACCTCGAGCTCTCGGTGAGGCCCGACGCCGAGCCGAGCGTGCACCTCGCCGCCTGGCCCGTGGCCGACGGGTCGCTCAAGGACGGGTCGCTCGTCACGGCGATGCGCGCCCTCATGCGCGTCGTCGAGCTGGGCAGGGCCGCGCGCGCGGCCGCCGGGGTGAAGCTCAGGCAGCCCCTCACGGAGGTGCTGGTGCGCGTCCGCGACGAGGCGGAGCTCGAGGGCGTGAGGCGCTTCGCCGACCAGCTCGCCGAGGAGCTGAACGTGAAGGAGGTCCGGTTCCTGGGCGTCACCGACTCGTTCGTCGACTACCAGGTGAAGCCGAACCTGCCCCGCCTGGGCAAGCGCCTGGGCCGGCTCCTGCCCGCGCTGCGCGCCGCCCTGGCCGAGATGGACGGCCGCGCCGTGGCCGCGAACGTGCGCGACGGCCGGCCGACCGTGGTGCGGGTCGAGGGGCGGGAGGTCGAGCTCGAGCCCGAGGACCTGCTGCTCGACGCCCGCAGCCCCGAGGGGTACGCGGCGCAGGAGGAGCGCGGCTACCTGGCCGCCCTGCGCACCGAGGTCACGCCCGAGCTGCGCCTGGAGGGCCTGGCCCGCGACGTCGTGCGGCTGGTGCAGAACGCCCGCAAGGAGGCGGGCCTCGAGGTCAGCGATCGCATCGCCCTGGAGCTGCGCGCCGCCGGCGAGCTGCACG
>CAZGXF010000093.1:0-9861 GCA_964529575.1 uncultured bacterium
GGGCTGATCACCGGCCCGCTGCGCAGCCGCTTCGGCATCGTCGAGCACCTCGAGTACTACACCGGCGAGGAGCTGGCCGAGGGCGTGCTGCAGGACGCCCGGCGGCTGGGCTTCGCGGTCGACCGCGACGCCGCCCTCGAGATCGGCCGTCGTGCGCGCGGCACCATGCGCATCGCCAAGCGCATGCTCCGGCGGGTGCGCGACTACGCCCAGGTGGCCGGCGACGACCGCATCACGCTCGCCCGCACGCGCGCCGCGCTCGAGTCGCTGGGCATCGACGACGCCGGGCTCGACAGGCGGGACCGCGCCATCCTCGACGCCATCGTGCACAAGTTCGTGGGCGGGCCCGTGGGCCTCGACACCCTGGCCACGGCCGTCGGCGAGGACCGCGCCACCCTGGAAGAGGTCTACGAACCGTTCCTCATCCAGATGGGCTTGCTGCAGCGCACCGCCAGGGGCAGGGTGGCCACCGAGGAGGCCTACCGCCACCTGGGGGTCCCCGTACCGGTCTCGGCGCCGCTCTTCGGCGAGACGGGCACCGGCTGAGGAGCCCCGCGGGAGAGTTATCCCTCACCGCCGCCGCGCGCGGCTTGGCACCCTGTCACTAAGGTGAGACAGTGATCGAGGGCAGCCTCCGGAACGTCCCGCTTGCCGACATCTTCCAGGTGATCGCGACCGGCCAGAAGTCCGGCGTGCTCACCGTGCAGCGCGGCACGGCCCGCGCGCGCATCTACTTCGAGCTCGGACGCATCGGCTACGCGCACGTCACGCCCGGCGTGCACCTCGGCGAGATCCTCGTGCGCATGGACCTGCTTACGGCCCACGAGGTGCAGGAGCTCCTGCGCCGCCAGCACGCCGAGAACCCCGGCACGCTGCTGGGCGAGATGGCCGTGCGACTGGGCCTGCTCAAGCAGGAGGACCTCTACGCCGCGATCGACAGGCAGGTGCTCGAGGTCGTGAGCGACCTCCTCACCTGGTCGGAGGGCAGGTTCTACTTCACCGACAGGCCGGCCGAGGCCACGCAGCAGCCGCTCGAGCACAGCGTGGACGCCATGACCCTGCTGCTGCAGGTGGCCGCCAGGCAGGAGAAGTTCGCCGACACCGACGTGCCGCCGGACGCCGTGTTCACGCGCGCGGGCGACCCGACGCGCGTGGAGATGCCGCCCGGCGGCTGGGAGGTCCTCGCCTCGGTGGACGGCCGGCGCTCCGCCCGCACCATCGCCGCCGAGCTCGACCTCACCGAGCGGCACGTCTACCACCTGTTGGGCGAGCTGGCGAAGCTGGGCGTCATCGAGCGCAGCCCGGTGGCGGCCGACGACCCCCTCGTGCTGGTGGTCTCCCCCAACACGGCCCTCCAGCGGCTCATCAGGCTGGGCCTGCAGCGCGCCGGCTTCACGGCCGTGGCCGCCTACCGCTACGAGGACACGCCCGAGGCCCTGGACGAGCACCACCCCAGCGCCCTCGTCATCGACGACGACAGGTTGGGCTCCGCCTGGGAGGTCGTGCGCGCCCTGCGCCGCCGGCCGACGCACGCGCACGTGCCCGTCCTCGTGCTGGTGGACGAGCAGCCCAAGCCCGGCCTCTTCCGCCGCCTGCCGCGCGCCGAGACGCTGCTCAAGCCGTTCCACGAGCTCAGGCTGCAGGAGCTCGTCAGCCGGATGGTCGGCCGCAAGGCCACCTGAGCCCGCGGGCTCACGCCCTGCCGCCGGGAGCCGGTACGCGCGGTCCCGACGACCGGTAAGCCCCGCCGCGTCCGGGGAGAAGTCCGGAGTTCGCGTCTCGCACGGCGCCCAGGCGAACGTGAGGTTTGCCACTCATCGCGGCCGCTGCTATATTCGGGAGCGCATAAAGCTCGTCCCAGCGCTCCGCGACGGGAGGCCTCCCGCCGCTGTCGCCGCCTCCCGGCGGTCAGTAGATGACTCCGCACAGCTCACCACGTGCGGGCACACCGTTGGGCGAGCCAGGAAGGGAGTACAGCATGAAGAGGTTCTTCGTCGCCGCGGCTGCCTTCGTCCTCTTGGGGTCGGTCGCGCTCGCCCAGACCAGGATCACCGTCGCGGCCGGTTCGGTGGGGCAGGAGTACGAGCTGGCCGTCGCCGCGGCCGAGCGGTACATGGCCGAGCACCCCGACGTCATCGTCGAGATCCTCGACACGCCCGACCTGGCCGACAGCCGCCTGGGCGTCTACCTGCAGGCCTTCGAGGCGCAGTCGCCCGACATCGACGTCTTCATGATCGACGTGATCTGGCCCGGCGACCTGGCCGAGCACCTCGTGGACCTGTACGAGTACGGCGCCCGCGACGTGATCGACCAGCACTTCCCGGCCATCGTCGAGAACAACACCGTCGACGGCCGCCTCGTGGGCATCCCGTGGTTCACCGACGCCGGGCTGCTGTACTACCGGACGGACCTGCTCGAGAAGTACGGTTTCGACGGCCCGCCCCAGACCTGGGACGAGCTGACCGAGATGGCCCAGACCATCCAGGACGGCGAGCGCGCCGAGGGCAACCAGGACTTCTGGGGCTTCGTGTGGCAGGGCAACTCGTACGAGGGCCTCACCTGCGACGCCATCGAGTGGGTCTACTCGAACGGCGGCGGCACGATCATCAGCCCCGAGGGCGTGATCACCATCGACAACCCGGCCGCGGTGGCGGCCATCGAGCGGGCCGCCGGCTGGGTGGGCACCATCTCGCCGAACGGCGTCACCAGCTTCGGCGAGGAGGAAGCCCGCAACATGTTCCAGGCGGGCAACGCGGCCTTCATGCGCAACTGGCCGTACGCCTACAGCCTCGGCAACGCCCCTGACAGCGCCATCGCCGGCCTGTTCGACGTCAGCCCGCTGCCCGCCGGCGACTCCGGCGAACGCGCGGCGGCGCTGGGCGGTTGGCAGCTCGCCGTCTCGCGCTACAGCGACAACATCGAGGTCGCCGCCGACGTGGCGCTGTTCCTCACCTCCTACGAGGAGCAGAAGACCCGCGCCATCGAGGGCAGCCTGAACCCGACGATCATGGCGCTGTACGAGGACCCCGAGGTCCTCGAGGCCGTGCCCTTCTTCGGCAGCCTCTACGACGTGTTCATCAACGCCGTGGCGCGGCCCTCCACCGTGGCCTCGCCCAACTACGCCGAGGTCTCCCAGGTCTTCTCGTCCGCGGTCCACTCCGTCCTCACCGGCTCCGAGACCGCCGAGAACGCCCTGGCGATCGCCGCCCTGGACATCCAGGACATCACCGGCCTGGAGATGGGCCAGCCCTGACGCAGACCTGGTTCGGCTGACCGAACCGTGAGGAAGGGGCCGGGCTCGCACACGCAGCCCGGCCCCTCCGCTTAGGCAGGGGCCGCCGCGGCGGCCGCCGGGAAGAGGAGAAGGGAGCCGAAGTGGAAGGATCCACCTCCGGGGGCGAAGGGGTGGCGGTGGCGACGGCGGGGCCGGCGCCGCGGCGGAGGCGGGCGCCGTCCAAGCTCGCGCGGGCCGAGGCCCGCACGGCTTGGCTCCTGCTGTTGCCGACGTTCGTGATCCTGGCCGTCATCGCCTTCTACCCGTTCTCGCGTGTCGTCACCTCGAGCTTCACGAACGCGCGCTTCGCCAGCACCGCCACGCCCGTCGAGTTCGTCGGCCTGGCCAACTACAAGCGGCTGCTCTCCATGACGATCCGGGAGCTGCCCCGCGTCGTCGACGACGACGGGCAGCCGGTGCTGGTGAACGGCCGACCCCAGTACGAGAGCTGGGTGCGCGTGCTGCCGCGCGAGCCGCAGCGTTACCGCGCCGTCTTCGAGTTCTCGCTGCTGGGCCGCCGCTACGTCGTGGGCGCCGTCACCGCCCCGTTCGTGCGGGCGATCTGGGACACCAGCGTGTTCACGGTCGTGGCCGTCTTCTTCGAGACCGTGCTGGGCATGGTGATCGCCTTGGCGCTGAACCGGGAGTTCCGCGGCCGGGGCATGATGCGCGCCGCGATGCTCGTGCCCTGGGCGGTGATCACGGCCGTCAGCGCGCGCATCTGGGAGTGGATGCTCCAGCCCACCCGCGCCGGGCTCTTCAACACGCTCGGCAGCTACCTGGGCATCAGCGACGGCCGCACCGACTTCTTCGGCAGCCAGGCGCTGCAGCTCCCCAGCATGATCGTCATGGACGTCTGGAAGACCACGCCCTTCATGGCGCTGCTGCTGCTCGCCGGGCTCTCGACGATCCCCTCCGAGCTCTACGAGGCCGCCGAGGTCGACGGCGCGTCGAAGGTGCGGCAGTTCTTCAACATCACCCTGCCGCTCCTCTCCCCCACGCTGGCCGTCGCCCTGATCTTCAGGACGCTCGACTCGCTCCGCGTCTTCGACATCTTCCAGGTCGTGCTCGGCAACCGTAGGTTCTCGATGGCCAGCTACACCCAGGACCTGCTCATCAACCAGCGCGAGCTGGGCACGTCGTCGGCGGCGTCGGTCGTCATCTTCGTTATGGTCGCCGTCTTCGCCGTCCTCTACATCCGCATGCTCGGGCAGAGGAGCATCGAATGAGCCGCGCCGCCAGGCGGGCGGTGGGGCAGGTGTTCTTCTACCTGCTCATCGCCGTCATCTTCGTCTACCTCATGTTCCCCTTCTACTGGGCCATCGTCTCGGCGCTGAAGACGCAAGCCGAGCTGATCAGGACCCCGGCCACGCTGTGGCCGGACAACCCGGTGCTCGACAACTTCCGGGCCGTGCTGTCGAACGACAGGTTCCTGCGCGCCCTGCTGAACTCGACGATCGTGGCGAGCTCGGTCACCGTCCTCTCTCTCGTGGTGGGCTCGTTCGCCGGTTACGCGCTCGGCAAGATGCGCTTCGCCGGCCGCACGCCTGCCCTCTACGTGATCCTCGCCATGACGATGTTCCCGCAGATCGCCGTGCTGGCCGGCCTCTACGCGGTGATCCGGGTCCTCGGCATGCCGTCCGTGCCCAGCATGATCCTCTCGTACATGCTCTTCACGCTGCCGTTCACCGTCTGGGTGCTCACGTCGTTCTTCCGCGGCCTGCCGGGCTCGCTGCTCGAAGCGGCGCGCGTGGACGGCGCGACGCTCTTCCAGGCCTTCCGCATGGTGCTGCTGCCGCTGACGGCGCCGGCGATGGTGACCACGGGCCTCCTCGCCTTCATCCAGGCGTGGAACGAGTACCTGTTCGCGCTCACCTTCACCGTCATCGACCCGCCGGCGCGCACGGTGCCGGTGGCCATCGCGCTCTTCACCGGCCTGGTGGCGCGGCAGGAGCCGTTCGGCGAGATCATGGCGGCGGCGATCATCGTCACGATCCCGCTCGTCGCGCTGGTGCTCATCTTCCAGCAGCGCATCGTCGCGGGCCTGACCGCCGGCGCCGTGAAGGGGTGAGGGCCAGGACCAGGGGCTAGGGCTCTACGGCGCGTCCCCGGCTCGCACCGCCGCGGC
The DNA here is from genome assembly GCA_964529575.1 of uncultured bacterium. GTDB lineage: Bacteria > Deinococcota > Deinococci > Deinococcales > Trueperaceae > DASRWD01. The sequence continues at coordinate 5,403 of CAZGXF010000093.1, forward strand.
CTTGGCGGCGATCTCCTCCAGCACCTCGGGGTTCGCCACGACCTCGGCGTTCTCGACGGGCTCGCCGTTCACGAGCTTGGCGACGGCGATCTCCATGGGCTTGCCGCTGCGGGTGCGCGGCAGGCCGGAGACCTGCAGCACGACGCGCGGCACGTGCCGGGGCGAGGCGCCTTCGCGCACCGCGCGCTTGATGCGCGCCTGAAGCTCAGGGGTGAGCGTGGCTCCGGGCCGTAGCACCACGAGGAGCCACACCTCCTCGTCGGCGGCCACGCCGGCGGCCAGCTCGGGCCCGACCTTCCTCCCCACCGCCGCGGCCTCGAGCACGTCCGGCACCGCCTCGAGCGCGCGGTAGACCTCGGCCGTGCCGATGCGCACGCCGCCGGGGTTCAAGGTGGCGTCCGAGCGGCCGTGCACGACGATGCCGCCGGTGGACGTCACCTCTATGAGGTCGCCGTGCCGCCACACGCCGGGGTAGGTGGCGAGGTACGAGGCCCTGTAGCGCGCGAAGGAGTCGTCCCCTACGAGCCTCAGCGGCATCGACGGCAGCGGCTGACGGCAGACGAGCTCGCCGGGCCGCCCCGTCACGGGCCGCCCGTCCTCGTCGTAGGCCGCGAGGTCGACGCCCAGCCCCGGCCGCTGGATCTCGCCCTCGTACACCGGCAGCGTGGGCACGCCGAGCATGAAGCAGCCGACGATGTCGGTACCGCCGGAGATGCTGGCGAGGTGCACGTCGGCCTTCACGCGCTCGTACACGAAGCGGAAGCCGCTGGGCGACAGCGGCGAGCCCGTGGAGGTGACGGTGCGCAAGGCCGAGAGGTCGCAGCTCACGCCCGGGCGAGCGTCGGCGGCGGCGAGCCCGTGGAGGTAGCGCGCCGAGGTGCCGAACAGGGTGACGCCGTGGCGCTCGGCCAGCTCGAACAGGGCCAGGTCGTGCGGGTGGACCGGCGAGCCCTCGTAGAGGACGACCGCGGCGCCGCAGGCCAGCGCCGAGACCAGCCAGTTCCACATCATCCAGCCGCACGTAGTGAAGTAGAGGACCACGTCGCCGGGCCGCACGTCGCAGTGCAGGGCCAGCTCCTTCAGATGGGTGAGGAGCGCCCCGCCGGCCCTGTGCACCAGCGCCTTGGGCAGGCCCGTGGTGCCCGAGGAGAAGAGCACGTAGAGGGGGTGGTCGAAAGGCAGGTCCTCGAGCGTCGGCTCGCCCTCGTCGCCCAGGAAGGCGGTCCAGCCAGCGAACCCCGCGGGCGGCTCCGCCGTCGGCCCCGGGTAAGGGAGCGCCACCGCCGGCACACCGCCCAGCAGGTCGCGGAGCCGCGCCGCGACGCCGGCGACGTCGAAGCGGCGACCGCCGTAGAGGTAGCCGGTCGTGGCGAAGAGGGCCTTGGGCCGCAGCTGCGCGAAGCGCGCGGCGGCCGCCTCGGCGCCGAAGTCCGGCGAGGCGGAAGCGAACACGGCGCCCAGGCCCGCGCAGGCGAGCAGCAGGGCCAGGGTCTCGGGCACGTTCGCGGCCAGGGCCACCACGTGGTCGCCTCGGCCCACGCCCAGGCGCAGCAACCCGTCCTGCACGCGCGCGACCAGCCGGCGGAGCTCATCCCGCGACAGCAGGCGCTCGTCGCCGGCCTCGGTCACGGCCACCACGGCCGTCGCCGCGTCGTCCACGCCCGGCGGGTGCAGCAGCGCGCGGGCGTAGGACAGCTCGGCGCCCTCGAACCAGCGCGTCAGGGGCATCGGGTCGTCGGAGCGCACGCGCGCCGGGGGCTCGGCGAACGGCAGGCCCAGGTGCCGCGCCAGCGCGCCCCAGAACGCCTCCGGCTCGCGCACGCTCCAGGCGTGGAGGGCGTCGTAGTCGGGCACGGCGACGCCCTGCTCCGCCTCCACCGCGCGGCGGAACGCCTCCATCCGTGAGGCGCCCGCCCTCTCCGGGGTAGGTCGCCACAGGGGCGTGGTCACGGTCCGAGTGTACCCTTGGCTGGTGGTGTTCCCCCGCTCTGGACGCGCTCCTCGGGCCCGCCCCCACGGCGCCGGGCGCGCGCTCGACGTCGCCCCGCTGCGCCGCCTGGCCGCCCTCACGCGGCCCCACGCCGGCTGGCTCGGCCTCGGCGTCCTCAGCGTCGCCGTGGCCGGCGTCATCGGCCTCGCCTTCCCGCTGGTCGTGAGGCAGCTCCTCGACGCCGCCTTCGCGCCCGACGCGGCTCCCGCGGCCGCGCGCAGGGCGCTGGACGGGGCGATGGTCCTGCTCGTCGTGCTGGTGGTCGTCCAGGCCGGCTTCAACTTCCTGCGCACCTACTGCTTGGGCCGGGTGGGCGAGGCGGTCGTCGCCGACCTGCGCAAGAGGGCGTTCGGTCACCTCATCGGCCTCGACGTCCCCTTCTTCACCAGCCGGAAGACCGGCGAGCTGGTCTCGCGCCTGACGGCCGACGTGGCCACGGTGCAGGCCGCCGTGTCCCAGGCCGTGGCCCAGCTCGTGAACCAAGGCATCACGCTCCTGGGCGGGCTGGCGCTCCTGTTCGTGCTGGAACCTCGCCTGACGCTGGTGATGCTCGCCGTGGTGCCGCCCGTCGTCGTCGCCGGCGCCGTGTTCGGTCGCGGCCTCAGGCGCGTGAGCGCCGAGTTCCAGGACCGGCTCGCCGCCGCCAGCGCCGACGCCGAGGAGGCCATCGGCGGGGTGCGGGTGGTCAAGGCCTTCGGCGCCGAGGAGGTCGAGAGGCGGCGCTACGCCACGGGGGTGGACGCCGCCTACGCCGCGGCGCTGAGGCGCGTGCGCCTGCGCGCCCTGTTCGTGCCCGCCGTGCTGCTCTGCGCCTTCGCCGGTCTCGGGGTGGTCCTCTGGTACGGCGGGCGCCTCGCCCTCGCCGGCCAGCTCTCCTCCGGCGACCTGGTGGCCTTCCTGCTCCTGACGATGTTCGTGGCGGGCTCGCTGGGCACGTTCACGGGCCTCTGGGCGCAGCTACAGGAGGCGTCGGGAGCGTCGAAGCGCGTCTTCGAGCTGCTCGACGCGCGCCCCGAGCTGCCGGTGGACCCCGAGCCCGTGCGCCTCGGCGTGGTCCGGGGCGCCGTGGCGCTGGAGGACGTGAGCTTCACCTACCCGGGCCGCGATGCCCCCGCGCTGGACGGCGTGAGCCTCGTCGCCGAACCGGGCAGCGTGGTCGCGGTCGTGGGTCCCAGCGGCGCCGGCAAGAGCACGCTGCTGTCGCTGCTCCTGCGCTTCGTCGACCCCACGGCGGGGCGCGTGACGCTCGACGGGGTCGACCTGCGCCGCCTCGACCCGGCGGAGCTGCGCTCCCACCTGGCCTACGTGCCGCAGGAGACCTTCCTGTTCTCGGGCTCGGTCGCCGACAACCTGCGGCTGGCGAGGCCCGACGCCACCGACGCCGAGCTGCGCGCCGCCGCCGCGGCCGCCGACGCGCACGGCTTCATCACCGAGCTGCCGCAGGGCTACGACACGCCGGTGGGCGAGCGCGGCGTGAGGCTCTCGGGCGGCCAGAGACAGCGTCTCGCGATCGCCAGGGCGGTGCTGAGGGACCCGCGGGTGCTCCTGCTCGACGAGGCTACGAGCTCCCTCGACGGCGAGTCCGAGGCGGCGGTGCAGCGCGCGCTCGCGCGCCTGATGGCGGGCCGCACGACGGTGGTGGTGGCCCACCGGCTCGCCACCGTGGTCAACGCCGACCGCATCTACGTCCTGCACGCCGGCCGCGTGGTGGACGCGGGCACGCACGCCGAGCTCATCGCACGCGGCGGCCTCTACCGCGACCTCTTCGCCTCGCAGGCGCTGGCACAGGCCCGACCGACGCCGGGCTGAAGGCGGGGAGCCCCGCCGGCCCACGGCAACCCGGACGACCCCTGTCCGGGTCCGACCTTATATGATTAGGGGTCATGCCTCTCGAGGTCAGGTCGCCTTACGAGCCCAAGGGGGACCAACCCGAGGCCATCGCCGGCCTCGTAGAGGGCCTCAGCGACGGGCTGCGGTTCCAGACGCTGCTGGGCGCCACCGGCACCGGCAAGACCTACACCATGGCCAAGGTCATCGAGGCCGTGCAGCGGCCGGCCCTGGTGCTGGCCCCCAACAAGATCCTCACCGCCCAGCTGGCGTCCGAGTTCAAGGAGTTCTTCCCCGACGCGGCGGTGGAGTTCTTCATCTCCTACTACGACTACTACCAGCCCGAGGCCTACGTCCCGGCGCGCGACCTCTTCATCGAGAAGGACGCCAACATCAACATGGAGCTCGAGCGGCTGCGGCACTCGACGACGCGCAGCCTGCTCACCCGCAAGGACGTCATCGTGGTCGCGTCGGTGTCGGCGATCTACGGCCTCGGCTCTCCCGAGGAGTACGAGAAGCTGCACCTGCTCCTCGACGTCGGGCGCGTCCTGCCCCGCGACGAGATACTCGGCACGTTGGTGACGCAACAGTACGAGCGCAACGACATCGAGCTGCAGCCGGGCCGCTTCCGCGCCCGCGGCG
>CAZGXF010000094.1:0-9614 GCA_964529575.1 uncultured bacterium
AAGAACCTCGACCAGTACAACGAGAAGGCGCGCAACCTCGACCTGCCGCCGATGCCCTTCATCGTCATCGTCATCGACGAGCTGGCCGACCTGATGATCACCAGCCCGAAGGAGGTCGAGTCGTCCATCATGCGCCTGGCGCAGATGGCGCGCGCCACGGGCATGCACCTGATCCTCGCGACGCAGCGGCCCTCGGTGGACATCCTCACGAGCCTGATCAAGGTGAACGTGCCGGCGCGCATGGCGTTCGCGGTCTCCTCGAGCCACGACTCGCGCACGATCCTCGACGGCATGGGCGCCGAGCGGCTCATCGGCCTGGGCGACATGCTCTTCTACCAGCCCGGCCTGGTGAAGGCCGTGCGCCTCCAGGGCCCGTTCGTGAGCGAGAACGAGATCGGCCGGCTGGCCGACTTCCTCAGGCGCCAGTACTTCGACGACGACTTCGTGGAGGCCTACGGCGCCGACTTCGACCCGCCGCCGGCCGACGAGTCCACGGCCAGCGGCCTCATCGACTGGAACGACGACAAGCTGCGCGCCGCCGCGGAGCTGGTGATCAGCGAGGGGCAGGCGAGCGTGTCGCGGCTGCAGCGGCGCCTGGCGGTCGGGCACGCTCGCGCCGGCAAGCTGATGGACTCGCTGGAGGCGATGGGGATCGTGGGCCCGCACACGGGCAGCAAGCCGCGCGAGGTCCTGGTGACCATGGAGGAGCTGCCGAACATCTTCGGCAGGTGACGACCCGGCCCCAGGGCGTCCGCGTCGGGACGACGGCGCCGTCCGGGCCGAGCTCGCGGGGCGTCGCCCGCGCGGGGCCTGGGCGAGACGCCGTGGGGCACCAGGGAGTCCGTGGTCAAGGACCGCGACGGTCGCCTGCTCGCGTTCGGCGCCGCTGTCGGCTGGCCAGCAGGCGCGGGCCGGGACCCGCGCGCCCCACCTCGTCGTCCGGGTTCACGAGCCAGCAGCGGTCGAGCGAGAGGCACCCGCACCCGATGCAGCCGCTCAGCCGGTCCCTCAGGCCCTCGAGGACGGCGATGCGCTCGTCGAGGCTCTCGCGCCAGGCCGTGGAGATGGCCGCCCAGTCGGCCGCCGTGGGCGTGCGGTCGTCCGGCAGGCGCGACAGCACCTCCCCGATCTCCTCGAGAGAGATGCCGCAGCGCTGGGCCGCGCGTATCACCGAGACCCGCCGCACGGTCGCCCTGGGGAAGCGCCGCTGGTTGCCCGCGGTGCGCTCCGACCTGATGAGCCCGCGCTGCTCGTAGAAGCGCAGCGCCGACGTGGCCACGCCCGTGCGGCGCGCCAGCTCGCCGATCGTGATGTGGCTGGGTAGGGCCATTGACTTGAAGTTTACTTGAAGTTGTAGCTTCGAGCCATGGCAACCGTGTGGATAGACCCTGCGGGACCGGCACGCCCGCGCGTCGCGCTCGTGACGGGCGCCTCGCGCGGCCTGGGCCTCGAGCTCACCAGACGGCTGGCGGCGGACGGCTGGAGCGTGGTGGTGGACGCCCGGGACGCCGAGGAGCTGGCGACGGCGGTCGCCGGGCTGGGGGGCCGCGTGCGGGCCGTCGCCGGCGACGTGACCGACCCCGAGCACCGCCAGCGGCTCGTCGAGGAGGCGCGCGACCTCGGCGACCTGGAGCTGCTGGTGAACAACGCCTCCACGCTCGGCCCCACGCCGCTGCCCGCCCTGGCGCGCTACCCGCTGGACGGCTTCAGGCGGGTGCTGGAGACGAACGTGGTGGCGCCGCTGGCGCTCACCCAATCGTGCCTGCCGGCGCTCGAGGCCTCGCACGGCGTGGTCGTGAACGTCACCTCGGACGCCGCCGTCGAGGGCTACCCCGGCTGGGGCGGCTACGGCGCGGCGAAGGCCGCCCTCGAGCAGCTCAGCCGCGTGCTGGCCGCCGAGCACCAGCGCGTGCGCGTCTACTGGGTGGACCCAGGCGACATGAACACGCGCATGCAGCAGGAGGCGTTCCCGGGCGAGGACGTCTCCGACAGGCCGCCGCCCGGCGCCAGCGTGCCGGGCATCCTGCGCCTGGTGCAGGAGCGGCCGCCCTCGGGCCGGTACCACGCGCGCGCCGAGGGGGTGCCGGGGTGACGCTGACGGCCGCCGTGCCCGACGGGCGGGGCGCGAGCCCCTCGCCGGTCACGGACGCCGGCTACCGGCCGCGGACCGCCGTCAGGCTGCTGGTCGCCGACGCCGCCACCGGCACGACGACGCACCGCCGGTTCGACGCCTTGGCGGACGTGCTACGCCCGGGCGACGTGCTCGTGATCAACGTGTCGGCCACGGTGCCGGCGGCCGTGGAGGGCGTCGGTACCGAGGGGCCCGTGCGCGTGCACCTCTCGTCGCCCGTGGCGGGCGCGCTGTGGACGGCCGAGCCGCGGCGGCCGCTGGGCGTGGGCGCCGGCCCATGGCGCGACTTCGCCGGCGGCCGCGTGGAGCTGCCGGCGGGCGCCGTCGCGCGGTTCCTGACCCGAGACGCGCGGTCGCCGCGGCTCTGGCTCGTCGAGCTGGAGGGCGTGGGCGACGTGCTCGCCTACCTGCGGCGCCACGGACGGCCCATCCGCTACGCCCACGTGAAGCGGGCGCGGCCGCTGAGCGCCTACCAGAACGTCTACGCCAGCGAGCCGGGGTCGGTGGAGATGCCCAACGCAGGCCGGCCGTTCACCGCCCGGCTGGTCACCCGCCTGGCCGCCGCCGGCGTGGTCTTCGCCCCGGTGGTCCTCCACTGCGGGGTGGCATCGTTCGAGGCGGGGGAGAGGCCCGACGAGGAGCGCTACGCGGTAGGCGAGACGACGGCCAGGCTGGTGAACCAGGCGCGCGCGGCGGGCAGGCGCGTGGTGGCGGTCGGCACCACGTCGGCGCGCGCCCTAGAGACCGTCGCCGACTCGAGCGGCACGGTCCACCCGGGCCGCGGCAGGACCGACCTGCTGATCGGCCCCGAGCGCGGCGTGCGGGCGATCGACGGCCTCCTGACCGGCTGGCACGAGGCGGGCGCCTCGCACTGGGCGATCGCCGAGGCCGTGGCCGGGCACGAGCTGGTGGCGCGCTGCTACGCCGAGGCCGAGGAGCGCGGCTACCTGTGGCACGAGTTCGGCGACTCGCTGCTCGTCCTGGGTCCCCGCCGGGGCTGACGCCCGGCCGGGAGCGGCACCGGCCGCCTCCGCGAGGCCGGCGGACGGCGGCGCGGGTCGCCGCCGCCCTCTCAGGCCCTGAAGAGGTGTACCCCCGGCTCCGTCTGCACGTCCTCGTAGGAGGCTCCGGGGGCGCGGTAGGCGACCGCCAGCATGGGCGTGTTGTAAGCGAAGCCGTAGACGCCGTCGCTGGACAGGTAGATGAACCCGCCGTCGCCCTTCGCCTTCACGAGGTCGTCCAGACCGGCCTGCAGCGCCTCCTCGGGCGTGGCGCCCAGGTCGACGCGCATCGCCACGCTGCGGCAGGCGACCGAGCGCAGGAACGCCTCGCCGATGCCGGTGCCGGACAGCGCCTGCCGCTCGTCGCACCAGGTGCCGGCGCCGGGCACGGGCGTGTCCCCGAGCCTGCCGGCGTACTGGGCCAGGATGCCGCCGGTGCTGGTGGCGGCCGCGAGCCGGCCGTCGTCGGACAGGGCCAGCGCGCCCACGGTGCCGCGCCCGGGCTGGTCGCTACCCTGCCGGCGCCAGCGCTCCAGCTCCTCGCGCATGCGCTCGTTCAGCAGGGCCTCGTTGGGCACCGGGTCGTCCTCGAGGCGCTCGGCGCCCTCGCCGGCGAGGATCACGTGCGGCGTGGACGTGCGCACCTTCTCGGCCAGGCGCACGGGGTTGCGCGAGTTCGTCACGGCTGCCACGGCGCCGGCGCTGCCGTCGCCGGCCATCACGCAGGCGTCCAGCTCCACCCGGCCCTCGCGCGTCGGCGCGCCGCCCACGCCGGCGTTGAACGCCTTCTCGTTCAGCTCCATCGCGCTCACCGCGGCGATCACGGCCTTGACCGGGTCGCCGGTGGCCTGCAGCTCGCGGTGACCGACGTCCGCCGCCGCCTTCAGCCCCTCGCGGTAAGCGTCCTGGTACCTGTCCGACACCGTGCCGGCGCCGCCGTGGATGACGAGTATGGCCATGCCAGCCAAGGTAACAGGCTCTGGCATGAGGCCGAGCGCCCGGGCCGGGCCGGCGCCCGACCCGGAGCGGGGCGGCGCGAGGCGGGCCTGCCGGTCGCGCTCAGGCGCTCCGGCTCAAGGCGTTCCGTAGAACGGGGTCAGCGTGCCGTCGGGCGCGACCTCGTACCAGACGTCGAAGGTAGGGTCGAAGAAGAGCGGGTTGCCCGCCGGCGACTGGTAGTACGTGCCCTGGCTCGGGGCGAAGGGCAGCATCTGGGTCTGGCCCCCCGCGCTCGTGTAGGGCCCGACCTCGTAGATCACCCCGTCGATGAAGCCTTGGTGCGCCCTGTCGTTGGCGGCCTGCTGGTCCCACCACGCCTGGTTGGCGGCGTCGAAGGTCGCCTGCTGCTGCTGCATCCGCGCCTGCCACGCCGCCTGCTGGGCCGCCAGGGCCTGCGACGACGACCGCGCGTTCTGCGCCGCGATCTGGCAGTCGACGGGGTACCGCTGGCAGTGGATCACCTGCCCGTACTGGTAGGCCACCTGGTCGGGGCTGGTCGTGTCCCCCGTGGTGGTGCGGTACAGCTCGATGAAGTAGCGCACGAGCTGGGCTTCCTGCGCTGCCATCTGCTGCTGGTAGTGGTCCAACTGCGCCTGCTGCTGCTGCATGGCTGCCGCCAGCTGCTGCCCGATGAGGTCCATGGCCGCCATGGGGTCCATCCCGGACAGGTCGGGGTAGCCCGCCATGCCTGGCGCGGCGTAGCCGGGGAGCGGGGGCCACATGTGCGTGGGGTCGTAGCCGTACTGGGCCCAGACCGCGCCGCCCAGCAGCGCGGCGAGCAGGGCGGTCCTCGACGCCCTCCTCACGGTCCTGGACACCCTTCTCACGGTCCTCGACGCCCTCCTCACGGCCGGCCCGGCAGCGCCGCCGGCTGAAGCACGTAGACCTGGTCGCCCAGCCAGAGCAGCACGTTGGCGCCGTCGCGGTCCGCCCAGAACTCGTACTGCGCCCCGCCGGCCACGAAGGCCCCGTGCAGGGTCTGGTCGTCGAGGTGCGCCTGGAACTGGTACTGCTGCCCCTGGCCCTGCAGGTAGCCCGTGTACGCGCCCTGACCGCCCTGGACGAACAGCACGACCGCGCCCGCGTCGCCCACGAAGGTGCCGTTCCAGTCGCCGCCGACCGGTGGCGCCGCCGGCGGGGCCGGGAACCCGCCCGGCGCCTGGCCAGGGAAGCCGCCGGCCGGCTGACCCGGGAGGCCGCCCTGTGCCTGGCCCGGGAACCCGCCGGGCACCTGCCCGGGCACGCCTGCCGGCATGGCGCCCGGCGCCTGCGGCGGCATGCCCCCGGGGACGCCACCGGTCGCCGGGCCGGGCGCCTGACCCGGCGCCTGGCCGGCGAAGCCTCCGCCCGGCAGCGCGCCGCCGCCGCTGCGCAGCAGCGTGAGCGCCGGACCGGCGGGCGTCGGCTGACCGTTGGGGCCCGTCTGGTAGAGCTCCATGGTCAGCGTGCCGCCGTCGGTGCTCAGCGCCGCCTGGAAGCCGAGCTGTCCCTGCTGCGTCGCGACCACGCCGTAGGCCGCCGGACCGCTCGACTGGCCCTGGAGCGCGAACTGCCCGTTGGGGCCGGTGACGACGCCGGAGAGAGACCCGTCCGGGCCCTGCTGCAGCGTGACGCTGAGCGAGGCCTCCGGCGAGACGAAGGTGCCTGTGAACCCCTGGGCGAACGCCGCCTGCAGGCACGCGACCCCCAGGAAGGTGATGGTGAACGAGACGAACCGCCGCATCGAAGCCTCCTGGGTGGAGACCGTACGGGCGACGGGGTTAATCAGCCATTAAGGGGCACGAGGTCGTACTCGGCGGACTCGGCGACGCGCTCGTAGCCGATGCGCTCGTAGACGGCGTTCGAGGTCGGGTTCGCGAGGTCGGTGTAGAGGAAGCAGAAGTCGTTGCCGGCCGCCAACACGTCCGCGCTGACCCGCGCCACCAGGCTCTCGGCGTAGCCGCGGCGACGCAGCTCGGGCGGCGTGTAGACGGGACCGATGCGGCGACCGCGGGGGGTGCGCCCGCCCACGCCCGCGAGGCTCACCGGCACCCCCTCCGCCTCGAACAGGTAGAGGCGCCGGTGGTCGCTGTCCACGAAGCCCCGGAACGTCTCCTCCGCGGTCCTCAGGTCGACGCCCGCCTCGGCCTGGAAGGCCGCCAGCCAGGGCACCACGAGCGCCGAGTCGTCGGCGGTGACGACCCGGACGTCGCCGGGGGTCCGCTCGGCGGGGGTCACGCGCGCGAGGTGGTAGACGCCCTGGCGCATACGCCGCTCCGCGGCCAGGCCCTGTCGCTCCGCCCACCAGGCCGCGACCGCGGAGGCGGCCGGCTCCACGCCCACCACGCCGGGAGGCACCACGCCCCTGGAGCGGATGTCCTTGAGCAGCGCCTCGCGAGCCGCGGGGTCGTCGCCGTACGCGACGATCAGGCGGTGGGGAGGCGTCATGACCAGCGCGGCGCGGCCGACCCCGTGCGCGTCGACCGCGAGGAGCAGCTCGAGGTCGTGCCGCGTCTCGCCCAGGCCCGCGACGAAGTCGACGACCCCGATCGGCAGGTTGTTCTCGGCCTCGTGCCTGGCCAGGTGCTCCACGAGGCGGCGGGCGAAGGCCCTCCGCCCGGCCGGGTCGGCCGGGGCGCGCTCGACGGTGAAGCGCCCCGGCGCAGACTGCGCACGTCCTGACGACGCGTCTGGCATCGGGCCAGCATAGCCGCGTCCGCCGGCTCCCGGGGGACCGCGGCCGGGTCGAGTCCCTCGCGCTGGCGGTCCCGAGCCCTTGGTTACACTGGCGCCGTGCGCCTGGTGCTCTTCTACCTGGTCCTGCTCGTCTCGCAGGGCTTCCTCTCGGCGCTCTTCGCGCCCCTGCCGGCGCCCGACCTGTTCCTCCTCGCGGCCTTGACCCTCCTGTGGCGGGTCCAGCCGTGGCAGCTCGTGATCGTGGCCTACGGCATCGGCCTGGTCCAGGACGTCGGCGGCCAGGGCGTGCTCGGCATGCACGCCATGGCGCTGGCCGGCGGGGCGCTGGCGGCCACGTTCGTGCGCGCGCAGCTCACGAACGCCGGCGCGCTCGAGCGCCTGCTCGTCGTCTTCGTCGCGGTGCTGGGCAAGTGGGCGGTCATGGCCCTGCTCCTGGCCTGGCTGGTGGGCGGGCCGTACAGCTTCGACCGGCTCGGCGCCGTCGCCGCCGTCGAGAGCGCCCTCACCGTGCTCGCCGGGCTGCTGGTGCTGCCGTGGAGCGCCGCGCTCCTCGACAGGAGCCGGGTGCTCCAGAAGGAGCTCATCTGATGCTCGGCCGCATGCGCCTGCTGTTGGCCTTCCTGTTCACCGTGCTGGTGGTGTTCACGGGGCGGCTGATGTTCCTCCAGCTCGTGCGGACCGAGGAGTACGCGCTCAGGAGCATCCAGAACTCGCTGGCGCAGCAGCGCATCACCCCGCTGCGCGGACGCATCCTGGCGCGGGACGGCACCGTGCTGGCCGACGACCGCGTGGCCCACGACCTCATGTACCTCGGCGGCCCGGCGCCGGAGTGGGAGCGCATCAAGGCGCTCCTCGGCGTCGACCACGACCTGCGCCAGCCCGACCGCACCAAGGCCGAGGAGGTCGTGAACGGCGCCGTGGCCGTGTGGAACATCCCCGACGAGCTCGTGCCGGCCGTCGAGGAACGGGTGGCCGGCAGCGAGAGCTTCTACCTGCGCCAGCGCATCGAGCGCACCTACCCGACGAACCTCGCCGCCCAGGTGATCGGCTACACGCAGCAGGCCGACCCGGTGCGGAACCCCGGCTACTCGGTGAACGACCTCGTGGGCATCGCCGGCATCGAGGCCTCGTACGAGGCGTCGCTCTTCGGCAGCGCGGGCTCCAGGCAGGTGGAGGTGGACTCGGCGGGCACGGTCGTGGCGTCCCACGTGTTGTGGGCGGCGCAGCCCGGCTACGACGTCGTGCTGACGATCGACCCGCAGCTCCAGCGCCTGGCCGAGGACGTGCTGCAGCGGTCCTTGACGTACGTGAACGAGGACAGGGTGCGCGTCGGGCTGCCCACGCAGGACATCGCCAAGGGCGCCATCATCGCGCTCGACCCGCGCACCGGCGAGGTGCTGGCGATGGCGAGCGCCCCCACGTACGACCAGAACGTGTTCACGCACCGGCCCTCGGACCCGGCGGCCGTGTCCGCGATCCTCAACAACGACGACCAGCCGCTGGCGAACCGGGCGGTCGAGGCCTACCCGCCCGCCTCGACGTTCAAGGTCGTCACGTCGTCGACGTTGCTGGAGGACGGCTACGTGACCGCGAACCAGCGCTTCCCCTGCAGCGCGGCGTTCCGCTTCGGCGGCATCACCTGGCGCAACTGGGCGACGTTCGACAAGGGCATGTACGACGTGCGCCACGCCATCGCCGACAGCTGCAACACCTACTACTGGTACGCCGCCTACTCGACCCCGGACTTCTCGCGCGGCTGGGCCCCGTTCATCGCCGACCTCGTCGAGCGCGCGCGCGAGCTCGGCTTCGGGCGCCCGACCGGCGTGGGCCTGCTGGAGGAGAAGTCCGGCCGCGTCCCCGACGACCAGTGGGTGCGCGCCACGAAGGGCCACGGCTGGGTGCCCGGCTTCACCCTGAACAGCGTGATCGGCCAGGGCGACGTGCTGGCGACGCCCATCCAGATCGCGCAGTTCGTGGCCACCGTCGCGAACCGTGGGCTGATGCCGAAGCCGTTCCTCGTGAGGCAGATCGGCCAGCAGGTGATGCAGCCGCAGGTCCAGCAGGTCTCGGGCGTGCACTGGGAGACGCTCATCGACGGGATGGAGCTGATGTTCACGGCCTACCCCTCGGCGAACACCATGGGCCCGCGCGTCTACCCCTGGACGGTGGCTGGCAAGTCGGGCACCGCCCAGACCGAGCGGGGCGGCGACTGGACGCACGCCTGGTTCATGGGCTTCAGCCCCGTCGATGAGCCGGAGATCGCGCTCGTGGTATTCATCGAGTACGGCGGCTCCAGTTCACGCGTCTCCGTCCCGGTGGCCCGGGACTTCCTGGCCGGGTACTGGGAGCTGAGGGGCATGGAGGTGGAGGCTTCCCGGTGAAGGCCAGGGGTACTCGCGGTGGCATCCTGCTCAGCCTCGAGCCCGGCGACGACGTCGCCAAGGTCGAGGACTCCCTCGTCGCGCACGCCGAGCTCCTCAGGGAGAAGGTCGCGCTGGAGGTCACGGACCGCACGCCTCCCGAGGTGATCGAGGCCGTGGCCCGCAACGTGCGCGCCGCCGGCGGCACGTTCACCGACGTGCGCCCGCCCGTGGGCAAGCTCCAGGCGCGCGGCGAGACGGTGATCGTGGCCCGCACGGTGCGCAGCGGCGGGCGCGTGGAGTCGACGGGCTCGGTGGTCGTGCTGGGCGACGTGAACGCCGGCGCCGAGGTGCTGGCTAACGACGACATCATCGTGATCGGCGCGCTGCGCGGCCTGGCCCACGCCGGCGCCGGCGGCAACGAGAAGGCCGTGATCTGGGCCGAGC
>CAZGXF010000095.1:0-9458 GCA_964529575.1 uncultured bacterium
CGCACGTCACCAGCCTCACCGAGCGCCTGCCCGCGCGTCTGGTCGTCGAGAAGGGGCGCACGGGCAGCCGGCTGGCCTGGGACGCCTGAGGGGCCAGGCGGACCGTCGGGCGGCCTCTGGCGCCTGACACGGGCGGACCGCCGGCACGCGTACCGCGACCGGGCCTCGGGCCGGCGCTCCGCCGGGCTCAGGCCGCGGCGACCGCCTCGGCCCGCATGACCTTCTCCAGCGCCTTGCCCTTGGCGAGCTCGTCCACGACCTTGTCCATGTAGCGGATCTCGCGCATCAACGGGTCCTCGATCTCCTCGACGCGGACGCCGCAGACCACGCCCTTGATCAGCGACCGGGCCGGGTTCAGGCTGGGCGCCTCGGCGAAGAACGTCCGTAGGTCGCTGCGGTCGGCGATCCGCGCCTCGAGCTCCTCCTGGCTGTAGCCGGTGAGCCAGCACAGGACCGCGTCGAGCTCGGCCTTGGTGCGGCCCTTCCTCTCGACCTTGGTCACGTAGTGCGGGTAGACGCTGCCGAACGCGTACCGGTAGACCCTCTCGTGGTTCGTGCTCTTCATGCGCTGACCTCGCTCCTCGGGTGCTCCGAGTCTAGAGGATGGGCGCCCGCTACGTGGCCGGTACGCCCGGACGGCGACGTGACGAAAGCGGGGCGACGTCGGTGCCACGCTCGGGCGGCGCAGGGGCGGCGCCGGGCCGGCCCGCGCGGCGCCGAGGCCGCGCTACCCCGGCGGCGGCCAAGCTCCCAGCGCCTGCCGCAGGGCGGCGATCTTGCCCAGGTGGTAGGCGGCGTGGACCGCCAGGCTGGCCAGGACGTCGGCGGCGCGCCAGCCGGGCTCGAGCTCCTCGCCTCGGCCGTCGAGCGACTCGGCCCAGGCGACGGCTCGCTCGGCCCCGCGCAGGAACCTCTCGACCAGGCGGTGCCAGTCCTCGATCGTGGCCGGGTCCTCGGTCGGGAAGGGGTAGCCGCCCGGGTCCCACGCCTCCCCCGCCGACGCGTCGCGCTCCACCACTATGCGCTGCCACTCCGCGGCGTGCCAGAGCTCGTCGTAGATGGAGTGCGGCGCCCCGCCGGGCCGCGCCTTGACCTGCTCCAGGGTCAGCCCGGCGAGGAGCCGCGCCCGCGGCATGTACTCGCCTTCGAGGAAGAGGTGCCTCCACATGGGGGCATCTTAGGCGCGTCCTCGACCGGTCAGCGCGGCCGGCGCGCCGGCGGCGCCCTCCTCGTCCCCCT
This sequence comes from uncultured bacterium, assembly GCA_964529575.1. Taxonomy (GTDB): domain Bacteria; phylum Deinococcota; class Deinococci; order Deinococcales; family Trueperaceae; genus DASRWD01. The sequence continues at coordinate 1,240 of CAZGXF010000095.1, forward strand.
CGACCATGGCCAGGAACGCCTCCACGGCGGCGGGGTCGAACTGGGTGCCGGCCTGCTCGCGCAGGTAGGCGAGGGCGCGGTCGCGGCTCCAGGCGGGGCGGTAGGGGCGGTCGGACGTGAGCGCGTCGTAGACGTCCACCACCGAGAAGATGCGGGCGGCCAGCGGGATCTGCTCGCCGCGCAGGCCGCGCGGGTAGCCGGTGCCGTCCCAGCGCTCGTGGTGGCAGTAGGGGATGTCGATCGCCGACTGCAGGAACGGGATCGGCGAGAGCAGCTCGTACGCGTAGGTGGTGTGGCGCTTCATGACCTCCCACTCCTCCGCGGTGAGCTTGCCTGGCTTCAGCAGGATGTCGTCGGGCACGGCCATCTTGCCGATGTCGTGCAGCAGCGCCCCGCGCCGGATGCGCACCAGCTCCTCGCCCCTGACGCCCATGCGCTCGGCCAGGCGGACGGTCAGGTCGGTGACGCGGCGGCTGTGGCCCTCGGTGTCCTCGTGCCGCAGGTCGAGCGTGCGCGCCCAGCCCTCGATCGTCGTGTCGTAGGCGATGCGCAGCTCGGCGTTCGAGCGCTGCAGGTTCTCCACCAGGGTGGCGTTGTCGAGGGCGATGGCCACCTGGGTGACCAGGGTGTCGAGGAACGAGTACCAGTCGTCGCCCCGGGGCTCGCGCGAGCGGTGGAAGAGCTCGAGCACCCCGAGGAGCTTGCCCCTGGCGACGAGGGGCGCCGCCGCGTACGACTCGACGCCCTCCTCCTCCACCAGGCCGGCACGCGCGCGCTCACGGACCATCTCCTCGGCGCCCTCGGCCACCAGGAGCCGCCTCTGCAGCGCCGCGCGGCCCGGCAGGTCCTGCCCCAGCGCCAGGTCGGTGGCGTGGATCGCCCGGCCCCGTAGCCCGCGTGCGGCGCCGTAGCGCAGCCGGTCGGTCTCGGGGTCGTAGAGCAGGACGCTGGCGGCGTCGACCTTCAGGCAGCCCATCACCTGCTTGAGCACCACGCTCAGGGTGAGGCCCAGGCTGGTGCTGTTGCTGATGGTGTTGTCGATCTCGTGCAGCGTGGTGATGCGCTCCAGCTGGTCCTGCAGCTCGGCGTTCAGGTTCGCGATCTCCTCGCGCGCCGCCTTGTGGTCGCTGAGGTCGAGCCCCACGCCGGCCAGGTACCGCACGCCGTCCCTGTAGACGAGGGCGCCCGTCAGGAGGTAGGGGACCCGCAGGCCGGCCTTGGTGACCAGGTGGGCCTCGCAGCTCGCCGAACCCACCTCGAACACCTCCTTGATGCGGCTCGCGACCAGCTCGCGATCGCTGGGGTCGATGAGGTCGAGGGCCTGCAGGCGCTCCATGTCCTCCGGCGCGTAGCCGAGCACCGCGGTGTAGTTGCGGTTCCAGTGGTGGTGCCGGCCCTGCTCGTCGATCACGTAGAAGACGCCGGGCATGTTGTCCAGGACGGTCTCCGTGAAGGCACGCTCCTCGCGCAGCGCCTCCTCCACGCGCTTGCGGTCGGTGATGTCGCGCGAGTTCAACACGAACGCCCCGACGTTCGGGTCGTCGAACATGCTCACGCCTATGGACTCGAACCAGCGCCACTCGCCATCGGCATGCCGCACCCGGTAGGTGAGCTGGCCGTGCCCCTCGCGCAGGGCCTTGGCCAGCTCACGCCTGGCCATCTCGACGTCGTCAGGGTGGATGCGCTCGAAGGTGTCGACGCCGTGCGACCTGGGCTCGTACCCCAGCACCCGCCTGATCGACGGGCTCTCGTAGACGATGCTGCCGTCGCGAGCGATGAGCCTGGTCACGTCGCTGCTGTTCTGCACCAGCGACCTGAAGCGCGCCTCGGAGGCCTCCACGGCGTGCCGCGCCGCGCGCTCGCTCTGCCACAGGTCGGCGTTCTGCAGGGCTATGGCCAGCAGGTTCGCGGCCATGCGTAGGCCGGCGACGTGCTCGTCGGCGTAAGCCTGCTCACCCGCCGTGCCCACCTGCAGCACGCCCGCCACGCGGTCGCCCACGACCATGGGCACAGAGACCGACGTGCCGGCCAGGAAGCGCCCCGTGCCGGACCAGGTGACGGGCTCGCCCTCGGCCACCACCACGTCCCTCGCCCTGATCGCGCGCCCGGCCGGGTCGTCGCGCAGCGCGAGGGGGGCGCTCCGCCGCAGGTCGGGCTCCTGGCCCTGCAGGAACAGGTAGGTGGGCACGTGAGCGCCCTCGTCATCACCGATCCGGGTCACGAGGATGAGGTCGCACGGCGCCGTGTCGACGATGAAGTCGCGCAGCGCTCGGTACACGCCGGGAAGGTCGCTGGACGAGCCGAACCCGCGCTCGAGCGTCGAGAGCCGGTCGAGGAGGGCGCGGTACGCCTCCAGCGCCGCCTTGTCGATCGCGCGCTGCTGGCGCGCCAGGCGCTCGCGGGCGTGATGCTGCCCGATGGAGAGGACGCCTACGAACGCGGTGCTCGCGAGCACGAAGGCCCAGCCCTTGATGGTCTGGAGCTGGGTGAGATCGCGAACGTCGGCGGTCACCGCCGAGACCGCGCGGTCGGAGAACAGGACCCAGCCGGCGGCGAGGACCAGGTACGCCAGGGCGGGGCCCAGTGGCAGGAGTCGCGATGCCCGCACGCTCGTACGCACCCTTCGGCGCCTGGATCGCCAGGCTGAGGGAGATTCGCGGCCGTGGTCCTGGCGCCCCAGCGCGCCAACGCCGCCTCGCGCGCATTCTGGAACGCGGGGACTTACACGCGTCTTACTGCCCGGGTTCCCTCCCCGAAAAAGGGCGTCAGGAGCGCCCAGGAGGCGGTTCGGCCGCATGGCCTTGACGGATGACGCATACCGGGGTACGTTGATCCTTATAGGCGCTCCGCGGAGCGCCTCGCGTCGTTAAGGGGCCCGCTGCGCGGCTGTCCGGGCCCCGGCCCTAGGGCAAGGCCCTCGGCTTCGGCCGGGCCTGACGCTCCCCCTCCTCAGGGCGACCTCAGGTCGCGCCGCGAGAACAGCCACCCTCCCGCCAGGACGAGCACAGCGAACCCCGCTGCCAGGGCGGCCAGCCCGCCGGCGTCGAAGCCGGTGACGATGGGATCGCTACCGAACGCCCAGTGGTACGGCGACAGCCGCGCCAGCCAGGGCGCGCCGGCGAGGTCGGCGACGGCGTCCAGCACGTAACCCGCCACGGCCACCCCCGCGCCGAGGCCCGTGGCCACGCCGGGCCTGCCGCTCACGGCGCCGCCGAACAGCGCTGCTGCGCCCGTGAGGCTGGCCAGCAGGAACAGCGCGACGGTGACGGCCACCAGACCCCTCGGGTCGAGCTCGAGCTGCGCCGAACCGTTCAGCGCCCAGATGACCAGCGAGGCCGCGGCGCTCACGACGGCGACGCGGAGCAGGAGGGCCAGCGCCCCCTCCAGCACGACCTGCCACCGGGTGACGCCGTGCGCGAGCGTGAGCTCGAGGGAGCCCGAGGCCTCCGCGCCCGCCAGCGCTCGGGTGCCCCAGCCGATCGCGGCGATGGAGAGCAGCAGGAAGGCCATGAGGCCGAAGTAGCTGGCGTGCACGTAGCCCGCCCCCGTCGCCATCCTGTCGAAGCCGAACAGCCTGGCGACCTCGGGAGGGAACGCCTCCAGGTAGGTCTCCATCATCCCGGAGCCGCCGATGCTGGGGTAGAAGGGCACGTACATGATCACGGCGGCCGCCAGGCCGAGGGTCCAACCGAGGAGGCCGACCCGCCCCTCCCTGAGCTCGCGCCTGAGGAGGTTCACGCCGCCTCCCCCCGGTAGAGCCCGATGACGGCGTCGCTCAACTCCGGTTCGACGATCAGCAGGTCGCGCACCTCGAAGCGCGCCAGCGCCTTCACCAGGTGGTCCACGTCCCCCTCCACGACCAGGCTCAAGCGCACCTCGGCGCCCTGCTCGTCCATGACCAGCTCCTTCGTGCGGTCGAGGGCGCCCAGCGTCTCGCGCAGGCCCGACGCGCTCGCGACGGTCGCCCGCACGCGGCGCAGCCGGCTGGCGCGCAGGTCCTCCACCCGCCCCACGCGCACGAGCTCTCCCCTGTGCAGGACGCCCACGCGGTCGGCCGCCTGCTCGATCTCGCCCAGCACGTGCGAGCTGAGGAGGACCGTCTGCCCGTTCGCCTTCGCCTCGCGCACCAGCGCCAGGAACTCCTGCTGCACGAGCGGGTCGAGGCCGCTGGTGGGCTCGTCGAGGATCAACAGCTCGGGCTCGTGCATGAACGCCTGCACCAGGCCCACCTTCTGCTTGTTCCCCTTCGACAGCTGACCCACGCGCCGGCCCAGGTCGAGTCCTAGGCGCTCGGCCAGGCGCTCGACGGCGCCGGGAGCCACCGGTCCGCTGATGCGCGCGAGGTGCGTCAGGAGCTCGCCCACGCGCGCCCTCCCTTCCAGCCTCAGCTCGCCGGGCAGGTAGCCCACGCGCCGCCGCAGCGCGGCCCCGCCGTCGCGCGGGTCCTGGCCCAGCACCCGCACGGAGCCGGCGCTCGGGCGGACGATGTCGAGCATCAGGCGCATCGCCGTGGTCTTGCCGGCGCCGTTGGGGCCGATGAGGCCGAAGACCTCGCCGGGCTCGACCGCCAGGTCGAGCCCGCGCAACGCCGTGGACGCCCCGTACCTCTTGACGAGACCCTGGGTGACCACGGCCGGCGTCACGATCCCACCCCCATGGCGGCCCGCGTGGCCTCGAGGAGCTCGGTGCCGGTGTAGAGGCCGTGCGTGAGGAGCTCCATCGCCGGCAACGCCAGGCGCTGCAGCGCGCCCACGGAGAGCCCCTCCTCGCCGAGGGCGCGGCCCACCTGCCGGCCCAGCACGAGCGGCGCCAGGCCTACCAGGGCCACGACCACGGCGGCGCCGCGCAGGTCGCTGAACGTGCGCATCTGTCCGGCCTCCGCTCCCTCCACGAGCATCGCCTCGGTCCTCGCGACGAGGGCGTCGAAGAGCGTGTCGCCGGTCGCGGAGCCCTCGAGGACCATGCGCGTCATGTAGTCGAACTCGGCGCGGTAGGCGTCGGGCTCGGCCAGCCAGCGGCGCATCGTGCCGATGAGGTCGCGTTCCGAGGCGGCGACCTCCACGTCGATGAGCTCGCGGGCGACGTACTCGTCGCACGCCTCCTTGAGGGCCTCCTTGGTGCCGAAATGATGCACCACCAGGGCTGGGCTCACGCCGGCCTCCTTGGCCACGGCGCGCAGGCTCGTGGCCGCGAACCCCTCGCGGCCGAACAGACGCACCGCCGCGTCGCGGATGCGCGCCCGGGCCGTCAGGTCGCTGGCCTCGGGGGGCCTGGCGGGGCTAGCTGCACACACGTTCAGTATGCTAAACGCCTGTTCAGCCAGCGGTCAAGGGGTCCCGTCGCCGCTACTCCTCGGCTGGCGAGGCGCCGCCGGCCGCGGGCCGGTAGCGCGCCAGCCGCCACTGCAGCCAGAACACCGCGGCCAGGAGCATCACCACGAAGGCGTAGCCGGAGGCCAGGTTCGCCCAGCCGCCGAGGCTGAACCGCACCGCCACCGGTCCCTCGGCGGCCACGGGTGGGGTCGTGAACATCAGGGCCCTGACGTGCAGCATGTCGACCCCGAACTGGAGCGCCACGACGGCCGCCACCGCCACCCAGAACCCGGTCCAGCCCTTCGAGGCCACCGAACCGACGGCGCGGTCCACCACCATGGGCGACGCGCGCGACGCCTTGATGACCCAGGCCGACAGCACGAGCACGAGCAGCAGCGAGGCCGTGGACGCGAACGGCCGCACCAACGCGCCGACGCCCTCCATGCCAGGGACGCGCGCGAGCAGGCCGACGAGCAGGTAGAGGACCGCGCTGGCGGCGGGGACCAGGAGGCGGTAGGCCAGCAGCCCGAGGAGCGCCCACTGGGCCCGCACCTCCCACCCCATGTTCGGGCGCACCTTGGCGAACTCGCGCGTCAGGGCGTCGGGCGTGCCGATGCGGTGAGCGGCCACCCAGAACGCCTCCTCCGGGCCGAGGCTCTCCTTCAGCTCGGCCTCGACCAGCTCGAGGTGGTCCTGCAGCTCGTCGAGCTCGCTGACGGTCAACCCGCCCCTGCTCAGGAAGGACAGGCGCCACTCACGTACGGCGGCATCGCGATCGAAGCTCACGTCGACCCCCAAGCGTTGCGGAGCGTGGCGGTCACCGCCTCCCAGGACGCTCGCTCCGCCTCCAGCGCCTCCAGCCCCTTCTTCGTGAGGGCGTAGTACCGGCGCCGCTTGCCGTTCTCGGCCTGGCGCCAGCTCGCCTCGACGAGCCCCTCGCGCTCCAGGCGATGCAGCACCGGGTAGAGCATCCCCTCCTGCCAGGCGAGCGCGCCGCCGGACAGCCGCTCGACCTCGCGCAGCAGCGCGTAGCCGTAGTTCTCGCCCCGCGCCAGCACCGCCAGCACCAGCGGGCGCGACGAGGCGGCCACCAGCTCCTTCGAGGGCCCAGGTCCGCTCACGCGCCCCGATGATACCTAGAGGTACTAGGTATGGCAACTGCCTTGTTGCGGCGGCACCGTCGCGCGGCGTGGCGCCGGCAGCGGACGTCCCACCGCGGGCTCGGGTAACACCCGATACCAGGCCGTAGACCTCGGGGTACCCATGCTTACCGGGACCGGAACGACCGAGAGGAGGAGAGCATGAAGGCGTTCGTGGCGCTGGCGGTGACGGTGGCGGTCTGCGCAGGCACGGCCTCGGCGCAGGAGGCCTTGAGGTTCGCGAGCTCGATGGGCGACGTCGACGTCCACACCCTGGGCCACGGCTCGCTGAGGATCGAGGTGAACGACCTCGTCATACACGTCGACCCGTGGAGCAACGTCACCGACTACGCGGCGCAGCCCGACGCCGACCTGGTCCTCGTGACGCACGCGCACCAAGACCACTTCGACCCGGCGGCGCTGGAGCAGGTCGCCGCCGAGGGCACGGTCTTCGTCATGGACGGCACCAGCGCCGAGCAGTTCACGGGCGAGGCGACGGTCCTGGCCAACGGCGAGACGTTCGAGCTAGGTGGCGTGGTCGTGACCGCCGTGCCCGCTTACAACCTCGAGCGGACGCGCGACGACGGCACCCCTTACCACCCTAGGGGTCAGTTCAACGGCTACCTGCTCGACTTCGGCGACCTGCGCGTCCACGTGGCCGGCGACACCGAGTGCGTCCCGGAGTTCGCGGAGCTGGGCGAGGTGGACGTCTCGTTCCTGCCCATCAACCTGCCGTTCACCATGCCCCCGGAGGAGGCGGCCGAGTGCTACCGCACGATCGCGCCCACGGTGGCCGTCCCGTACCACCAGGGCGACTCCGACCCGCAGGTCGTGGCCGACCTGCTGGCCGACACCGACATCGACGTGCGGGTGCTCGCGCTGCCCTGAGTCGGGCATGCCGGCGACGTCGCGGTGCCGGGCGAACCCGGGCCCGCTCGGTGTCGGCACGCTAGCGGTCCATAGCCGGCCGCGTCGCGCCGGCCTGCGCCGCGATGTCAGGCTAGACGCATGCGCATCGTCGTCCTCACCGGCGCCGGGGTCTCTGCCGAGTCGGGCCTGAGGACGTTCCGCGACGCGGGCGGCCTGTGGGAAGGGCACGACGTGCGCGACGTGGCCACACCGGAGGCCTTCGCGCGCGACCCCGACCTCGTGCACCGCTTCTACGACGCCAGGCGGCGGCAGCTCCGCGAGGTCGAGCCCAACGCCGCGCACCGGGCCCTCGCCCGGCTGGAACACGAGAGCGGCCACGACGTGACGCTGGTGACGCAGAACGTCGACGACCTGCACGAGCGGGCCGGCTCGCGGAACGTGCTGCACATGCACGGCGAGCTGCTGAAGGCGCGCTGCCTGGCCTGCGGGGAGAGAGCCGAGTGGCGCGAGGACCTGCTGCCTCGCCCGGCCTGCCCGCGTTGCGGGGCGGCGGCCCTGCGTCCCGACGTCGTCTGGTTCGGCGAGGTCCCGTACTACCTCGACGCCATCGCCGAGGCGCTGTGGGAGTGCGACGTGTTCGCCGCCGTGGGGACGTCCGGCGTCGTCTACCCTGCCGCCGGCTTCGTCAGGACGGCCGCCATGGCCGGCGCGCGCACGATCGAGATGAACCTCGAGGAGAGCGAGGTCGCCTCGGCCTTCGAGGAGGTCCGTCTCGGCGCGGCCACTGTGACCGTGCCGGCGTGGGTGGAGGAGCTGATGGGCTGACACGGCGCCGGTAACGGGTCCGCGCCCATACGCTCGAGCAGCTGTCCATCCGCGACGACGACTGGCTCGACGA
>CAZGXF010000096.1:0-9445 GCA_964529575.1 uncultured bacterium
GGAACAGGGCCTTGATCTCCTCGGCCAAGCCCTGGGCGTCGGTCACCTGGTCGTCCTGGATGAGGCCGGGCGGCATGGGCCGCATAGCCAACGCGCTCAAGGTGGGCGGGGTGCCTGGTCGCAGCTCCACCACCTTCAGCGCGCTCGTCCCGACCTCGAGGCCGACGGCCTCGATCCTGGGACTCAGCCAGCGCGACAAGCGCTCGCGCAATGAGGACATAGGCGTCTCCTCCTCGTAAACCGCGAGGACTCTATCACGCAGTACTCATCTTCCCGCGTGAAAAATACCCACCCCATCGGGCGTTCTCATGAGTGCCTCACGCCTGGCGCGGTGGCATAGACCGGTCGGTCTATCCAGGCGGGACAGGGCCGATGCCGGCGTGACGTGCTCCGCTAACCCGTGCGCGCCAGGTCGTTGAACCTGACGTGCGCGTTGTGGAACTGGACCTCGAGCGAGCCGGTGGGGCCGTTGCGCTGCTTGCCGATGATTATCTCGGCGATGCCGTGCTTCTCGGAGTGCGGGTCGTAGTACTCGTCGCGGTAGATGAACATGACCAGGTCGGCGTCCTGCTCGATCGCGCCCGAGTTGTGCATGACGACGCCGTCGGCGAGCCACGAAGCCGGTCCCGGAACGGTCAGGTCGAAGACCTCCTGAACGCCCACCGACTCGATCTCGACGATCTCGTCCCAGAAGAGGTCGTCCTCCGTGAGGGCGAGCAGCTCGGGGTCGTCCAGTACCGCCGCGTAAGAGGCCACTGTCGCTCGCGAGGGCGCGAAAGAGAAGTGCGCCTGACCCCCATACGACGTCCCGCGTGCCGCGGCGAGCTGCCGCTGCGACAACCCCTTGGCCTTGGCCGACGCCTTCACCTTGGCGAACACCTCTTTCGGCAACGTGTCCCTGTTCGTGTTCGGGACGGTGGCGTCGAGCCAGGTGGCGAGGCGCTCCGCGGGCTCGACACGCGGACCGTAGGCTCCGACGGTCGCGAGGAACCGGCGCTGGTGCTCGGCGCCCGAGACGTCGACCTGCCAGGCGTCGGTGGGGCGCCGTGGCGCCTGGAGCCGGGCGACGATGCCCTGGCGTAGCAGCAGGGCCGCGACGTCCTCCGCCAGGCCTTGGCTCGCGGTGGCGAAGTAGACGCGCGGGCCGGTGCGACCGGGCCTGGTGGGTACGAAGATGCAGCCGTCGGTCGCCCAGAGGTGCCTCAGCAGCAGCGCCTGCTGTGCCCGGTCGAGACGGAAGACCTCGGCGGGTAGTCGCTTCTCGCGTGACCGCTGGCCGAACACTCCGAGCCGCTTCAGCCAAGCTCCCACGCCAGCGGGTCGCCATCTGTCGCCGTTGCCCGAGATCAGGAGCTGCCACCAGCCGCCCCTGCCCGCGTAACGTTTCACCTCGCTGCCCAACGACCGTGCCCCGGCCTCGACCGCCGCCGCGTTCTCCTCGCTGGAGGTCGCGTAGCGCAGTGGCTGACCCTTCAAGTAGGAGCCGTCACCGACGAGTTGGCCTAGGAGCGCCACGTGCATGGGGTCCCACGCGACCGTCTCGGCCGGCTCGGGGAGGCGACGCGCGATGGCCACCCGATCGCCGGGTCCCAGGTCGGCCAGGCGACGCCAGCCGTCGAAGCCGTACCAAAGATGCTGGGCCGTCGTTCGGCGCACGCGCCCGCTCGCGAGCCGCACCTCGAAGACCTCGCGCTCGCCCACGCGCCAGACCTTGTCGCTGCGCGCTGCCACGACCTTGCCGGCGGCGTCGATGGCCAGCACCTCCGGCTCGGTGCCGACGAGGTCGGCGATGGGCAGGCGGCGACCGTCGGCAAGGTCCACGAGGGTGTCGCCGGTGACGCACTCGCGCAGGTCCGACAGCATCGGCCGCTTGTTGGGGCGGCTCTCGACCGCGCGCGACAGCTGGGAGAGGACCAGGACCGGGATGTCGAGCTCGCGGGCGAGGGCCTTGAGGCCGCGGGAGATGGTCGAGATCTCCTGCTGCCTGTTCTCGCCCTGGCCGCGCGTGCCAGCCGACATGAGCTGCAGGTAGTCGATGAGGAGCAGGTCGAGCCCGTGCTCCTGCTTCAGGCGCCGGGCGCGCGAGCGCAGCTCCATCACCGACATGTCGGCGTTGTCGTCGATGAAGATCTTGGCCTCGGACATGCGGCCGGCGGTGTCGGCCAGGCGCTGGAAGTCGCGCTCGGTGAGCTGGCCGTTGCGGACGCGGGACATGTCGACCCGCGCCTCGGAGCAGAGCATGCGCGTCACGAGCTGGATCGCCGACATCTCGAGCGAGAAGATGCCCACCGCGGCGTCGGCCTTCAGCGCGGAGTTGAGGACGATGTTCAGGCCCAGGGCCGTCTTGCCCATCGAGGGGCGGGCGGCCAGCACGTTCAGCGTCGACGGGTGGAGGCCCGCCGTCATCTGGTCGAGGTCGTGGAAGCCGGTGGGCAGGCCCGAGACCGGCGTGGGGTTCACGAACCTGTCGTTGATCTCCTGGAACGTGGCGCTTACCAGCGAGTGCATGGTCTCGAAGCTGACGCGGCGCTTCTTGGTGGTGAGCTCGAAGATGCGCTTCTCGGCCTCGTCGAGCACCTCCTCCACGGGCACCGACTGGTCGTAGGCGGCCTGCATGATGCGCCCGCTGGCGTTGATCAGGTCGCGCAGCGTGGCCTTCTCCATGACGATGCGCGCGTAGCTGTCGGCGAACGCCGCCGTTGGCACGCCGTCGGCGAGGCCGATGAGGTAGTTGATGCTGCCGACGCTCTCCAGCTCGCCGGCCGTCCGCAGCTCCTCGGTGAGCGTCACGAGGTCGACCGGCTCGCCGCGACGATGGAGGCGCTCCACGGCCCGGAAGATCTTCCGGTGCGCCTCCTTGTAGAAGTGGTGCTCGGTGAGGGTCCCCTCGAGAGACGCGTAGACCTCGTTGTCTAGGAGGATGGACCCCAACACGCTCATCTCGGCTTCGAGGTTGTGTGGGGGGGTCCGGCTGTCCACGACCGGCATGGTACCACCGGGTCGGGTCGTAGAATGGCCCTCCATGGATGTCGCCCTAGCTGCGGCGATCGCGTTCCTGACGGCGTTCCTCGCCGGGTCGCTGCCCCTGGGGGCGCGCCTGGTGGAGCGCGTCTCCGGCTGGGCGCCGCGCGAGGTCAACCCGCACCTGCTGGGGGTCGAGAACGTCACGAGGCTGGTGGGTGGCGGGGTCGCCCTGGCCGCCTTCGGGCTCGACCTCTTCAAGGGGATGCTCGGCCTGGCCGCCGGCGTGATGGCCGGCTGGCTGTTCACCTCGCTGGCCTACGTGGGCGCGCTCACGGGCGCGCCCGGCTTCGACGCCGGCGGGCCGTTGGCCGTGGCGGCGAGCGAGCGCGGCCTGGTGGCGGCCCTGGCCGCCGCGGGGCTGCTGGGCGTCGTGGCGGGCCACCTGGCGCCGCTGCCGCTGCCAGGCATCGCCGTGGCGCCGCGCGGACGGGGCAACGGCGTAGCGCTGGGCGGTCTGGCCGGCCTGTACGCGTTCGGTGCCGCGCCCCTGTGGTTGGTGGCGGTGCCGGTCGCGGCCTGGGCGGCGGTCCTGGCCTGGCGCGGCTACGTGGCTCTGGCCACCGTGTGGGGCACGCTGGCGTTCGGTGTGGCCGCCGCTGCCGCCGCCTGGGCCGGGGGCGTGGCCTGGGAGGTGGCGTTCGCCGCCGCGCTGCTGGCCGCCGGCGTGGGATGGCGCCACAAGGCGCACCTGTCGCGCATACGCGACGGCACCGAGCCGCGCCTGGGCGAGCCGTCCCCCGTGAGGGGCATGGGCGGTTCGGTGCTGGCGGCGTTCATGATCCACCCCATGAGCCTGGAGGACGTCTGGCAGCCGGCCAGCCTGCGCTGGTTCCGCCACGTCCTGGAGCGGACCGTGAAGCCGGGGATCCTGCCGGTGGAGTGGGTGAAGCGCCTCTTCCTGCAGGTGCGGCCCCAGCTGACCGGGGTCATCGACGGCGTCGTCACCACCGACGGTCGGCCGCTGCGCGTGCTGCTCATCGGCACCCCGCTGCTGCCCGACCAGTTCCGCAGCCACCCCGACGACGCCCTGAGGCTCGCGGTGCAGGGCGCGCGCTTCGCGCACGAGCTCGGTGCCGAGGTCGTGGGCCTGGGAGCGTTCTGGTCGACGATCGGTGACAAGGGGCGCGCCGTGCAGGAGGCGGTGCCGGAGATCGTGGTCACCAACGGCGGCGCCTACACGGCCGCCACGGTGCGGGCGGCGGTGCCGGGGCTGCTGAAGCGCTTCGCCGAGCAGGGCGTGCGGCTGGCGAACGCCACGGCCGCCGTGGTCGGCGCCAACGGCGTCGTGGCCTTCGGGGTCGCGCGCATGATCGCCCCGGAGGTCGGGCGCGTCGTCCTCGTCGGACGCGACCGCCAGCGCCTGCACCGCAGCGCCGCGACCCTCAAGGCGAAGTACCCGCAGACGGAGTTCGTGCCCACCACCGACCTGCAGGAGGTGGCGACGGCGGACCTGGTGTTCACCGCCACGTCCGACCCGAACCCCGTGATCTACCCGCAGCACGTCAAGCCCGGCGCCTGGGTGTTCGACCTGGGCCGCCCCGCCGACGTGCACCCCAGCGTGCGCGACGTGCCCGGCGTGGAGCTCGTGCCGGGCGGCGTCGTCAGGCCGCCGGGCAGCATGCGCTCCGCCATCGACCTGCGCTTCGGCGACGGTCACGTGCCGGCCTGCTTGGCCGAGACGATGATCCTCGCGGCCACGAGGGAGTTCGACCGTCGCAGCCTGGGCGACAGGACGCGCTCCGCCGACATCGACTTCTACCTGCGCGAGGGCGAGCGCCTCGGCTTCAGGATCGTCACCTCCGACCCCCACGTCGCCCGCGCAGCCGCACCGGCGCGGCGGCGCGGGCGGGCCGCGCCGCCCACCGAGTGAAGGCGTTCAGGTTGCGGGGGGCCACGGGCGAGTCCCCGGAGGCGCTGCGCCTCTGGGAGCTCGGCTGTCAGGGCGTGCGCGAGGAGGCCTCGCCGGACGGCGTCCCGGAGCTGGTGGCCTACTTCGCCGAGGTCGTCGACACGGGCCTCGAGGGGACGTGGGAGGACCTGCCGGACGTCGACTACCTGGCCGCGTACCGCGCCGGCCTCGAGCCGGTGGACGCCGGGCCCCTGGTGGTCGCCCCGGGCCACCGCGTCGTGGAGCTCCGCGACGGCGAGACGGTCGTCTGGCTGGACCCCGGCTCGGCGTTCGGCACCGGCCACCACGAGACCACGTGGATGGCGCTGGAGGCCCTGGGCCGCCTGGAGCTGGCGGGGAGGACGGTCCTCGACGTCGGCGCGGGCAGCGGTGTCCTGGCCATCGCCGCCGACGCGCTGGGGGCCGAGGCGGCCTTCGGCATCGACGTCGACCCGCACGCCGTGGCCGTGGCGCGCGAGAACGCGCGGCGGAACCGGTCCCGCGCCCGGTTCGCGGTAGGGACGCTGGCCGTCCCGGCCGCCGCCGGCCCCCTCGTGAACCCCGACGCCAGCGACGGCCTGGGCGACGCCGGCACTTTCGAGCCAGCCAGGGGTCTGCCCGGCCGCTGCGACGTGATCGTCGCGAACCTGTACGCCGAGCTCCACGTGTCGCTCATGCCCGCTTACGCGTCCCGGCTCCTCCCGGGCGGCATCGCCCTGCTCACCGGCGTCCTGACGCGGTTGGAGGAGCAGGTGGCCGCCGCCGCCGACGGCCATGGGTTCGCCCTGATGGACCGCCGCCACGCGGGCGAGTGGTCGCTGCTGACCTTGGAGCGGGTCGGCCCGTGAGCGGCCGCCGCGCTAGGGCGGGACGGGGCGGAACGCCGCGCGCCGGGGCCGTGCGGGGCGGCGGGGAGCGGGACGTGCAGCGCGCCTGGTCCACCACAGGCGCTCGCGTGGAGCGCGTCGACCGCGTGCTGGTGGACGAGCTGGGGGAGAGCGTCGAGGTCAGGGGCCCCGAGGCGCACCACCTGCGCGACGTGCTGCGCGTGCGGGTGGGGGCCGAGGTGGAGGCGTTCGACGGCCGCGGGCGCTACGCGCGCGGCACGGTGACCGCCGTGGACCGCGAGCGCGTCGTGCTGGCCCTGGGCGAGGCGCGCGTCTCGACCGCCGAGCCGCGGGTCGACGTGACGCTGGCCGTGGCCCTCCTCAAGGGCGACAAGCTGGTCGACGTGGTGAGGCCCGCCACCGAGCTGGGCGTGAAACGCGTGCGCCTGTTCGTGAGCGCGAACTGCGAGGCCCGCGACCTGTCGGCGGTGAAGCTCCTGCGCCTGCGGCGCGTCGCTCAGGAGGCGGCCAGGCAGTGCGGCCGCTCCGTGGTGCCGGCGGTCGAGGAGCCGGTGCCCTTCGCGGCGCTGGCGCTGGACGGCGAGGTCGTGGTGGGCGACCCGGCGGCCGAGGGCGGTCTCGCCGCTCACCTGGACGACCTGCTGGCCGCCCGGGCCGTCACGTTCGTGACCGGGCCGGAGGGCGGCCTGAACGAGGCCGAGGTGATGGCGCTGCGGGGGCGCGGGGCCCGGGCGGTGCGGCTGGGGCCGCGCGTACTGCGGGCCGACACGGCGCCGGTCGCGATGGCCGCGGCGCTGCTGCTGTTGGAGGGGAGCTGAGGTGAGGGTGCGCGTCAGGCTAGCCGCGTACCTGTTCCTGCTCGCCGTCGTGGCGGCATGTAGACCGCTCTATCTACCACCGGTCCCCGAGGCGCCGCCGCGGCCCCAGCACACGCTGCTGGCCGCGAGCTCGCGCCTGGAGGTAGTGGACGGACGCCCGGTGCTCACGCTCGTCCTCGCTCACCTCGTGGGGCCCGCGTCCGGCTCGTGGCTCGACGTCCAGTGGTTCGCGCCGAACAACGCCGAGGCCGCCTCGGCCTCGCTGTGGGTGACGCCCGAGGACCTGGGCAGGACGCTCGAGGTGTCGCTGCCCGCCGACGTGGCAGCGATGCCGGGGGAGTGGCGGGCGGTGGTGTCCCACCTGGGCGCCTACCTGCGGCAGTTCCGCGTGGAGCTCGCGGCCGTCGACGCGGAGGCTCCCTGAGCTAGGAAGGGCGCCGCCCGGTGACCGAGCGGCGCCCACGGCGTCTCTACCGTCAGTCCGCTGAGAGCGACCTCAGGCGTGCGCCCCGCGCGTCGCCCGCGCGCCGGCGCGCCTGGTCTGGCGCAGCCAGACGACGAGCGGGCTCATCACGAAGATGGACGAGAACGTGCCCACCACGATGCCGACGAGCAGGACCAGGCTGAAGCCCTGCAGCACCGACCCGCCGAAGAGCAGCAGCGCGATCACCGGCAACAGCGTGGTGCCGGCGGTGGCGATGGTGCGGGTCAGCGTCTGGTTGATGGCCAGGTCGACGACCTCTACGTAGCTCAGGTGTCGCTCGGTCCTCAGGTTCTCGCGGATGCGGTCGGCGATGATCACCGAGTCGTTCAGCGAGTAGCCGACCACGAACAGGAGCGCCGCCAGGACGGGGATGCTGAACTCGACCTGGAACAGCGCCACGGCGCCCAGGCTGAGGAGCACGTCGTGCGCGGTCGCGACGACCGCCGCCACCGACACCTGCCAGTTCGGCCAGAAGCGCCACGCCACGTACACGAGGATCAGCGCCAGCGACACCAGCACCGCCATGACCGCGCCACGCCGCAGGGCGTCACCTATGGCCGGGCCCACGAAGTCGGCCGACAGCAGCTCGCCCCCCACCTGGTTCGCCAGCCGGGCGCCGAAGTCGCCCTCGCCGCCCAGCTCGGTGGAGGTGAGGCCGGTGCGGACGATGACCTGCCTGCCGCCGTCCGGGCCCGTGGCCTCGACGATCGTGGCGGAGGCCGGGTCGAGGCCCTCGACCTCCAGCTCGGCCACGGCCGTCCGCACGTCGGCGGTGGACACGCCCTCGGGTACGCCGAGGACGACGTTCGTGCCGCCCGTGAAGTCGTTGGACATGGGCAGCCCCTGGAACGTCACCCAGGCCAGGGAGGCCAGGGCCAGCAGCGCCGTGACGGGCACCAACACCGGCCCGCGCTTCACGTACCTGGGACCCCGTATGTCGAACCCGTGCCACAGGAACGTGCGGCGGTCGTTCAGCGTCAGCAGGTCGAGGACGAACGGCACGACCACGGTGTTCACGAACACCGAGGCCACGATGCCGATGGCCAGCGTGGTGGCGAAGCCGCGTACCGGGCCGCTCGTGTACTGGTACAGGGCCGCGGCGGCGAGCAGCGTGGTGACGTTGGCGTCGATGATCGCCGAGAGCGAGCTGCCGAAGCCCTTCTTCATGGCGAGCCTGATGCCCCGGCCGGCGCGCAACTCCTCGCGGATGCGCTCGAAGCTGATGACGTTGCCGTCCACCGCCGCGCCGATGGTCAGCACCAGGCCGGCGATGCCGGGCAGGGTGAGCGAGGCGCCGAGCCCGGCGAGCGCGCCGAAGATGAAGAGCATCGCCAGCATCACGCCGAACGCCAGCACGCCGCCGAACAGCGGTCCGTAGTAGAGGACGACGGCGACGATCACCGCCACGCCCCCGACGACGGCGGCGGTGGTGCCGGCGTTGATGGCGTCCTGTCCGAGCGTCGGGCCGATGGAGCGCACCTCGGCGACCTGCAGGCTGATGGGCAGGCTGCCCGAGCGCAGGACGACGGCGATGTCGGAGGCCTCGTCCAGGGTCGCGATGCCCGTGATCTGGCCCTCCGTGGAGATGCGGCCCTGGAGGCGCGGCGCCGTGATGACGACGTCGTCGAGCACGATGGCCATGCGCCGGCCGAGGTTGTTGCCGGTGAACTGCCCGAACTGGCTGGCGAACTCCGGGCGGACCGTGAAGTTCACGGTGGGCCCGCCCGGCATGCCGGCCCCCTGGGCGAACGCCGCCGTGGCGTTGGAGATGATCTCGCCGGTGAAGGCGGTCGGCTCGAGGTCGGCGGGCGTGAGCTCCTCGTCGAAGAGGGCTTCCGACTCGCGCCTCACGAGCTTGAACTCGAGCACGGCCTGCTGGCCGATGAGGTCGAGGGCCCGCTGCTGGTCCTCGGCCGTGAGGCCGGGCAGCTCCACGACGATGTTCCTGTCGCCGGAGGTCTGCACCAGGGCCTCGGCGACGCCGAACTGGTTGACGCGGTTCTCGATGATGTCGCGGGCGGCGCTCAGGTCCTCGCGCAGCGGGTCGGGCTGCTCGGACTGCAGCGTGACGCGGAGCCCTCCCTGGAGGTCGAGGCCCAGCTTGAGGGACGACTGGCCCGGGGCCCACGGCTGCCACAGGTACAGGACGGAGGCCAGGACCGCCGCCAGGATGAGGATGCCGGTGGACGCCCGGTTCATGCGGCCGGCACCTCTACCAGCTCGTAGACCTCGATGATGTCGCCCTCCTGGATGTTGTCGTAGTTCTGGAGGCTGATACCGCACTCGAAGCCGGTGCCCACCTCGCGCACGTCGTCCTTGAAGCGCCTCAGGCCGGCGATGGAGCCCTTGTAGACCTCCTTGCCGCCGCGGTGGACGCGCGCCT
>CAZGXF010000097.1:0-2700 GCA_964529575.1 uncultured bacterium
TAGATTTATGAGCATCGCGGATCACGACGGCCCGCCGGGCCGACCTCGGGACTGGGCCGAGGCGCGTGTCGAGAGGGGCGGTGGATGACCGAGTCTAGTTCGAGCCAGTACCCGAGCCTGGTCTGGCATCTGAAGAACACGAAGCTCTTCCAGGACCTGACGCCTGACGAGCTCGAGAAGATCACGCGCATCACCCCGTACAAGCGCTTCGCTGCCGGCGAGATCATCTACCACATGGAGGACCCGGCCGACGCTCTCTACTTCGTGCGCGACGGCATGGTGAAGATCTCCATGTACTTCCCGAACGGGAAGGAGATGATCCTCGGCCTGTTGGGCCAGTACGACATCTTCGGCGAGCTGCTGCTGCTCGAGAGCGAGCGGCGCCCGAACCAGGCCGAGGCCGTCGTCGACACGACGCTGATCGTGATGCCCGAGGAGGAGTTCCAGCGCCTCCTGCAGCAGCACCCGAAGATCGCCATGAAGTTCATCCAGGTGATGAGCACGCGCCTGTGGCAGGCGCAGCAGTGGCAGGCCGAGGTGGGCGCGTTCGACGCGCCCGGTCGCCTCGCGAACCTGCTCCTGCGCCTGGCGAACGACTTCGGCGTCGAGTCCGAGCGCGGCACGGTCATAGACCTGAACCTCACGCAGCAGGACCTGGCGAAGATGATCGGCGCCACGCGCGAGACGGTGAGCCACTGCCTGGCGCGGCTCCTCGAGTACGGCGCCGTGCGGCGGCGGCGCTCGCCGATCACGGTCAACAAGGCGAAGCTGCAGCAGTTCCTCGACGAGGCCAGCGAGTAGGACCCGTCAGGCCCGCGGGTCGATGAACGCCAGCAGGGTGCCGTCGTCGACGCGCTCGGGGTCCGTGGCCTCCGACACGACGTCGACGGTGCCGTCGCGGGCCACGAACAGCGGCACCGCGCTCTCGCCGTGGGTGGCGATGAAGTCGGCGAGGGTGTGCTCGGGCGAGAGCGCCACCTCCACCAGCTCCACCCCGTTCGCGTGGAGCCGCTGCAGCCGGTCGTAGGAGAGCCTCCCCAACGACAGCCATAGGCCGCGGTTCTCGCCGCCGAGCCGGTTCGTGGACGGCTCGTGCTCCTTGGGTGACAGCTGGTAGACGTTGTCCTTCCCGAACTCGCGGCGGAAGCGCAGGGCCGTGAGGGCGTTGGCCTCCTCGTTAGAGGTAAGCGCCAGGAGGCGGCCGATCCCGGAGAGGCGAAGCTGGTCGTCGTTGCCGTCCGCCAGCGGGCTGCCGTGGTAGGCGTTCAGTCCCTCGGCGCGGGCGGCGGCGACGTTCGCGGCGTTCGTGTCGGTGAGGAGCACCTGCAGCCCCGTGTCGGCGAGGCGCCGGGCGATGTGCCGGGCCACGGGGTGAGCGCCCAGCACCAGGAAGCCCTGCGGGTCCGGGTCGGCCACGCCCAGGCGCACCCCCAGGGGCTTCGCGGTCAGGCTGGCGAGGAGCACGCTCACGACGATCACGGCGAACACCATGGGCACCAGCGCTTCGGCCCCCGCGATGCCCTGCGCCAGCAGCCGCGTGGCCAGCAGCGAGGTCACCGAGGCGGCCACGATGCCGCGGGGCCCCACCCAGGCGATGAACGCCCTCTCCCTGAGCGACAGCGTGGAGCCGATGCTCGAGAGCATCACGTCGAGCGGCCTGAGCAGCAGCACGACGACCGCCACCACGGCCATCGTCTCCCAGCTCAGCGCCGACAGCGCGGCCTGCTGCGAGACGTTCGCCGCCAGCGCGATGAAGAGGACGCTGACGAACAGCACCGTCAGGTCCTCCTTGAACGTCAGCAGCGAGCCGAGGTTAGGCACCCCGGCGTTCGCCACGATGATGCCCATCACCACGGCCGCCAGCAGGCCGGCCTCGGACGAGAGCACGTCGGCCAAGGTGAACGTGGCGAACAGCAGCGCCAGGGCCACGACGTTGATGAGGTAATCGGGCACCACGCGGCGCTTGAGGAGCCAGGCGAGGGTGAGCCCGCCCGCCGCCCCCGTGACGGCGCCCACGAACAGGAAGCGGAGGAGCAGCAGCACGACGCTGCCCAGAGGCTCGCCGGCGTGCCGCAGCGTGAGGGACTCGTAGACGAGCACGGCCACGAGCGCGCCGACCGCGTCGATGACGATGCCCTCCCACTTCAAGACGTTGGCGACGTTGGCGACCGGCCGGACGATGCGGAGCAGCGGCCCGATGACGGTGGGTCCCGTGACCATCACCAGCGCGCCGAACAGCAGCGCCAGGTGCAGCTCGACGCCGGCGATCAGGTTCGCGGCCAGCGCGGCGCCGATCCAGGTGACGAGGCCGCCCCAGGTGACGAGGTTGAACACCACGCGCCGCGTCTCGTGGATCTCGGCGAACCGCAGGGTGAGGCCGCCCTCGAAGAGGATCAGGCCGACGGCCAGCGACACGAGGGGGAAGAACAGCTCGGCGGGGAAGAGCTGCGAGGGCCTGAGCACGCCGAGGACGGGTCCCACGAGGAAGCCGGCGGCCAGCAACGGGAGGATCGCCGGGACGCGCCAGCGCCAGGCCAGCCACTGCGCGGCGACGCCGAGCGCGATGATCGTCGCCACCGCGAGGCCGGGATGGGAAGCCAGGAGTCCGGTCACCGGGACAGTGTGCCACCCGGCCGGGCGTCGGGGCCACCGTCCCCACCGGGGGGCGAGCCCCGGCGCGCCGCCGCCTCGCGCCTGGCG
>CAZGXF010000097.1:2800-9346 GCA_964529575.1 uncultured bacterium
CGCCTGGCGACGGCCGGGCGTACGCGAACCGACGTGCTAGCCTTCTTGACCCATGGAACGAGGCACCCCACGCGAGGAGCGCCGCTACCTCGTGAAGACGAACGACGGCGACGTGGTCGTCGTCGTGAACCCCAGCGCCGGGGGGCTCGACGACGACCTCTTCGGCCTCGAGCCCGCCACGCCCGAGACCACGGCCGGCATCGCCATGGCCACGCCGCTGTCGGCCTTCAGCGCCAAGGCGGTCGACATCATCGAGCTGCACGGCACGGCCGGCTTCACCGGCAGCCCGGCGCTGCGCGAGATGCTGGTGCGCGAGAAGGCCACGGCCCTGCTGCGGAGCATCGAGCGCTTCGCCAAGCAGGGCCGGTGAGGGCGGGAGCGTCGGCGGAGCCGCGTGGGCGCGGGCGCCGCCGGTCGACCACCCGCCCTCAGTCCTCCTCTTCCTCCTCGATCTCGCCCAGGCCGAGCAGCAGCTCCTTGTAGAGGTCGAGCGAGAAGTCGCGGATCGCCACGCGGGCGTCCTCGCCCCGCAGGTCGGCGAAGACGCGGCGCTCGGCGACCGTGACGACGGCGGCGAGGAGGTCGTCGAACATCGGCCAGGGGCCGTCGAACGGCTCCTCCTCCACGTCGTCCTCGACCGCGGCGGGCGCGGGCTGCGCGGCAGCGGTCGACTGCGCGGCCGCCGGGGTCGTGACCGCCGCGCCGGCCCTCGCGGACGCGGCCGACGGCTCGGCGCCGCCGTCCTTGCCGCCTCCGGCCGCGGCGCCGGCCTTGCCGCCTCTCGCGCCGCTGGACCGGGTCGCCTTCGCCCCGCCGCCCTGGGCCGCGGCGGCCGCCTTGGCCCCACCGTCCTTCGCGGCGGCCTGCTTCCCCTTGCCCTTCGCCGCCGGCTTGTCGGTGGCCTCCAGGCGCGCCTCCAACGCGGCCAGCGCCTCCTCGGCCGCGTTCTTCTCGGCCGTGCGCTTCGAGCCGCCCTGGCCGGTGCCTATCACCTCGCCCTCGAGCACGACGTCGGTGATGAAGACCGGCTCGTGCTCCGGGCCCGTCCGGGCGGTACGGAACTCGGGCCTCTCGAGGCCGAGCTTCTGCGCCCGCTCCAACAGGACGCCCTTCGGGTGTGCCATGAGTTCTCCGATCGCTCCGCTTCAGGATGGGGCGCGCCGCTGGCCTACGCGGCCGCGCCTAAGGCAGCTGCCGGGCGCCCCGCGCCGACCAGGCCCCCGGCCTGGTGAGGCTGTTCGGTGGCATGGCCGGCCCGGCGTGCCCGGCAGCTGCGGAGGCCAGGGTACCACCGCGAGATGGGGTGCGCGGAGTACAGTGAGTCATGACGCGGATCTTGCTCTGCGACGACCACGCCATGTTCCGGCAGGGCCTGCGCGGCATCCTCGAGACCGAGGAGGGCTTCCGGGTCATCGGCGAGGCGTCAACAGGCAGGGAGGCGATAAGGCACGCGCTCGAGACGCGGCCCGACGTCGTCCTCATGGACATCCAGATGCCGGAGGTCGACGGCGTGGCGGCTACGAAGGCCATCCTCGCCGAGCAGCCGGACGCCAAGGTCATCATCCTGACCATGTACCGGCAGGACCGGTACGTGTTCGAGGCCATCAAGGCGGGCGCACGCGGCTACATGCTCAAGGACTCCGGCGCCGACGAGCTCGTCGAGGCCATCCGCCGCGTGGCCGCCGGCGAGACCCTGCTGAACGCCGAGATGGCCGCGGAGATCCTGGCCGAGTTCCGGAAGTACGGCGACCTGCCCCAACACCCCGAGCACAAGATCAGCGAGCTCACCGAGCGCGAGGAGGAGATCCTCAGGCACCTGGCGCAGGGCTCCACGAACCAGGAGATCGCCGAGAGCCTGGGCGTGAGCGAGAAGACCGTGCGCAACCGTTTGACCGAGATCTTCTCGAAACTGAGGCTCAACAACCGCACGCAGGCCGCCCTGTACGCGCTGCGCGAGGGCATCGCGACGCTGCAGGACGGCACCGACGCGTGAGCCAGGCCCTGGGGGACCCGGCGCCCGCCGGGCTGGCGCAGCGTCTCGTCGACCTGGTCGTGCTCCTGGCGGAGACCCCCGCCCCCACCTTCGCCGAGAGCGCCCGCGCCGAGGTCGTGGCGCGCCTGTGGAGCGAGGCGGGCCTCGAGCCGCGCCGGGACGCCGCAGGCAACGTCGTGGCCGACGTGCCGGGCGGGAGCGGTCCGGTCGTGCTCGTGGCGGCGCACCTCGACAGCGTCTTCGGCGAGGGGACCGACGTGAGGGTGCGGCGCGACGGCGACCGGCTCCTGGGGCCCGGCGTCGGCGACGACGCCGCCGGCCTGGCGCTGCTGACCGCCTACCTTCAGGAGCTCCCCGAGCGCCGGCCGCGCCTGGTGGTGGCGGCCACGGTGGGCGAGGAAGGGGCAGGCGACCTGCGCGGCGCCCGCCAGGTGGTGGCCGACCACAAGGACCGCGTGGACCACTTCGTGGCGTTCGACGGGCACCTGGGCTCGGTGTGCCACCAGGGCGTGGGGTCGCTGCGGCACGAGGTCGTGATGACCACCGCCGGCGGGCACTCGTGGGGCGACTACCCGAGCCCCAGCGCCGTGCACGCCGTGGGCCGGGCCGTGGCCCGGCTGGCGGCGCTGCCCGTGCCGCGGGAGCCCCGCTCGAGCCTGAACGTGGGGCTCGTCTGGGGCGGCACCAGCGTCAACTCGATCGCCGCCGAGGCCGGCTTCGCGCTCGACCTGCGCAGCGTCGACCAGCGCACCCTGGAGCTGCTGTGGGAGGCCTGCCGCGCCGAGGTGGAGAGGGTGGCGGAGGAGAGCGGCTGCGGGCTCACGGTGAGCCGCGTGGGCGCCCGCCCTGCCGGCGCCAGCGACAACGCCCGGCTCGTCGAGGCGGCCAGGAAGGCGCTGTCCGCCGTGGGCATCGACGCCTCCTTGGCGCCGGCCTCAACCGACGCGAACGCGGCCATGGCCGCCGGGCTCAGCGCCGTGGCGCTGGGCGCCTACCGCGGCGGCGGGGCGCACACGCTCTCCGAGTGGGTCGACGCCACCTCGCTGCCGCTGGGCCTCGAGGTGCTGCGGCGCTTCCTGGCCGAGCTGGCTGCCTAGCCCTCCGCCACCGTGCGGTGAGGCGGGTCCCGCCCGTCTCCGCGTGGCGTCCTCAGTCCGTGGCGGCGGTCCCGCGCCCGGTGCGGCGCGCCTCCAGCGCCAGCCTGTCCACGAGCTCGTTCTCGCGGTGCCCCGCGTGACCGCGGGTCCACGACCACTCCACCTCGTGCTCGGCCGTGAGCTCCAGGAGCCGCTCCCACAGGTCGCGGTTCTTGACCGGCTGGCGCGCGGACGTCACCCAGCCGTTGCGCTGCCACTTCGCGAGCCAGCCGTCGGTGAAGGCCTTCTTGAGGTACTCGCTGTCGGTGACGACCGTGACGCGGCAGGGGCGGTTCAGCGCCTCCAGGGCGCGCACCGCCGCAGTGAGCTCCATGCGGTTGTTGGTGGTGTCCGGCTCGAAGCCCGAGGCGCGGCGGGTCCGGCCGCCCGAGGCGAGCAGGTAGGCCCAGCCGCCGCGGCCCGAGGCCGTGTCGCAGGAGCCGTCGGTGTAGGCGGTGACGTGCGGCCTCTCCTCGACGCTCACGCCGGCGTCCCCTCGTCGGCGGGGCGGACCCGGCGCTCGAGGACCACCACGGCGGCGGCGTGGTCCACGGCGTGCGAGAGCGAGACGTGAGCCACGAGCCCTTCGCCCTCCATCGCCTCGGCCAGCCGGGGGCTGGCACGCAGCACCGGTCTCCGCCCCTCCTTGACCACCCAGACGTCGCGCCAGCCCAGGGACGACGGCCAGACCTTCGCGAACGCCTCCTTGGCCGCGAAGCGGGCGGCCAGGCCCGGGTAGGGGTCGCTCCGCCCGGCCAGCTCGGCGAGCTCGTCGGGGTGGAAGCAGCGCTCGAGGAAGCGGTGGGGGTGGTTCTCGGCGGCGCGTCTCACGCGGGCGATCTCGACCAGGTCGAGGCCCACGGCCACGATCACGCCTCCCTCCCCAGACGGCGGACGCCGCCCTGGCCGGCCACGAACGCCAGGTCGGCCATGCCCAGGAAGAGCCCGTGCTCCACCACGCCGGGCAGCGCCGACAGCTCGGCCGCGAGCTCCTCGGGGTCGAAGCGACCGGCGAAGCGGAGGTCGACCACCAGGTTGCCGTTGTCCGTCACGACCGGCGCGCCGTCCCGCTCGCGCACGACCGCCTCGCCGCCGAGCGCGCCCAGCAGGCGCACGGTCCGCGCCAGCCCGAAGCGCACCACCTCGACCGGCACCGGCGCCTTCTCGCCCAGCCGCGATACGAGCTTCGACTCGTCGCCGATCAGCACGAACGCGCGCGCCGAGGCGGCCACCACCTTCTCGCGCAGGAGCGCGCCCCCCAACCCCTTCACCGCGTCAAGGCCGGGCGCCAGCTCGTCCATGCCGTCCACCGCCAGGTCGACGCCCGCGGCCGGCAGGTCGACCAGCTCGATGCCCGCCTCGCGCGCCTGGCGCGCCGTGGCCTCCGAGGTGGGCACGCCGCGCACGCGCTGCAGGGCGCCCGACCGCAGGCGCTCCGCCACGCCCGCCACGAACCAGTAGGCGGTGCTCCCGGTCCCCAGCCCCAGCGTCATGCCGTCCTCCACGAGCTCGAGGGCGGCCGCGGCGGCGTCGCGCTTCTGTCCGTCGCTTCCCGGCGTCTGGGCCATCACGGCCGGCAGTCTAACCGCCCGCTCGTCGCGGGGGAGACCGGGCGCCGCGTCGTCATGCCGGGCCCGGCGTCCGCGTGCGTCCGAGGCCCGCGCCGCCGGGTCGTCCTGGGCGTCAGCCCGGCCTGGGTAGACTGGGCCGCGTGAGGGGACTCGTGTTGGCCAGCGCATCGCCACGTCGGCGCGAGCTCCTCGCCTCCCTCGGCCTGACGTTCGACGTCGAGCCCGCCGACGTCGACGAGACCGTCCTGCCTGGCGAGGGGCCGGCCGAGCTGGTGGCGCGCCTGGCGGCCGCGAAGGCGGCGGTGGTGGGAGCGCGGCGGCCCGCCGGCCTGGTGCTCGCCGCCGACACGACCGTCGTCGTGGACGGCGAGGTCATCAACAAGCCGCCCACGCCCGCGGACAACGCCGACTACCTCCGCCGCCTCTCCGGCACCGTCCACGACGTCTACACGGGTCACGCCCTCCGCCTGGGCGACAGGCGCGAGGACGTGGTGGTGCGCACGCGCGTCCGCTTCCGGCCGCTGTCGGAGGCGGAGGTCGCGTGGTACGTGGCCTCCGGCGAGGGCGTGGACAAGGCGGGCGGCTACGCGATCCAGGGCCGCGGTGCCGCGCTGGTGGCGGCCATCGAGGGCTGCTACACGAACGTCGTCGGCCTGAGCCTGCCCACGGTGGTCGAGGCCGCGCGGCGCCTGGGGGTCCCGCTTGTCTAGCCTCCTGCGGGCCTGGTACGCGTTCCTGGCGCTGGGCCTCGTGACGATCGTGCTCATGGCCGTGGTCGGCCGGGTGCCGTACGAGTACACGGCCGCCATCGCCATGCCCCACGACCTGCTGCACCGCGCCGGCACGAACTTCAGGCTCGCGGCGGAGAGCCTCGTCGACCGGCGCGACCTGCGCGCCGAGCTGGCGAGGCTCGAGGACGAGCTGGCGGCGGCGCGCGAGGACGCCCGCCTCCTCGAGCTCGAGGTGCAGCGCCTCGAGCAGGTGCTGGAGGTGCGCCGCTCGCAGTCGCCCGGCGTCGTGGCGACCGCGCCGGTCGTGGGCGGCACGGTGGGCCCCGACCTCTCGCGGTTGGTGCTGGGCTTAGGGGCCAGGAGCGGCATCACGGTCGACATGCCCGTGACCGTGCCTCAGGGACTGGTGGGCATCGTCACCGACGTGGCGCCGGGCTCGTCCGTCGTGCGTACGGTGCTCGACCCGCAGTCGCGCGTGGGCGTGACGGTGCGGGGCAAGGGCGGCCAGGGCATCGCCGTGGGCGACGTGGGCGACAGGGTGCGGGTGACGGGCTTCCTCGAGGTGGACCCTGTGGAGGTGGGCGACCTGGTGGAGACCTCGAGCCGCGGCGGGCTGTTCCCCCAGGGCGTGCTGGTGGGCGTGGTCGAGGAGGTCCTGCCGCCCGACCCGAACGAGCTGAGGCGCACCTACCTGGTGCGTCCGGCCGTGGACCTCGCCACCCTGCGCGAGGTCGTGCTGCTCGCACCCCAGTAGACGCCCCACGCTCCGCGTGTAGGCTACGGGGGTCCACGGGGCGGGCGCTGGAGGTGTTCATGGCTGGCTGGGGTGTGATCCCTTCCGTGCGCGTGCCCGACATGCGTGAGGCCCTCGACTTCTACGTCGACAAGCTAGGCTTCGAGCTCACCGGGGGCGGTCCCGACCAGGTGAACTGCTCGCTCTCGCGCGGCGACGCGCGCGTCATGGTCGAGGTCCCGGCCGACCTCTACTCGCGAGGCTTCGACGAGGCCATAAAGGCGCGGCTGGGCGGCAGGTCGGCGCTCTCCCTCTACATCGAGGCGCCGGACCTCGAGCAGCTCTACGAGCGCGTGCTAGCCAACGGTGTCACCGTGGTCGA
>CAZGXF010000098.1:0-9335 GCA_964529575.1 uncultured bacterium
CTGGAAGAGGTAGGCCATCATCACCGACATCTCGCCCTACTGGCCGCGCAGCGCCCGCACCGCCTGTAGGTGCTCCTCGAGGACCGGCAGCGCCCGCGCGGCGAACGTCCTCAGCTCCTCGTTCGCGCCCAGCTGGGCGTAGCTGGTGAAGAGCGCGATGGCGTCGACGTGCGCCAGCTCCTGCTGGAACAGGTAGGCCTGCACGCGCATGTCGCGGCCGAGCACGCGCAGCTCCTCGACCTTGAACCGCTTGGCGGCGCTCATCTCGGCGGGCAGCTCGAACCCCGCGGCCGCGGCGATCTCCTGGAGCCGCTGGCTGCTGGCGGTGTGGTCGTCGATGATCCGCTGGGCGAGGTCGGCCAGCTCCTGGTCGTCGCCGGCGCCCGCGAGTACCGCCTGCGAGGACTCGACCTCGTACATGTCGCCGTCGGCGGCGGCGAGCACGAACAGGGCGTCGAGCTGCTCCGCCCCCTGCCGTCCCGCCTGGTCCTGCTGGCCCTCCTGGCCGAGCGCCGGCACCGCTAGCGCCAGCAGCGCGGACAGCGTCCACGCGCGCGCGTGTCTCCGCATGGGTCGCCTCCCTCCTCGCCGGCCGCGGCCTGGGTGGCCGGGACCGGCGGTCCCCCAGTACGGGGGCCGAGGACATGAGGAGGTTGGGGACGAGCCTCAGTCGCGTGAGGAGAACGGCTCGGTGCGAGCGGTGCGTTCCCGGTAGACGGGGCGGGTCCTCGTCGGGAAGGGCCCGCGCTAGAGCGCGTTGACCTTCAGCCAGGCGGCGACGCCGCCCTCCTCGGGCGAGGGGACGCGCTCGTCGGCGACGGCCAGGGCGTCGGGGTGGGCGTCGGGGCCCACCGCCACGGCGTGGCCGGCCCAGCTCAGCATGCTGACGTCGTTGAGGCCGTCGCCGAACGCGACCACCTGGTCGCGCCGGACGCCCAGCATCTCGGCGATGCGCGCCAGGGCCGTGCCCTTGTCGCCGCCGGTGGGTACGACCTCGAGCCAGCCCTCGCCCCAGGCGTAGCGCACCAGGTGGGGGTGGCTGCTGGCGAGCAGCGCCTCGATCTCGGCGTGCCGGCCGTTGGCGTGGAACACGACCTTGTCGGCCGCGAGGGCGAGCCCGCGGGCGTAGCGGGCGACCACGCGGCCCTGCGCGTGCGCGAACACCCAGCGCTCGTGCGCCGGGTCGCGCACGTAGATGTGGTCGTCGACGACGCAGGAGAACTCGAGCTCGAGGTCCTCGAGGAACGCCTCGAGGATGGCCGTCACGTCGTCCGGCCGCAGGTGCTTCCTGTCGATCAGCGAGCCGTCGGCGGCGAGGATGGTGGAGCCGTGGTTGACCGCGTGCGGCCTGTCGACGGCGAGACGCTCGAGGTACTCGCGGGCGGCCACCAGGGGCCTGCCCGTGAGGACCGTCACGTGATGACCGGCTGCCCGCGCGGCGCCGATCGCGTCGGCGATGTCGTCCGGCAGCCTGAAGTCATCGGTGACGAGCGTCTTGTCTAGGTCGAAGGCGAGGAGCATCCCGAGCAGGTTACCCCGGAACCGCGCTCTCTCGGGGTGCCGGGGCTGCCCGCCGGCCGCCTTCCGGGGCGCCGGAGCGACCAGCTCCGCGCCGCCCGCGCCGTCCGCCCTGCCCGCGCCTTCCCCCTGCCCGCGCCGCCCGCCCCCGCCCGCGGAGCCGCGGGAGCGCACGCGGCGGCCCGCCGTTGTCGCCCTCGGCTCTCCTGCCGTCGGGGACGGCGACGGAGCCGGGTGTACGATGGCGGGAGCGCCTCGTCGAGGCGGTCGGCTCGCTCGTACGGAGGTCGAGATGTACCGAGGCCGTGAGGGCCAGTGGGCTTACTACCTGCACCGGATATCGGGTGTCGCCCTGGCGCTCTACCTGCTGCTCCACGTGTTCGACATCAGCCTGGTGATGTACGGGCCGGACGGCCCCTTCAACCGCTTCCTGATCTTCTACCACCAGTGGCCGTTCCGCATAGGCCTGGTGCTGATCATCGCCGGCGTCGTCTACCACGCGCTCAACGGGCTGCGGATCATCCTCCTCGACTTCACCCCGTGGGCGATCCGCTACCAGCGCGCCATGTGGTACGGGGTCCTGGGCATCACCACGGCCATCGGCATCCCCGTCCTGTTCAAGATCATCCCCGAGATCATCGGAGGGGCCTGATGGCGGTGGACGCGCCCACGACCAGGACGAGGGCCGTCAGGCCGCGCACGCTGCGCGACGCGCGGGCCGCCTACGGCACGAACAGCGAGCTCGCCTGGTGGGTGTTCATGCGCATCAGCGGGTTCCTGCTGGTGTTCCTCGTGTTCGCCCACGTGTTCACGAACAACATCGTCATGAACGCGGGCGAGATCGACTTCGACTACGTAGCCCAGCGCCTGGCGCAGCCGGCGGTGCGGGTCATGGACTCGTTCCTGCTCGGCCTGGCGCTGCTGCACGGCACGAACGGCCTGCGCTACGTCGTGGACGACTACATCAAGAGGCCGCAGGCGCGCTTCTGGGTCAAGGCCGTCCTCTACACGGTGGTCGCGGCCCTCTTCGTCGTCGGCGTGATGACGCTGTGGACGTTCACGTTCGACGAGATGGGCGAGGCCGTGAGGAACCTCGGCCAGTGACGCCGGGCGCCGCTGGGCCAGCCGCGAGGGGTAGATGAGCGACTTCCATAGGTTCGACGTCATCGTGGTGGGCGCCGGCGGCGCCGGGCTGATGGCCGCCAGGTACGCGGCGCAGCACCCGGGAGTGTCGGTCGCCGTGATCTCGAAGCTCTACCCGACCCGCTCCCACACGGGCGCGGCGCAGGGCGGCGTGGGCGCCGCGCTCGGGAACGTCAGCGAGGACCACCCCGAGTGGCACGCCTTCGACACCGTGAAGGGCGGCGACTACCTCACCGACCAGGACGTCGCCGAGGTCTTCGCCTACGAGGTCATCGAGGCCGTCTACGAGCTCGAGCACATGGGCCTGCCGTTCAGCCGCCTGCCGAACGGCAAGATCGCCCAGCGCAAGTTCGGGGGACACACCCGCGAGCACGGCAAGGCCGCCGTGGAGCGCGCCTGCTACGCCGCCGACCGCACCGGCCACATGATCCTGCAGACGCTCTACCAGCAGTCGATCAAGGACGACGTGCGGTTCTTCAACGAGTTCCACGTCCTCGACCTGATCATCGAGGGCGGCGCCTGCCGCGGGGTGGTGGCGTACGAGCTGGCCACCGGCACCCTGCACACGTTCCTGGCCAAGGCCGTCATCATCGCGACCGGCGGGAACGGTCGCATGTTCAAGGTCACCTCGAACGCGCACGCGCTCACCGGCGACCTGATGAGCATCGCCTTCCGGCGCGGCATCCCCATCGAGGACCCGGAGTTCTACCAGTTCCACCCCACGGGCCTCTACAAGCTGGGCGTGTTGCTCACCGAGGGCGCGCGCGGCGAGGGCGGCATCCTGCGCAACGGCGAGGGCGAGCGCTTCATGGAGCGCTACGCACCCACGATCAAGGACCTGGCGCCCCGCGACCTGGTGAGCCGCGCGATGTACCTCGAGATCCGCGAGGGCCGCGGCGCCGGGCCGAACAAGGACTACATCCACCTCGACCTCACGCACCTCGACCCGCACATCATCGAGGAGCGCCTGCCCGACATCACCGAGTTCGCGCGCATCTACCTGGGCGTTGACCCGGTGAGGGAGCTCGTGCCGATCCAGCCCACGGCCCACTACGCGATGGGCGGCATCCCCACCACCATCGACACGAACGTCATCCTCGACGGCGACAACACCGTCCTGCCGGGCCTGTACGCTGCCGGCGAGGTCGCGTGCGCCAGCCTGCACGGCGCGAACCGGCTGGGCACGAACTCGCTGGGCGACCTGCTGGTGTTCGGCCGCCGCGCGGGCCGCAACGCCGCGGCCTTCGCCGCCACGGCCGAGTTCGGCGTCCTGCCGCGTGACGTCAAGGACCGCGCCAGGGAGCTGGTGGACAAGGCGCTCAACGGCCCGCGCGAGGAGCGCGTCTCGCAGCTGCGCAGCGAGCTGCAGGCGTCCATGATGGACAACGCCTCGGTGTTCCGCACGCAAGAGACGCTCACGGCGCAGGTCGCCAAGCTCGAGGAGCTCTACCAGCGCTACGAGCGCATCGGGGTCGAGGACAAGGGCAAGGTCTACAACACCGAGCTCATGGAGGCGCTCGAGCTCGGCTTCCTGCTCGACAACGCCAAGCTGCTCGTCCACGCCGCCCTGAACCGCACCGAGTCGCGCGGCGCGCACTCGCGCGAGGACCACAAGGAGCGCGACGACGCGAACTGGCTCAAGCACACGCTGGTGCACCAGGACGAAGGCGGCCTGCGCATCAGCTACAAGCCCGTGACGCTGGGCAAGTACGAGCCCAAGCCCCGCGTCTACTAGGAGCGACATGCAGATCACGGTCCGGATCAAGCGCTTCGACCCCGAGGTCGACAAGCGTCCCCGCTGGGAGGAGCACCAGCTCGACGTCGAGCCCACCGAGCGGGTCCTCGACGTCCTCAACATGATCAAGTGGGAGCGCACCGGCAGCCTGGCCTACAGGCGCTCGTGCGCCCACGGCATCTGCGGCTCCGACGCCATGCTCATCAACGGCCGCAACCGGCTGGCCTGCAAGGTGCTGGTGAAGGACCTGGGCGACAGGATCACCGTCGAGCCGCTGCCCGGGCTCCCGGTCCTCAAGGACCTGATCGTCGACATGGAGCCGTTCTTCGACGCCTACAAGTCGGTGCTGCCGTACTTCATCAACGACGAGACGCCGCCCGCCACGGAGAGGCTCCAGAGCCCCGAGGAGCGGGAGCGCTTCGACGAGACCACGAAGTGCATCCTCTGCGCCGCTTGCACGTCGTCCTGCCCCGTGTTCTGGACGAACGGCCGCTACGTCGGTCCCGCCGCGATCGTGAACGCGCACCGCTTCATCTTCGACTCGCGCGACCAGGCCGCCGGCGACCGCTTGGCGATCCTCAACGGCGTGAACGGCCTGTGGCGCTGCCGCACGGCCTACAACTGCACCGAGGCTTGCCCGCGCGGCATCCCGGTGACCCAGGCCATCGAGGAGGTCAAGCGGGAGCTCCTCTACCGCCGGGCCTGAGCAGCCCCGGCGCGGAGGCGCCCGCGGTCCCGCCCTCACGAGCGCCCGGCGCGCGCGGCGGCGGTGCCCGCGGGCGCTACCTTCTGGGCGTGGCGAGCGAACCCGCGCAGCTGGAGGTCGGGCCGCTCACCCCCGAGCGCTGCGCCGACCTCTACGCCGGCTCTGAGACGGCTCACGGAGGCAGCGTCTAGGCTCGACCGAGCGGAGGTGAGGCATGGCAGCGGAGGACCGGGCCGTCCACGAGCGCTTCTCCACGGAGTGCTTCAACGCCTGTTGGGACCTGATGGACAAGGCGGAGCGCACCGCCCACGACGACGAGGAGATGCTGCTACTGGCCTACGCCTCGCTGTGGCACTGGACCAGGCGGCCCGACTTCGGGCCGGCGCAACGGGCGATCGGCCACTGGCAGGTCTCGCGCGCGAGCTGCCTCCTGGGGCGCGTCGAGGCCGCACTGGCGCACGCGCTGCTGGCGCTGGAGGCCGCCAGGGACCTCAACGCGCACAGCGCCACGGCCATCGCCGCCGACATGCCGCCCGTGGCCACCGACACCGTGCCGGCCGGGGTGCGCGAGGACGCGCCGCCCGCGGGCCTCGGGGACGACGAGCCCGCGTACCTGCTGGGCTACGCGCACGAGGCGCTCGCTCGCGCCCACGCCCTGCGGGGCGACCCGGAGGAGGCCGAGTTCCACAGGGCCGAGGCGTGGCTGCTGGCCTGCCAGGTCGCCGACGAGGACGACCGGCAGCGGCTGCTGGCCGACCTCGAGGAGCTCAGGGGCTCGCAGGCCGCGGCCTGACCCCGGTAGGCCCGCGGTAGCGGGCCGGCACGCCGGACGTCGGGCGCGCGTGACGGGGGAGAAGGGGCGGGCCTACGGGCCCGCCCCTCGCTGTTCGGCGAGCGCCCCGCTCAGGGCGCGGTCGCGTCGTACAGGGGCCCGTCGTCTACGGCGCCCTTGGCCGGGCTGAGCGGGACGGCGACGGTCACCACGCCGCGGCACGAGCCGGTGGCGTCACGCGCCGTGAACGCCACGTGATAGACGCGGCCGTTGCCCGCGCCGCTGCGCTCGGCGCGCAGCTCCAGAGCGCCGCCCTGGCCGACGACGGCGTCGGGGCTCGTCGCGCCGTCGTCAGCGCCGTCCACCGGCTCGTCCTGGAAGACCGAGTCGACGCTAACGGTCACCGCGTCGCCCTCGGGGTCGGGCACGTCGATCGCCACGGCGACCAGGCGGTGGTTCGCCGGCCACAGCGTCGCCAGGCTCGGGGTCGCCTGCTCGCACCGGGGCGACGCGTTCAGGTCGAGGCCCACGATCACCGGGTCGTGGTCGGAGGAGCGGTACGGGTCGGGCGCGTAGAGGGCTGCCTGGTTCGGGAGCTTGAAGGTCGTGTCGTAGTCGATGAGGTCGACCTCGTCGGCGTTGACGTGCCAGGCGGTCGCGCCCGTGACCTGAGGCGCGAGGCTCGCGCTGGCGAGCGCGTGGTCGAGGTAGCCGAGCTGGCCGTCGAAGACGTAGGTGTACGCCAGCTCGCCGACGTGCTCACGCAGCAGGTCGACGAAGCCGCCGTCCACGAGCGCCGCGATCGGGGCCTCTTCCGCGTAGGAGTTGAGGTCGCCCACCAGCAGGAAGTCGGGGTCGCCCGCGCCCGTCGGGTCGGCGGCCAGCCACTCCATGAGGGCGAGGGCGCCCTGCAGGCGCGTGAGGGCGCAGCTGCCCTCCACCGGGTCGTCGTCGCCGGCGCCGCACTCGCTGCCCTTGCTCTTGAGGTGGTTCACGACGACCGTGAAGCGGCCGCCCGACGCGTCCTCGAACGTCTGCGCCAGCGCGGCGCGGTTACGGTCCTCGCCCGAGCCGTTGGGATCGAGGAACGCCTCGTCGTCGAGGACGGCCGGGTCGCCCACCGGCGTCACCGCGCCCGGCTGGTAGACGAGCGCCACCTTGATGGCGTCGGTGCCCACCGGCCCGTCGGTGTCCACGTAGGCGTAGCGCCCCGCGCCCGCGACGTCGTTCAGCCCGGCGACGAGGTCCTTAAGGGCCCCTTGGTCCGGGTCGTTCTCGATCTCTATGAGCCCCACCACGTGGGCGTCCATGGCCGCGATAGCCGCCACGACCTTGGCGCGCTGGCGCGCGAACTCCTCGGCGTCGTCGGCGCCGCGGCAGTCCTCGTCGCCGGCGGGCCCGCAGCTCGCGCCGAAGTCGTCGAAGTAGTTAAGTACGTTGAACGCCGCCGCGCGCACCGAGCCGCCCACGTCGTCGGGCTCCTCCGGCCGCGGGTTCGCCGGCGTGTGGACGGCGCCCTGCGTCGGCTGCACGCGGTAGAGGCCGAAGGCGAAGTCGAGGACGCCGGTGACGCCCCGCACCGTGTCGCCGCCGCGGAACAGGTTGGTGAGGTCGAACACCTCGCCGTTCGGGTGCCTGGCCGGGTCGGGGTTCTGGCGGCTCCTGCCGTCGTCCAGCGTGATGCGCGAGCGGACGATCAGGTCCTGTAGCGCGGCGACGCCCGGGTCGTCTGACGCCAGGAGCGAGGTGGGCTGGTAGGGCCTGGTGCCGTTCACCGGCGCGGAGAGCACGATCTCGCCGAAGCGGTCGAAGTTGAAGTACTCGGCGACGTAGAGCTCCTGCGGGAACGTCACCAGCATCCCCTCGTACGCCTCCAGGTCGTCGAGGCTCTCCACGGGCAGCTCCAGCTCGGCGGCCGCGGGGAGGTCGACGTCCTCCTCGCAGACGACCGCCGTGGCGTTCGAGAGCCGGGTGAGGCCGTTGGCCTCGCCGACGAGGCCGGTGACGCGCACCCTGTCGCCCACGGCGACGTCGACGCCGCCTCCGACGACGTACACGCCCTCGGAGGTGGCCGGGTCGCCGTCCTGGTCCTCGTCCTCCTCCTGGACGAAGAACCCGCCCAGGTCGGTGCCGAAGACGTCGCCGTCCTCGTTCGGGAGGTCCTGGAAGTCGCCCACCACCACGCCCTCGATCGTGACGGTCGAGCCGCCGATGGGCGTCGCGGCGCCGGGGCCCTGCACGGCGCTGACGAGCGTGAGCTCCACGTCCGCCTCGCAGGTGGGCGGCTCCTCGTCGTCGCCCCCGGGCTCGAGGTGCCAACCGAGCCCGTCGAACGTGTTCGTCGCGAAGCCCTCCCACTCGACGCTGGGGTCGAAAACATCGGTGACGTCGGGGTCGCCGGCCGTGACGCTCGCCTTGCGGCGCAGCGTGTTGTCGGCCGTGCTCACGAGGCCCGTGCCCCACTCGCTGCCCGGGTCGAACCCGGCCTGGCCGATGGAGTCGATGACCACGCCGGCCTTGCGGAGGACCACGGCGTCGTCGCCGTTGAACCAGCCGGCGCCGTTCGTCTGGTCCGCCACGGCCAGGATCGCGGGGTCGGCGGACGAGTGGGCCAGCACGAAGACGTCGCCGGCCGCCACGGTGCCGGTCAAGGCGATGGTCAGCGCGGCCGCGGGACTGCCGTTGAAGAACATCTGCACGTCGTAGCCGCCGGCTCCCAGGTCCACGGCGGCGCCGGTGCCGTTGTAGATCTCCAGGGCCTTGTGGTTCGAGGTGCCCTCGACGTACTCGCTGAAGAAGAGCTCGGTGGCCGTCTGGGCCGCGGTGAGGCCGTGCTCCTCGACGGCGGCGCTCGCCGCCGGAGGCGTGACCTCGGCGCAGGCGGCGAGCAGGAGGATCGCGGCGCCTAGCAGTGAACGTGCGGATGGTCGCATCTTCACCCCTCTCGGGCGAGTCGTCTCGGTCCGGCCGGCTCCGTCTTCTACGGCCGCGGCCATGCTACGCGGGCAGGGGCGCCGGTCGGGGGACTCCGCCAGAGCGCGTCGATCACGGCACGCGCGCGACCAGCTCGACCTCGACGGCCGCGCCCTTGGGCAGCCCCGCCACGGCCACGGTGCTGCGCGCCGGCGGCTCGCCCGTGAAGTAGGAGCCGTACACCCGGTTGAACTCGTCGAAGGTGGCCATGTCGGTGAGGAAGCAGGTGGCCTTGACCACGTGCTCGAAGCCCGTGCCCGCCGCCTCGAGCACGGCGGCGAGGTTCCTCATGACCTGCTCGGTCTGCTCCGCCACCGAGCCGTCCACGAAGGTGCCGTCGGGTCGGAGGGCGACCTGGCCGGCGGTGAAGACCAGGTCGCCCACCCTGACCGCCTGCGAGTAGGGACCTACGGCTGCCGGGGCGTCTGGCGTCGCGATCGTCTTGCGCATGCGGGGAGCCTAGCAGGGGAGGGCGCTCGGCGTCCCCA
>CAZGXF010000099.1:0-9090 GCA_964529575.1 uncultured bacterium
CCACGGCGATGTTCTGCGTCTCCATGTAGAAGTCGAAGCTGTAGTCGCCGCCGTCCCTGCCGATGCCGCTGGCCTTCATGCCGCCGAACGGCGTGGGCAGGTGGCGCACGTTGTGCGAGTTCACCCACACCATCCCCACGTCGAGCGCCTGGGCGAAGCGGTGCGCGCGGGCGACGTCGCGGGTCCAGACGTAGGCGGCCAGGCCGTAGTCGACGTCGTTCGCGATGGCCAGGGCCTCGGCCTCGTCCTCGAAGGGTATGGCCGTGAGCACGGGCCCGAAGATCTCCTCGCGGGCCACGCGCGCGCTCGGGGCGGCCCCCTTGAGGAGCGTGGGCGCCACGTACAGGGGCCCCACGTCCGCGAGCGCCCTGCCCCCCGCCGCCACCTCGACGCCCTCCTGCTCGGCGACGTCGAAGTACGAGGTCACCTTGGCGAGGTGGTCGGGGTGGATCAGCGGCCCCACCTCGGTGGCGGGGTCGAACGGGTCGCCGACCCTGATGCTGCGGGCGCGCTCGGCCAGGGCGGCCGTGAACCGGTCGTAGACCCCGCGCTGCACCAGCACGCGCGAGCCCGACGTGCAGCGCTCGCCGTTGAGGCTGTAGATCATGAACGTCACGGCGTCGACGGCCCGCTCCAGGTCGGCGTCCTCGAACACGACGGCGGGGTTCTTGCCGCCCAGCTCGAAGTGCACGCGCTTGAGGGTGGGCGCGCCCTGCGCCATGATCCGGGCGCCGGTGGCGCTCTCGCCCACGAAGGCGATGGCCTTGATGGCCGGGTGCTCGGTGACGGCCCTGCCGGCCGACTCGCCGAGCCCGTTCACGACGTTCAGCACGCCCGGCGGCAGCCCGGCCTCCAGCGCGAGCTGCGCCAGGCGGGCGCCGGAGAGCGGCGCCCACTCGGCCGGCTTGTGCACCACGGTGCAGCCGGCGGCGAGGGCGGGCGCGACCTTCCAGGTCGAGAGCATGAACGGCGTGTTCCACGGCGTGATCACGCCCACCGGCCCGATGGGCTTGCGGGTCGTGTAGTTCAGCAGCTCGGGCGTGGGCAGGCTCAGGCCGTCGCGGGCGCCGGGCGCGCGCTCGGCGAAGAACCTGAAGTTCTCGGCGCCGCGGGCCGCCGCCTGGCGCATGAAACGCAGCGGCTGGCCCGTGTCGACGACCTCGAGTAGCGCGATCTCCTCGGCGTGCTCCTCGATGAGGTCGGCCAGGCGCAGCAGGAGGCGTTTGCGCTCGTGCGGGTCGAGGGCGGCCCAGGCGGGGAAGGCCCGCGCCGCGGCTCGCGCGGCGTCGTCGACGTCGGCCGCGTCGGACGAGGCCACCCGCGCCAGCTCGCGCCCGTCCGACGGGCTCCGCGTGGCGAACGTCTCTCCGGACCGGGCCGGGCGCCACTCGCCGCCCACGAGGTTGCCCACGGACCCGCCGCCCGCCGTGGCCGACAGGCGGGAGACGGCCTGTAGCGCAGCCTCGCGGCGGGCGTCGACACTGACGGCTCCGGAGGTCACGACCGCCACCTCGCACGGCCGCGCGGGCTGTCCGCGGACCTCGGCGGCGACGCCCCGCTCACGCTCTCGCCTCCGCCGCACCGGTGCTCGCGGCCGCGAGGTCCTCCTCGGCCACGACGGGGTTCTCCAGCGCCGGCAGGTCGCCTACCTCACAGCGCAGCACGTCGCCGGCGTGGACGTGGCTGATGCCCTTGGGCGTGCCGGTGAGGAGCACGTCGCCCGGGCGGAGCGTCATGAACTCGCTCACGTAGGCGATGAGGTCGGCGACGGTGTGCACCATGTCGCGCGTGCTGCCCTCCTGCCGCAACTCGCCGTTCACGTAGGTGCGGACCGCCAGGTCCTGCGGGTCGGGCACGCGCGCGGCGGGCACGACGAACGGGCCCATGGGCAGGAAGGTGTCGAAGTTCTTCGGCTTGATGGGCGGCCTGAAGTGGTCGATGACGAAGTCGCGCACCACCAGGTCGTTGGCGATGGTGTAGCCGGCCACGTGCGCCAGCGCGTCCTCGGCCCTGACGCGGCGGGCCGGCCGGCCCATCACCACGGCCAGCTCGGTCTCGTAGTGCATGAAGCGGATGCCGCGCGGGCGCACGACCGGCTGCCTGTGACCCACCATGGCGTTGGCGAACTTCGGGAACAGCGCGGGCTGGTCGGGCTGGGCCAGGTCCAGCTCGGCGGCGTGGTCGCGGTAGTTGAGCGCGATGGCGATGACCGTGCGCGCGTCCACGGGAGGCAGCCAGGTGAGCCTGCCCTCGTCGAGCGGCTCGCCCGCGACGGACGTGACGGAGCCGTCGTCCTGCAGGACCACGGCGACCTCGCGTCCGCCGGCCACGGCGCGACCCCAAGGCAGACCGGAGACGGAGCCGAGGCCGAGGGCGCCCAGGACGGCGGGGTCGCCGGTCACGGGGTGGACGCCTCCGCCCGCGCCTCGTCGCCCACGAGGCCGTAGCGCCTCAGGGTGGCCACCAGCTTGGCCTCGTTCTCGGGCATCATCGGCCCCAGGGGCAGGCGCCAGCGCGCCTCGCACAGTCCCATCAGCGACAGCGCCGTCTTCAGCGGGACCGGGTTCACCTCGATGAAGAGGACGTCGTTCAGCTCGAGCATCTCGTAGTGGAGGTCGCGGGCCTCGTCCCAGCGCCCCGCGGCGGCCAGGTCGTAGATGCGCGCCACCTGTCGCGGCGCCACCACGCCCGTGGCGCTGATGTGCCCGCTGCCCCCGAGCGTCAGCATGGGGTAGGTCATGGTCTCGGCGCCGCAGTAGACGGCGAAGTCGCGCCCGGCCTCGACGAACGTGTAGGAGACGTCGTCGAGGTTCTTCGTCGCGTGCTTCACGCCCACGACGTTCGGGTGGTCGCGCCGGAGGCGGCCCATCGTCCTGGGCGCGATGTCCACGGCCGCGCGGCCTGGGATGTTGTAGAGGATCACCGGTACCTGGGGGTCGACGGCGGCGACCTCCCTGGCGACCCGGGCGAAGTACTCGTAGAGGCCGTTCTGGTTCGGCCTGACGTAGTAGGGCGCGATGACGAGGACGCCGTCCACGCCCAGCTCCACGGCGTGCCTCGTCAGCTCCAGGGTCTCGTCTACGTTGTTCGAGCCCGTGCCGGGCACGAACGGCACGCGCCCGGCGACCTTCTCCTTGACGAACTCCACCACGGCCTTGCGCTCGTCGCGCGTCAGCGAGCTGGGCTCGCCCGTCGTGCCGGTGCACGAGAGCCCGTGGCTGCCGCTCTCGATCTGGAACTCGATGAGCCTCTCCAGCGCGTCCCAGTCGATACGCGCGTCGTCGCCCCTGAAGGGGGTCGGGAGAGGGACGATCGAGCCTCTAGGTACCCGCATGCGCCTCCCGAGTGAGGTCCCCGCCCGGCCGAACGTCGTGCCGGGCGAGCTAGAGCCGGTTGTCGATGGCTAGACCTTACGGCGGGCGGGGGCGGGCGACAATCGTAGCGGCCTACAAGCCGGCTGCACCGACTTGTAGGCCGTCACAGTGATGCTCGATCACGTTGTTCTCCTCGGGCCTTCCGCCGCTGGGCGCCGCGCCCCGTGGGCCACGAGGCTGGACGGCCCGAGGCCGCGGCGTCGAAGGCTCAGGCCGCGGGGCGGAACGCCTCCGGGCGCCGCGCCAGACCGGCCAGGAGCCTGACCGTGGCCTCGGTGCCCTGCCCGAGCATGCTCACCCGGTAGAACTCGTTCGGCGCGTGCGGGCCGTTGTCGGGCTCGCTGAAGGCGAAGTACAGGCACCAGATGCCCATCTCCGACTGGAACTGCTCGGCCACGGGCACGGTGCCGCCGGTCCAGACGGGGAACGGGGAGCGACCGAACACGGCGCTCATGGCGTCCGCCGCCACGGCCAGCGCCGGGTGGTCGAGCGGCATCTGGTACGGCCGGCCGCTGCCGGGCAGCAGCGTGAGCGTCGCCCTCACGCCGGGCGGCGTGTGGCGCTCCACGTGCCTCTCGATGGCCCGGAACACGGCCTCCGGCTCCTGGCCGACGACGAGGCGGCAGGTGATCTTCGCGAAGGCGCGGTTCGGGAGCACGGTCTTCACGCCGGCGCCCTGGTAGCCGCCGCCGATGCCGTTGACCTCCAGCGTCGGCCGCACGGTGCGGCGCTCCTCGGGGGTGTAGTCGGGGTCGCCCCACCACTCGGTCAGGCCCAGCTGCCTGAGCTCCGCCTCCTCGTCGAGCGGCAGCTCGCCCAGCGCTCGCCTCACGTCCGGCGCCAGCGGGGGCACGCCGTCCTCGAACCCCTCGACGACGACGCGGCCCTCGTCGTCGTGGAAGCTCGCCACGATGCGCGCGAGGGCGCTGAGGGGGTTCGCCACGGCGCCGCCGTACATGCCCGAGTGCAGGTCGGTGGAGGCGCCCTCCACGACCAGCTCGGCGCCCACCAGACCGCGCGAGCCCACCGTCACCGAGGGGATGCCGACGCCGAAGATGCCGCCGTCGGCGCAGACGGCCAGGTCGGCCCTCAGCAGCTCGGCGTGCTCACGCAGGACCGGCGCCAGGTTGGGGCTGCCGATCTCCTCCTCGCCCTCTATCAGGAACGTGACGTTCACGGGCGGCTTGGCCCCGGTGGCCGTGAAGGCCTCCACGGCCTGCACGGCGGTGAGCACGCCCGCCTTGTCGTCGCAGGAGCCGCGGCCGTAGAGCTTGCCGTCGCGCACCTCGGGCTCGAAGGGCGGGCTCGTCCACAGCTCGAGCGGCTCCGCCGGCTGCACGTCGTAGTGACCGTAGAAGACGACGGTGGGCAACGACGGGTCGTGGTGCAGGCGCCCCACGACGACCGGGTGGCCGGCCGTCGGCAGGGTCCTCACGTCCTCGATGCCGGCGCGGCGCAGCCGCTCGACGGTCCAGCGCGCGGCCGCTTCGACGTCGCTCCGCCGGTCCGGGTCGGTGCTGACGCTGGGGATGCGCACGTAGTCGAGCAGGTCGGCGACGTAACGCTCCCCGCTGCCGGCGACGTGCTGCAGGGCCTTCTCCAGTGCTGCGTCTGCGGTTTCCACGCCACAACCTATCCGCGACGCCCCGGGGCGTCAACGGAGGTGGGCCTAGCTCCGGTTGTCGGGCTCGGACGCCAGCGCGCCGTAGCGCCCGGAGTGGAACACCAGCGGCGCGCCCGGGGAGGTGCGCAAGGCCTCGACCTCGCCGACGAAGATCGTGTGGTCGCCGGCCTCGAAGCTGGAGTGCATGCGGCAGAGCACGTGCGCCACGGCGCCCTCGATCACGGGGAAGCCGTGGAACGGCACGAACGGGTCGTCGCCGGTGGGGGCGCGCCGGCCCGCGAAGCGGTCGGAGAGCGCCCGCTGGTCCTCGGCGAGGACGCTCACGGCGAACCGCTCGCTGGCCGCGAGCGTGGGGTGGGCGCGCGCCGCCTGGCCCAGCGAGACCGCGACCAGCGGCGGCTCCAGCGAGACCGACATGAACGCGTTGACGGTGACCCCGTACGGCCGCTCGCCGGGTCCGAGCATGGTGACCACCGTGACCCCGGTGGGGAAGCGGCCCATCGTGCGCCG
Source organism: uncultured bacterium (assembly GCA_964529575.1). Taxonomy (GTDB): domain Bacteria; phylum Deinococcota; class Deinococci; order Deinococcales; family Trueperaceae; genus DASRWD01. Next base: position 5,509 of record CAZGXF010000099.1, read on the forward strand.
GAAGTCCAGGTCGTCGAAGCCGCGCTCGCCCTCGCTCAGGGTGGCGGCTCCCTGGTCGGTGGTGGAGGTCCGGACGCCGGGGAGGCTCATCGAGGGAGTCTAGGCCGGGCCCCAGGAGCGGTCAATCGTCCTGCTCGACAAGGGTCTGTGCACTCTTGGTGCGAACCCACAACACCCGGGACCGACGCGCGGACGTAGACTCCTGTCGAGCTGATGCCAGCGACGCTGAGGGCGCTCCTCGAGCGCGAGGACCTGGGCCTCGCGCTGCTCCACGGCGACCCGGACACCGTGTACGGGTCGGTGGCCGCGGTGGGCCGCGACGCCGACAGGCCCTGGCTCTCCGCAGGCGACCTCAGGCTGCACGAGGGCAGGTTCTCCCTGCCCCGCCCGCCGGCCGACCCCGTGCTGGACCCGCCGCCCGCCGCCGTGCTGCACGCCCTCTCGCCGCAGCAGCGCACCGTGCCGACGGCGCTCGTCGAGCGCTGCCGCGCCCTGGAGGTGGCGCTCCTCGTCTCGCCGCCCACGGTCGGGCCGGGCGTCGTCGAGGAGGCGGCCCTGCGGCTGCTGGTCGAGGGGGCCGGCACGGCGCTCACGGGCCTCGCCTCGCTGCAGCGCCGCCTCCTCGCCGCCCTCGAGGGCCCGAAGCCGGAGCGCGAGGTGCTGGAACGCGTGAGCCGCCTCTCGGGCATGGGCCTGGCCGCACTCAGCCCGTGGGGCGAGGTCGTGGCTCGCGCCGGCGACACGTCGGGGAGGCTGGGCGGCGGCGACCCCGCCGCCCTGACCGAGGGGCGCGTCCGTCTGAGCGGCCGCGACGCGCTGGTGGCGCGAGTCGCCGTGCGCGGACGCGTGCGCTTCACGCTGATCGGCTTCGACGCCGGCCCCGCCTCCGCCACGTGGCTCGAGCTGGCGCGCTCGCTGCTGGTGGCCGCGGCCCTGCAGCGCTCGGCCGAGGCCCAGCACGACCGCAGCCGCAAGGGCGCGCTGCTGGCCGAGTGGCTGGCGGGCCCGCAGGCGGCGCCGATGCTCCTGCCGCGGCTCGTGGCCGCCGGCATCGAGGAGGAGGGGGAGTACGTCGTGGCCGTCGCCGAGGTGGGGTCGCGGTCGCGCGGCGGCAGGATGGCGGCCGCGCGCGGCCAGGCCCTGCTGGAACGGCTGCGGGAGGCCGCCGACGAGTACTTCCGCACCCGCGGCTACGGCTCCCTGTCGGAGACCCGCGCCGAGCACGTCGTCTGGGTCTACTCCGGCGGGGCGCCGCGCGCGCAGGCCGAGCCCCTGCTGCGGGCGCTCAGGGCCGCCGCCGGCGAGGCCACGCCGGTGCGCCTCGGGCTGAGCCTGCCGCGCAGCGACCTCACGGGCGTGGCCGACGCCTACCACCAGGCGGTGCTGGCGGTGCAGTCGCTGGCGGGGCCGGACGGCCTCGCCTGGTTCGACCTCGTCGACCCCGTCTACTGGGTGCTGAAGCAGCAGCCGCCGGCCAACCTCGCCACGCTGCGCGACCGCCTCGTGGGGCCGGTGAAGCAGGCCGACGACGGCAAGCTGTGGCGCACGCTCACCGCTTACCTGAGGGCGCCGAACGACCTGCCCGCCCTCGCCGAGGAGCTCCACGTGCACGTGAACACGCTGCGCTACCGCCTGAAGCGCATCTCCACCCTGCTCGGGGCCGACCTGGGCAAGCCCGAGACGCTGGCCAAGCTCTACCTGGCCCAGCAGATCGACGCCATGCTCGAGCGGGAGGGGGCCGCGTGAGCGCCGTGCGGCCGTCGCGGACCGCGCCCGCTCGGGAGGGGGCGGCATGACCGACCGCGAGACGCTGCGCGCCGCCGTGCTCGGCGCCGGCACGATGGGCACGGGCATCGCCCAGCTCCTGCTGCAGGCCGGGGCCGCGGTGGCGCTCGTCGACCCTTCGCCGGCCGCGCTGGAGCGGGCGCGGGCGAGCCTGGGGGACCTGTTCGCGCGCCTGGCGGCGAAGGGGCGCCTGGAGGACGATCCCGGCGCGCTGCTGGCGCGCCTGTCCACCGCGGGCGACCTGGGGGCCGCCGCCGGCGCGGCGTGGGTCATCGAGGCCGCGCCCGAGGACCTGGCCCTGAAGCGCGAGCTCTTCGCGCGCGCGGCCGCCGCGGCGCCGGCGGCTCGCCTGGCGACGAACACCTCCACGCTCTCGGTGACGGCCATCGCCTCCGCCTGTCCCGACCCGGAGCGCGTGCTGGGCCTCCACTTCTTCAACCCGCCCGGCCTCATGCGGCTCGTCGAGGTCGTGCCCGGCGTGCGCACGGCGACCGCGGTCGTGGAGGAGGCCGTCGCCCTGGTGCGGCGGCTGGGCCGAGAGCCCATCGTCGCCAAGGACGCCCCAGGCTTCGTCGTGAACCGCCTGGCGCGGCCCTTCTACCTCGAGTCCATCCGTCTCCACGCCGAGGGCGTGCCGGTGGAGACCGTCGACGCCGCGCTGCGCGGCGCCGGGTTCCGCATGGGCCCGTTCGAGCTCCTCGACCTCATCGGCATCGACGTGAACCTCGCCGCCAGCGAGAGCGTCTACCGTGCCTTCTTCGAGGAGCCGCGCTTCCGGCCGCACCCGCTGCAGCGGGCGATGGTCGAGGCGGGCCTGCTGGGCCGCAAGACCGGGCGCGGCTTCTACCTCTACGACGACAGCGGCGAGCGCGTGGCCAGCGCGCCGGCCGTCGACCCCGGCGGGCTCGCCGCCCCGGGGACCTCCTGGCGCGGCGGCGCGGCGCCGGCGGTGGCGGTCCGCGGCGAAGGCGCCGTGGCCCGCGCCCTGCGCGCCGCGCTCCCCGCCGCCGGCGACGAGGAGGGCGCCGACCTGGTCCTCGACGCCCGGCTGGACGCGCCGCCCCCTGCCGGGCGCGACGACGTGGCGACCCTCAGCTGGGGCCGCAGCGCGGCGCAGGCCGGCGCGCGGCTAGGGTTCAGCGCCGTGCCGCCGCCGGGCGGCGGACCGCTCACGGTGGAGCTCTGCGCCGCCGGCGCGCTGCCCGGCGACCCGCCCACGCCGGCCCTGTCGCGAGCCCGGGCCGCCCTGGAAGCGGCCGGCCTGAACGTCGTCGTCGTGCCCGACGTCCCCGGCGGGGTGGCGTTCCGGGTCGTGGCGCGGCTCTGCGACGAGGCGGTGCGGGCGCTGCTCGAAGGCCTGGCGCCGCGCCGCGAGCTCGACCTGGCGATGCGCCTGGGCGTGAACTACCCCGCCGGCCCGCTCGAGTGGGGCGAGGCGTTAGGTTGGGGTGACGTGACCATGGCCCTCAGGTCCCTGGCCGAGGGGACGCTGGAGGCCCGCTTCGCGCCGCACCCGTGGCTGCTGGGCCGCGCGGCGGCGGGCGAGGCGGGCCTGCCGGAGGCCGCTGGGAGGCAGAGGTGAGCAGCATCAGGGAAGCGCTCATCGTGGAGGCGGTGCGCACGCCCATCGGCCGCCATGGCGGGGCGCTGGCGGGGGTGAGGCCCGACGACCTCGCGGCGCTGGCGCTGGACGCGGCGGCGACCCGGGCCGGCGTGCCCAAGGGCGACGTGGCCGACGTCTTCCTCGGCTGCGCGAACCAGGCCGGCGAGGACAACAGGAACGTGGCGCGCATGAGC
>CAZGXF010000100.1:0-9045 GCA_964529575.1 uncultured bacterium
GCGCGGTGGTGGGCTCGTCGGCGATGAGGAGCTTGGGGCCGCACGAGAGCGCCATGGCGATCATCACGCGCTGGCGCATGCCGCCCGACATCTGGTGCGGGTAGTTCTTGACGCGCTTGCCGGGCTCAGGGATGCCGACCAGGTCGAGCATCTCCGCGGCCATGCGCATGGCCTCTCGGTACGACTTGCCCTGGTGGAGGACGATGGCCTCGGCGATCTGGTCCCCGACCGTGTAGACGGGGTTGAGGCTCGTCATCGGCTCCTGGAAGATCATCGAGATCTCGTTGCCGCGGATCTTCCGCATCTCGCGTTCGGACTTCTTGACGAGGTCCTGACCCTCGAAGAGGATCTGGCCCCCGGCGATGCGGCCCGGCGGGGTGGGGATGAGACGCATCACGGACAGGCTCGTCACCGACTTGCCCGAGCCGGACTCGCCCACGACGGCCAGGGTCTCGCCACGGTCCAGGTGGAAGCTGACCCCGTCGACGGCCTTGACCGTGCCCTCGTCCGTGTCGAAGTACGTCTTGAGGTCGACGACCTCCAGCAGCCTATCGCTTCTCGCCATCTACGCGTACACTCCTCGTCGCGAGACCGCACAGGCCCTGGCGGCGTCGGCGGCTCGTAAGAGTCTGCTAGAGCGCGCGGGCGTGACCGCACACGCTACGAGCAAGATAGCCTCATGACCGGTATGGAGATACGCCGGTTCGACCCATCAGCGAAGAGCGCGCTACCTGCGCTTCTTCGGGTCGAAGGCGTCGCGTAGACCGTCGCCTACTAGGTTCCAACATAACACGGCCAGGAAGATGGGTATGCCGGGGATCAGGAGCCACGGCACGAACTGGATGCTCACCCCGCGCGCCGTCGCGTCGCGCAACAGCAGGCCCCAGCTCGACGTGTCCACCTCGCTGGGACCGAGGCCCAGGAACGACAGCCCCGTCTCCGCGAGGATGAAGCCGGGGATCGAGAGCGTGAGGTCGACGATCACGTAGCTGGCCGTCGAGGGGAGCAGGTGACGCCACAGCACGCGCGTCTCGCTGGCGCCCAGGGCCTTGGCGGCCGCGGCGTAGTCGAGCTCGCGGGCGGAGAGGATCAGCCCGCGGATGATGCGCGCCAGCCCGCCCCAGCCCACGAAGCCCAGGACGATCACGGTGAGGAGGAACGTCTCGGCCGAGGTCATCCTCAGGCCGATGGCCTCGGCGATGGGGTTGCGCGGGTCGCGCAGCAGCGACGCCAGCACGATCAGCAGGAAGAGCCCGGGTATGGCGGCGATCACCTCGACCAGGCGCATGATCAGGTCGTCGACGAAGCCGCCGTAGAACCCTGCCAGGCCGCCCATGAGCAGGCCCAGGAACAGCGCCACCCAGACGGCGAGGATGCCGATGGTCAGGGACACCTGCCCGCCGTAGAGCACCCTGGAGAAGACGTCCTTGCCCAGGTTGTTCGTGCCCCAGAGGAAGACGCGCGCCGGCTCGTCGACGCCGAACAGCTTCAGGTCGGACTGGAAGATGCCCAGGATCTTGTACGGCTGGTCGGGGCGCCTGACGAAGAACTTGATGGGGTACTTGACCGAGGTGTCCTCGACGTAGACGCGTTGCCGCGTGCGCGGGTCGCGCTCCTCCCTGACGTCGTAGACGAACGGCCGGGTGAGCCGGCCGGTATCGGGGTCGATCCAGTGGACCTGCGTGGGCGGGCGGAACGCGGCCACGGGGGCGCGACGGTACTCGTTGATGCCGTAGGGCGCGAGGAAACCCGCGAACGCGGCCGTCAGGTACATGACGATCAGCACCACGCCGCCGAGCACGGCGGCCTTGTGCTTCCTGAACTGCTCCCAGACGATGCGGCCCTGGGACTTGCTGATGCGCTGGGTGGCCTCGCCGGCGTAGTGCTGGCCGACGGGCGCGAGGGCGTCGCTCCCTTGGGTGTCCCCGCCGACGGGTGGTTCTCTCAGGTCGCTCATGATGCCCTCAGCCGTACCGGATGCGCGGGTCGACCGCGGCCAGCAGTAGGTCGGATATCAGGTTGCCGATCATCAGCAGGATCGTCGTGATCACGAGCAGGCCGAGCACCACGTAGATGTCCTGCGAGTTCAGGGCGTCGAGGAAGGCCGGCGTGATGCCGGGGTACGACATGACGACCTCGACGAGGCCGGCGCCGCCCACGAGGGCCGGCAACAGGCCGCCGATGCCGGCGACGAACGGGATGATCGCCGGGCGCAGCGCGTGCTTGTACGTCACGCCCCGCTGGGCCACGCCCTTGGCGCGGGCCGTGCGGATGAAGTCGGAGCCCAGGTACTCGATCATCTGGGCCCTGAGCACGCGCGTGAAGCCGGCCATGCCCGAGGTGGCCACGACGAACGAGGGGATGACGAGGTGCCAGGCGATGTCCTTGAACTGCTGCCAGGCGTTCATCCTGTCGAAGTTCGAGGAGGTCATGCCGGCCACGGGGAAGAGCAGCTCGTTGAAGCCGAGGTTGTCCCGCGTGAACGACCTGATCAGGAAGAGGCAGAGGATCAGCACCTGCGCGAAGAAGAAGTTCGGGATCGCCAGGCCGAAGTAGGCGAACACGCTCACGACCTGGTCGCCCAGCGAGTACTGCCGTACGGCCGAGTAGACCCCCATGGGGATGCTGACGACCCAGAGCATGATCAGCGCCGTGACCGCCAGGTACATCGAGTTGCGCATGGGCCTGGCGATGCGCGCCATCACCGGCTGGTTCGAGACGAAGCTCTGGCCCAGGTTCCCCTTGACGAGGTTCGACATCCACCGCACGTACTGGACGTGCACCGGCTTGTCGAGGCCGAACTGCGAGCGCATGCGCTCGATCGTCTCCGGCCTCACGTTGGGCTCGAGGGCCTTCCGGTTGAGGAAGTCCCCCGGCACGAGCTGACTGATGAGGAACGCCAGCATGGTCGCCCCGATGAAGGTGGGGACCATCTGGATGAACCTTCGTACGATGAAGATAAGCACTGTTCAGGCTCCTGCGCGCTCCACGGCGGCTCGCGGCCGACCCGGGCCCTCATAGTGGCGGACTGTGCCCGTCCGTGTGCGCTCGAAGATACGCGTCGTTCGCGTGGCGGTCGGCGGGCGACCCGTGAGAGCCGCCCGCCGACCGGAGGTCACCTAAGGTCTCAGTCGGCGAAGAAGATGAGCGGGAGCTCCATCGCACCGACGAGGGCGTTGATCTGGCCGTCCTGGTGCACGCCGCGCAGGTCGGCGTTCCACGCGTAGTGGCTCATCTGCGTGGCCGTGTACAGGATGGGCACCAGCTCGGACTCGATGCGCTGGATCTCGTAGCCGATCTCGCGGGCGGCTTCCGTGTCGAGCTCGGAGCGGCCCTGGTAGAACAGCTCGGTCATCAGCGTCTCCTGCGGAGAGAGGCACTCGCCCGACGTGTTGAACATGTGCAGGTTCGTGCCGCAGGGGACCACGTTCACGCCGAACGGCCAGTCGCGCGAGCCGCCGGTGAGGCCGATGAGGATGGCCTGCCACGGGCGGTCTTCGCCCTCGGACGTCAGCTGCTCGACGAGCAGGTTGAAGTCGATGGGCGTGAGCTGGACGTCGACGCCGACCTCGCGAGCGCTGTCCGCGAAGATCTGCGTCATCTGCTCGCGGGTGGTGTTGCCGGCGTTCGTGGCGAGCGTGAAGCTGAGCGGGAAGCCTTCGTCGTTGACGAGGACGCCGTCGGCGTTCTTGCGCGTGAAGCCGATCGAGGCGAGGAGCTCGGCCGCGCGCTCGGGGTCGTACGGGTACTTCTGGACGTCGTCGTTCACCCAGTACGAGTTGATCGGGTAGACGTTCGTGTACATCGGCGTGCCGGCGCCGTTCATCAGGAGCTCGATCATCGTGTCGCGGTCGAGCAGGTGGGCCATGGCACGGCGGAAGTTCACGTTGCGGAAGACGGCCTCGAGCTGCGGGTTCGAAGCCATGTTCCAGTTGAAGACGATGAACTGGCTGGAGGCGACGGGGGCGACCGACTCGAGGACGGTGGCGTCGATGTCGCCGTTGTCGATGGCGACGTTGATCACGCCGATGTCGTCGAGGTTGCGCGGGGCGAAGTAGTCCAGCTCGCCCGCCAGGAACAGGTTCAGGGCGGCGTCGAGGTCGGCGATCGTCAGCGTGTAGCCGTCGAGGTAGGGCAGGGGGTTGCCGGCTTCATCGACGTTCCACTGGCCGAAGGTCGGGTTCGCCTGGAGGACGACGCGCTCACCCGGGGTGAAGCTCACGGGCACGAAGGCGCTCACCCACACGGTCGTGGAGAGGTCGACCTCGGTGCCCCAGAGGGCCTGGACGGCTTCGGCGCCGCCGCTCTCGTAGGCGTCGCGGAAGATCCACGTGGGCGTGGGAGCGAGCGCGACGATCGGCATCGCCATGCGGTCGGGGCGCGGGAAGTTGAAGCGCAGCGAGCGCTCGCCCGTGACCTCGAGCGTGATCTGGTCGTCGCCGATGAACCAGCTGTCGTGGCCGTTCGAGCCGACCTCGGGGTCGATCTGGAGCAGGTAGGTCGTGTAGTAGTCCTCGACGGTGACCGGCGAGCCGTCGGACCAGACGAGGCCTTCGCGGAGCACCACGTCGACCGTCCTGCCGTCCTCGCTGACCGTGAAGGACTCAGCCGCGTAGGGGACCCACTCGTCGGAGTCCGGGCCGCGCGTGATGAGCAGGCCGCCGCTGAAGATGTGGTCGGAGAGGGCCGTGGACTCGGCCGACGTGATGGGGTTGAAGGTACGCGGGTCGCCGATCATGTAGCTGCGGAACGTGCCGCCGCGGACCGCCTCGTCCGGCGTCGCGGTGGTCCACGCGCTCGGCCAGACGAACGGCTGGGCAGACGCGTACGCCGCGAAGATCAGCGCGGCCAGGGCGAGTACCAGCTTCTTCATGCTACCTCCAGGGTTGGTGGACGCTTCAGGCTCCTCCTACCGTTCACATCCACCGATGTCGTAGCGACGGCCCAAAGTACCCGTTCGTCGCCGTCGCCGCAAGGTGTTCCGTCCGGCCCCAGGCCTCGCGGTCCGCTTACGACGCCTCGACGAGGCGCGAGCCCGCCGCCGCCTCGTGGGTGTACGCTTTCGAGGTTACCCACTGGGGCGAATCTATCACCGGCGAAAAACCGGGTCAACGCGATGTGGCCGGTACTTAAGCGACGTTCAAGACGCCGGCCGCCCCCTGAGGGCGGCCGGGTCCTGGTTCTGTTGTCCCAGTCGCTCTAACGCGGGATCACCTGCATGAGGATCGCCAGGGCGGCCCAGATGGAGGCGAGGTAGATCGTGAGGCGGTGCAGGCCGCCCGCGGTCCCGCCGAGCGAGCCGAAGTCCGCGCCGCCGCCGCCGCCCCCGAGGGCGTCGCCCAGGCCGGACTGCTTCGGCTCCTGCATCAGCACCACCACGGTCAGCAGCGCCGAGACGATCACGAACACTACGAGGACGATCCAGAACATCTTGCCTCCAGCTGCGTCGGCCTAGCTCCCCTCGGCTGGCCGCGCCTAGGTCTCGCGGTCGGGCTCAGCAGGCGGCGCGGCCGGCAGGGTTGGTGCCGAGAGCGGGACTCGAACCCGCACGGGTCTCCCCGGTTGATTTTGAGTCAACTGCGTCTACCGTTCCGCCATCTCGGCAGGCCCGTCCCGCATGTTAGCCTCTCGGCAGGAGGCGTGCCAAGCGCGTCCCTTACCCCCATGCGGCGGGGGGCCGCAGCCCTAGGACCCCACTTGAGCAGTACCAAGGCCATAGCCGTCGTCAGCTTCCCCGGCAGCAACTGCGACGCCGACGCCGTGCACGCGCTCGGCACGGTGCTGGGGGCGCCCACGCGCCTCGTCTGGCACGATGAGACCGACCTGTCTACCTCGTTGGCGGTGGTGTTGCCGGGCGGCTTCAGCTTCGGCGACTACCTGCGTGGCGGTGCCCTGGCGGCGCACAGCCCCGTGATGCGCGCCGTGGCCGACTTCGCCCGCCGCGGCGGGCCCGTCCTGGGCATCTGCAACGGCTTCCAGGTCCTCACCGAAGCCGGGCTGCTCCCCGGGCAGCTCGCCAGGAACCGCTCGCTCGGCTTCGAGTGCCGCGACGTCCACCTGCGCGTCGAGCGGGCGGCCACCCCCTTCACTAGCCGGCTCGCGACGGGACAGGTCCTGCGCCTGCCGATCGCGCACGGCGAGGGGGCCTACTACGCCGCCGACGACGCCCTGGACCGCCTGGAGGGCGAGGGCCGGGTGGCCTTCCGCTACTGCGACGCCGCCGGCGCGGTGACCCCGGCGGCCAACGTGAACGGCTCGTCGCGAGCCATCGCCGGCGTCGTCAACGAGGCCGGGAACGTGATGGGCATGATGCCGCACCCCGAGCGCGCGGTGGAGCCGCTCCTCGGCTACGAGGACGGCCGGCTCGTGCTGGGCTCGCTCCTCGACGCGGTGCTGGCGGCGGCGGCGTGAGCGCGCCCGTCACCGGCGCCTCCTTGCGCGACCGCGCCGCCGAGTTCGGGCTCACCCCGGAGGAGTTCGACGTGGTCGTCGAGCGCCTGGGCCGCGAGCCGAACGTGACCGAGGCCGGCGTCTTCGGAGCCCTGTGGAGCGAGCACTGCGGCTACAAGAACTCGAAGCCGCTCCTCAGGCGCCTCCCCACCACGGGACCGCGCGTGGTGCAGGGGCCCGGCGAGAACGCCGGCGTGGTCGACATCGGCGAGGGCTGGGCGGTGGCCTTCAAGATGGAGAGCCACAACCACCCCTCCGCCGTGGAGCCCGTGCAGGGCGCCGCCACCGGCGTGGGAGGGATCCTGCGCGACATCTTCGCCATGGGCGCTCGCCCCGTGGCGGTCCTCGACTCCCTCCGCTTCGGCGAGCTCACCTCGCCGCGCAGCCGGCACCTGCTGGCCGGCGTGGTCGCCGGCATCTCCAGCTACGGCAACGCCGTCGGCGTCCCCACCGTGGGCGGCGAGGTGGAGGTGAACCCCTGCTACGAGGAGAACCCGCTCGTCAACGTCATGGCCGTGGGGCTGATGCGGCGCGAGCAGCTCAGGCGAGGCACCGTAGGCGAGGTCGGCAACAGGCTCTACTACGTGGGCTCGAAGACCGGCCGGGACGGGCTCGGCGGCGCGGTGTTCGCCTCCGCCGACCTCTCGGAGGCCTCGGAGGCCGACAGGCCCGCCGTGCAGGTGGGCGACCCCTTCATGGAGAAGCTGCTGCTCGAGGCCTGCCTCGAGGCGATGGAGCGCGACCTGGTGGCAGGCGTGCAGGACATGGGCGCCGCCGGCCTCTCCTCGAGCGTGGCCGAGATGGCGCACCGGGCCGGCAAGGGCGTGGACCTCCACGTCGACCGGGTGCCCCGGCGCGAGGCGGGCATGACGCCGCTCGAGGTGATGCTCTCCGAGTCGCAGGAGCGGATGATGCTCACCGCCCGGCCGGGCCGCGAGGAGGAGCTCAAGGCGCTCTTCGCCCGCTACGACCTCGACGCCGTCGAGGTGGGGGTCGTCCGCGACCACGGCGAGCTGCGGCTGGTCGACGGCGGCGAGGTGGTGGCCGCCATGCCGGTGAGGGCGTTGAACGAGCCGCCCACCTACGTCCGCGAGGGCGTGGAGGACCCCGCCGTGCGCGCGCTGCGGGAGCGCGACCTCTCCGGCCTGGCCCCCGTGGCCGACGCGCGCGGGGCGCTGCTCGCGCTCCTCGCCGCGCCCGCGATCGCCAGCAAGGAGCCCGTGTACCGCCGCTACGACCACCAGGTCATGACCAACACCGTCGTGCTGCCCGGGCAGGCCGACGCGGCGGTGCTGCGCGTCAAGGGGACGACGCTCGGCGTGGCCGCCACGGTGGACTGCAACTCGCGCTACGTCCGGCTCGACCCGCGCCTCGGCGCGGCCCACGCCGTCGCCGAGGCCGCGCGCAACCTCAGCTGCGTCGGCGCCGAGCCGCTGGGCGTCACCGACAACCTCAACTTCGGCAACCCGACCGACCCGCACGTCTACCACCAGCTCGAGCAGGCGGTGGAGGGGATCAGCGAGGCCTGCCTGGCCCTCGGCACCCCAGTCACCGGCGGCAACGTGAGCCTCTACAACCAGTACGTGGAGGGCGGTCGGGTGCGCGCCGTGCACCCCACGCCGACGATCGGGATGGTCGGCGTGCTGCGCGACGTCGGCAGGCGCGCCACACAGGGGCTGAAGCGCGACGACGACGTCCTGCTCCTCCTGGGCGCCGGCGTCTCCACCCTGGGCGCCAGCGAGTACCTCTACCGGCTCCACGGCCTGGAGGCCGGGGCGCCGCCGGCGCTCGACCTGGCCGCCGAGGCGGCGGTGCAGGCCGCGGTGCGCTCGCTGGTCGCGGAAGGGCTCGTCGACACCGCTCACGACGTCTCGACCGGCGGCCTGGCGGTCTGCCTGGCCGAGATGGCCCTGGCGGGCGGTCGCGGCCTCTCCGCCGAGGTGCCTCTGGCGGGCGAGGGGCCGCTGGCGCGCGACGTGGCCCTCTTCGGAGAGTCGGCCGCGCGCGTCGTGGTGGCCGTCGAGCCGTCGCGGCTCGAGCCGGCCCTGGCCGCCTGCGCGGCGGTCGGCGTGCCGGCCGTCCGGCTCGGCACCGCGGGCGGGGGTTCGCTGGAGCTGCGCCTCGCCGGTGACGACGGGCCCGTCGTGAGCGCGGACCTGGGAGACGTCGCCGCGGCGTGGGGAAGCACCTACGCGGAAGCGCTAGGCTGAGACATGACAGCCTGGGTGCCGCTCGACGCCGCCGAGGACAAGCCGCGCGAGGAGTGCGGCGTCTTCGGCGTCTTCAGGCCCGCATCGGCGTCCGGGCCCGAGGCGCCGGACCTGGCCGCCCTGTGCCAGCTCGGCCTCTTCGCGCTGCAGCACCGCGGCCAGGAGTCGTGCGGCATCTGCGTCAGCGACGGCGCCGAGGTGCGCATCGAGAAGGGCATGGGCCTGGTCACGCAGGTGTTCACGGAGGAGCGGCTGGCCAAGCTGGCGCTCCCCGCCGCCCGACTGGGCGTGGCGCACACGCGCTACTCGACGACCGGCTCCAGCCTGCTGTTCAACGCCCAGCCCCTGACCGTGCGCTCGAACAAGGGCGTGCTGGCGCTGGCGC
>CAZGXF010000101.1:0-8807 GCA_964529575.1 uncultured bacterium
AGGACCTTGATGTCTTGTGCCGTGTAAGCGCTCAAACTGACCTCCGGAGCCGAGCGGCTCTGCGCCCGCCCCTGAACGTCTGATTCTACCCCCCACGGGGTCCCCGGGTCAAACGGTTTTCAACGTCCTGGACGGCGCAAAGTCCAAGTCGGGCGCGGCCCTCGCGGGGCCGGCGGCACGGGCTCAGGTGGCGCCTACGCGCGTGAGCGGCGGCGCCCGGTCGCCGCCTAGCCCCTGACCTCGCCGCTGCCGTCCACCACGTACTTGTAGGTGACCAGCTCGGCCAGGCCCATCGGGCCGCGGGCGTGGAGCTTCTGGGTACTTATGCCGATCTCCGCGCCGAAGCCGAACTCGAAGCCGTCGTTGAACCGCGTCGAGGCGTTCACGAACACCGCGGCGGCGTCAACCTCCCGCCTGAAGCGCTCGGCGCTCTCCAGCGAACGCGTGACGATGGCCTCGCTGTGGCGCGTCCCGTAGGCGGCGATGTGCTCGATCGCGGCGTCGAGCGAGGGCACGACCTTCACGGCCAGCTTCAGGTCGAGGTACTCGGTCTCCCAGTCGGCCTCGGTGGCCGGGGCGGCGGAGGGGACCAGCCGGCGCGTGCGCTCGCAGCCGCGCAGCTCTACGCCGGCGGCGCTCAGCTCCTCGGCCAGCCTCGGCAGCAGGGCCTCGGCCTCGGCCTCGTGGACCAGCAGCGTCTCGGCGGCGTTGCAGACCCCGGGGCGCTGCGTCTTGGCGTTCATGACGATGCGGCGGGCCGTCGCGTGGTCGGCGCCGGCGTCGACGTAGACGTGACAGTTGCCCACCCCCGTCTCGATCACCGGGACCGTGGCGTTCTCGACCACGTGCCTTATCAGCCCGGCCCCGCCGCGGGGGATCACCAGGTCGACGAGGCCGTTGGCGCGCAGCAGCTCGGTCACCAGCTCGCGCTCCGGGGAGTCGACAAGCTGCACGGCGTCCGCCGGCAACCCGGCCCCTTCGAGCGAGCGGCGCAGGCTCGCCACCAGCGCCCTGTTGCTGCGGAGGGCGCTCGCCGAGCCGCGCAGCACCGCGGCGCTGCCGGCCTTGAGCGCCAGGGCCGCGGCGTCGACAGTCACGTTGGGCCGCGACTCGTACACCATCGCGATGACGCCGAACGGCACCGTCACCTTGGTGACGCGCGGACCCGCGGCCAGCGTCCAGCCGCCCAGGACGCGCCCCACCGGGTCGGGCAGCTCGGCCACCTGCTCGCAGGCCCGGGCGATCGCCTCCAGGCGGCCCGGGTCGAGCGCCAGCCGGTCGAGCTGCGGCGCGGGGGTGCCTGCCGCCCGGGCAGCGCGCACGTCCTCGGCGTTGGCCTCCAGCACCGCCGCGGCGTCGCGCCGCAGGCCTTGGGCCATGGCGCGCAGGCCGGCGTCGCGGTCGGCCGCCGGCAACGCGCGCGCCGCGGTCCGTGCGGCCGCGAGCAGCGGCTTCAGGGCGAACGCCACGGTCATCCGAGGAGTATAAGGGGCGTCGCCGCTCTTAGACTGCGCTCATGCCTGTCGACCTCTCGTCACCTCGCGACGGCGCCTACGCCGCCGTCACCGGAGCCGCCGGGTCGGTGGGCCGACACCTGGCCGCCGCCCTCGCCCGCCGCGGCTGGCCCGTCGCCCTCGTGGCCGGCCCCGGCAAGGCCGAGGCGGCCAAGGAGGCCGTGCTCGCGATCGAGCCCGGCGCCCAGCTCGGCTGGGCGGGCATCGACCTGCGGGACGAGGCGGCCACCCGGCGGCAGTTCCAGGCCTTCGACGAGGCCGTGGGCGCGTGCGCGGTGCTCCTGAACGCGGTCGGCGGCTTCGCCGCCGCGCCGGCGCACCAGGCCGACCTTGTCGACGTGGCGGCCATGGTGGACGAGAACCTCGTCACCGCGGTGAACGCCACGCGCGCCGTGCTGCCGGGGATGCTCGCCCGCGGCGAGGGCTTCGTGCTGGCCTTCGGCGCGGGGGCGGCGCTCCAGCCGGCCCCGGGACGCACCGCCTACGCCGCCGCCAAGGCGGCGCTGGGCGGCTACTTCAGGTCGCTGGCCGCGGAGCTGGCCGGCACCGGCGTGCACGCCGCCGTCCTCCACCCGATGGGAACGATCGACACGCCGGCGAACCGGGCCGCGATGCCCGGCGCCGACACCTCGCGGTGGATCCCGGTGGGCCGCCTTGTCGAGGCCGCCCTGTACCTGGCCGCGAACCCGGGCGTGCGCGAGCTCGAGGTGCACGGCGGCGCGTGACCGAGGACCCTCATGCACGGTGGACACGCGGGCCGGGTAGCGAGTAAGCTGACCCCTTGGTCAGCGCGCGGCCCACTCGCCGCGCCTCGGAGGAAAGATGAAGCTTGCAGCCGAGAAGCGCGGCGAGGGCGGCCTGAGCGAACTAAGGCGCAGCGGCCGACTGCCCGCCGTCGTTTACAACAAGGAACTGAACCTGCCCGTGAGCATCGACGCGCGCGCCTTCGACAAGGCGTTCCGCGCCGTGGGGGTCTCGAGCCTCATCGACCTCGACGTCGACGGCGAGGTCCACTCGGTCCTCGTCAAGCAGGTCCAGATGGACAAGCGGCGCAGGGAGCCGATGCACGTCGACTTCTACGCCGTCACGGCCAACCAGCCGGTGGTCGTGCACGTGCCCATCGAGTACGTGGGCAGCGCCGTGGGCGTGCGCGCCGGCGGGCAGCTCGACGTCCAGAAGCGCGAGGTCACGATCTCCGTCCTCCCGCGCCACATCCCCAGCCACGTCGAGATCGACGTCAGCGACCTCGAGGTGGGCAGCTCGCTGCACGTGCGTGACCTCGTAGACAAGCTGCCGGGCGAAGCCCAGGTCCTCGACGACCTCGAGCTCGCCATCGTGGCCGTGGTGCCGCCGCGCGTCGCCGCCGACGAGGACGTCGAGGCCGCCGGCGAGGCCGCCGAGCCGGAGGTCGTGGGCCAGGACGAGGACGAGGAGCCCGCGGCCGAGGAGTAACGGTGGAGATAGTCGTCGGGCTCGGCAACCCCGGGCCCCGGTACGAGGGAACCCGGCACAACGCCGGGTTCCTCGTCGTTGAGGAGCTGGCGCGACGCCACGGGGGCAGCTTCCGCCGCGAGGGGCGCGGCGACGCCGCCCGCGAGGAGGCGCGCGTCCGCCTGCCCGGCGCCGCGGGCGCCGCGGCTGACGTCCTGCTGGTGAAGCCGCAGAGCTACATGAACCTCTCGGGGACGCCGGTGCAGGCGGCGCTGGCGCGCACGCGCTCCTCCCCCGCGCACCTGCTGGTGGTCCACGACGACGTCGACCTGCCGCTGGGGCGTTTGCGCTTCAAGCAGGGCGGCGGCGCCGGCGGCCAGAAGGGCGTGCGCGACGTCATCGACCGCATCGGACCCGCGTTCCTGCGCCTGAAGGTGGGCGTCTCCCGGCCGCCCGCCGGTTGGGCCACCGACGCCTGGGTCCTGGCGAGGTTCCTGCCCGAGGAACGCGAGCTGGTGACGCGCGTGGTGGCGGCGGCGGCCGACGCCGTCGAGGCCCTCTACCGCGAGGGGCTGGAGGCGGCGATGAACCGCACGAACGGGCTCGACCTGGCGGCCGCGCCGGCCGGCTAGCACGACCTAGCCAGGAGCCTCCAGGTCGGTCCGCTGGGCGTCGCACGCTCGCATCCCGAACCTCGGGTCCCTCGCTCGCTGCGTCGGGGCCGGCACGGCCACGTCCGTGCGGGCCGGGAGCCCCTCAGTTCACCATCTTCGTGCGCCGCGACTGGAAGTCCTGCAGGACGTAGCGACCGATCGTGTGCGGCGTGGTGAAGTACGCCTTGCCGCGCGTCATGGCGCTGACGCGCCGCACGAAGGCGATCAGCTCCGGGTCGCGCGCCAGCATGAACGTGTTGACCTGGATGCCGTGCCGCCGGCAGTTGCCCACCTCGCGCAGGGTCTCGCCCAACACGAGGGGGTCGAGCCCGTAGGCGTTCCTGTAGACCCGCCCGTCGGGCAGGGTGATGGCCGACGGCTTGCCGTCGGTGATCATGACGATCTGCTTCATGTCCTTGCTCTCGCGCTTCAAGATCTTCTGCGCGAGCCTCAGGCCCTCTGCCGTGTTCGTGTGGTACGGGCCCACCTGCGCCGCGGCCAGCTCGGAGAGGGGGATCTCCTCGGCCGAGTTGTGGAACAGCACGTAGTGGATGGAGTCGCCGCTGTACTGCGTACGTATCAGGTGCGCCAGCGCCAGGGCGACGCGCTTGGCCGGCGTGAAGCGGTCCTCGCCGTAGAGGATCATGGAGTGGCTGCAGTCGAGCATGACTACGGTCGCCGCCGAGGAGCGGTACTCGGCCTGCATGACGTACAGGTCGTCCTCCTCGAGGCGTAGCCGCCCGGGCCCGTGCCGCGCGGCGTGCTTCAGGGTCTCGGAGACGTCCAGGTTGAGGCTGTCGCCGAACTCGTACCGCTTCGACTCGCCCACCGCCTCGACGCCCGCGGCCGTGTAGCGCGTGTCGTGGCTGCCGACGCTGGAGCGTCCGGCGGCCCCCAGCAGGTCGCGCAGCGTGCGGTAGCCGAGGAAGTCGATGGCCTTGTCGGTGAGCTGGAACTGCGCCCTGCCCGGCGCCTCGCCGCCGTAGCCCTGCCCTGGGGCCTCGCCGTCCCCCGGCTCGGCGCCCTGGGGACGGATGAAGCCCTCGTCGGCCAGGCGCTGCGCCAGCTGCTTCACGGCCCGGCCCATCTCGGAGTCGAGCCAGTCCTCGGCCTCCATGGCCTGCCGGATCATCTCCTCCGAGACGAGGTCCTCCTGTATGAGCGCCTCGGCGATGGCCTCGTAGAGGTCCTCCATCGTCGGCCGCCAGTCGGGGTCGGGGTCGAACGGGTCGCGGTCGAAGCCCGACTGCAGCAGCCGGTCCGAGAGCATGCGCATCAGGTCGGACGCCTCGAGGTCCTCGAGCGTCGCCTCGTGCTTCGAGTACCTGACGACCGGCATGAGCCCTCAGTTCCAGCGGGCGCGAGGAGCGGCCGCCGCGGTCTCGAGGTCGGCAGCGGCGTACCCGCGCTCCTCGCTGCGCGAGATCAGCTTCCTGGCGTGGAGGCCCTCGAGCACGAACTCGGCGGCGGCCGCCACCTCGTCGGCCGAGCCGCCGGGGACCAGGGACCTGGCGGCGTCGAGCAGGCCGGGGACGGCGGCGAAGACCTCGACGAGGTCGGCCGTCCTCACCTGGTCGGGCACGCGCAGCTGGTTGTCGGCGTCGAAGTAGGCCACGACGTCGTCGGTGTCGAGACGCGGCGCCAGGCGACCGAAGGCCTGGCCGATCGCGCGGCGCACGATGTCGCGCGCGACGGCCTCGGCGCCCTTCAGCTCGCCCTCGTACTCCAGCTCGATCTTGCCCGTGACGGCCGGGAGGGCGGCGTAGAGGTCGCCGACCCTGGCCACCGGCCGCTCCTCGCCCAGCGTCAGCGCGCGTCGCTCGGCGTTCGATACGACGTTCTCCAGCAGGGTGATGGGCAGGCGTTGCGAGACCCCGGAGTGCTTGTCGACGCGGGTGTCGTCGCGCGCCTGGAACGCGACCTCCTCCACCGCCTCGGCCACGAAGGAGGGCACGTGCACCGGCGGCGTCTCGGCGTCGTCCTCCCGCCGCAGCCACGCCTCCTGGGTGGTGATGGCCATGGCGTCCTCGATGGTGCGGGGGTAGTGCGTCCTGATCTCGCTGCCGATACGGTCCTTGAGGGGCGTGATGATCTTGCCCCTGGCCGTGTAGTCCTCGGGGTTCGCGCTGAAGACGAGCAGGACGTCGAGCGGCAGGCGCACGGGGTAGCCCTTGATCTGGACGTCGCCCTCCTGCATGACGTTGAAGAGCGCGACCTGCACCTTGCCGGCGAGGTCGGGCAGCTCGTTCATGGCGAAGATGCCGCGGTTCGCGCGGGGCAGCAGACCGTAGTGGACGGCGCGCTCGTCGCCCAGCGAGGTGCCGAGCCGGGCGGCCTTGATGGGGTCGATGTCGCCGATGATGTCGGCCACCGTGGCGTCGGGCGTGGCCAGCTTCTCGACGTAGCGGTGCTCGCGCGGCAGCCAGGCGATGGGCGTGGCCTCGCCGCACTCCTCCAGGACCTGCCGACCCTGGGCGCTGATGGGGGCGAAGGGGTCGTCGTGCAGCTCGGTGCCGGCGATGTACGGCACCTCCTCGTCGAGCAGGTGCACGAGCTGCCTGAGGATGCGCGTCTTCGCCTGCCCGCGCAGGCCCAGGAGGATGAAGTTGTGGCGCGAGAGGACGGCGTTCACGACGGCCGGCGTGACCGTGTCCTCGTAGCCGAGCACGCCAGGGAACAGGTCCTCCCCCGCCCGCAGCTTGCGGATGAGGTTCGACCTGAGCTCGTCCTTCACGCTGCGGCCGGCCAGCCGCTCCCAGCGGGTGCCGCGCAGCTCGGCGAGCACCGTGGGACGCGCGCCGTGGTGGCGCTGGGTTGCAGCGGCGCTGTGTTCCATGCCGGATGCTAGCACCGGCTCCTGGCAGGGCCGTTAGAGGCATGGACATCGGCCGCGCAGCCCTCGGCTCCGGCCGAGCGCAGCGGGTGGGGCCGGGCTCGTGGCCCGGACGACCGGGCGGGCGACCGACCCGACGGCCCAGGGGCGCCACCGATGAGCCGACCCGACGGCCGGGGGCGCCACCAATGAAAGGACCCTGCGTGGGGGGCGCAGGGTCAAAGAGGAGATGGTGGAGGGTTACTCCCTCCGTAGGCGCTGGGGTGAGCGCCCATCTCGGTCCCGGGGGTGGGGACCGCCAGGATTCTACTACAAGCACAGCGGTAGCATCGTCTCGGATGCCGACCTTCGACCACCGCGACGACCAGCCCATCGAGCGCGCCGAGCTCATCAGCGTCGGCACCGAGCTGCTGCTCGGCGAGATCGTGGACACCAACAGCGCCTACCTGGCCCAGTACCTCGCCGGCCGCGGGGTCGACGTGCTCTGGTCGGCCCGCGTGGGCGACAACCAAGGGCGCATAGCGCACCTCATCGCGCAGGGGCTCTCGCGCAGCGACCTCGTCGTCCTCGGCGGCGGGCTGGGTCCCACCGACGACGACCTCACCCGCGACGCCGTGGCGGCCGTCGTGGGCGAGGAGCAGTACCTCGACGAGGACCTGGTCGCCTGGCTGCGGCGCCACTTCGCCGCCAGCGGCCGCGCCATGCCCGAGCGGAACCTGCAGCAGGCGCGCGTGATCCCCTCCGCCGAGGTGCTCCCCAACGCCATCGGCACCGCGCCGGGCTGGCTGGTGCGCACGCGCCGGGACGGGCGGACGCGCTACGTCGTCACCCTGCCGGGCCCGCCGCGCGAGCTCAAGCGCATGTGGGAGGAGCAGGCGGTGCCGCGCCTGCCGTTCCCGGCGGCGCGGCTCTTCACGCGCACCTACAAGACGAACGGCGTGGGCGAGTCGTTGGTGGCCGAGCGCCTGGGCGACCTCACGAAGGGCGCCAACCCCAGCGTGGCCACGTACGCGAAGCGCGACGGCGTACACGTCAGGGTCGCCGCCAAGGGCCCGAGCGCCGACGCCGCCCTGGAGACCGCGCGGCCGGCGCTGGCGGCCGTGGAGGCCGCGCTGGGCGACAGCGTCTGGGGGGTGGACGGCGACGAGATGGCCCACCTGGTGGTCAGGCGGCTGGCCGAGCGGGGCCTGAGGCTGGCGGTGGCCGAGGGGGCGAGCGGCGGGCTCCTCACCGAGCTGCTCGAGGAGGCCCGCGACGCCCTCGTAAGGGGCGGCCACCTCGAGTCCTCCACGGGGCGCGCACCTGCCGATATCGCCGCCGGTGACGGGGATGGCGAGGCCTCCTGGCAGGGGGCCCTCGCCGGCAGCGTGGTAGCATGGCGACCGGAAACCATGCGGACTCTCCTCCCCTACCTCACGGCGCTCCAGCGCCTCCCCGCCGACCTCCAGGCCGGTGCCGCGGAGGTCGTCGCTGCCGTCGCCATGGCGGTGAGGACGATGTTCGCCGCGGACGTCGGGATCGCCATCGGCTACCCCTACCTGGACCACGCCACGGCTGGCCAGGGCGGCGCGGCAGCGGGCGCTGCCGGCGTCCAAGCACGACCCAGCGAGGACCAGCTCGAACCGGGCAGGGCCGGCGGCGGTGGCCACCGGCGACAGATGCGCCTAGAGATCGCACTTTCCGACGGCGACAGAACGACCACTCACACCCTCAGCCTGCCGCCCTTGGGGCGCGGATGGGCCAGGGAACGGTCGGCGTTCACCGGTCTGAACCTCCTCCTGCGGTCGGTGCTGCGCTGACCTAGACGCTGCCGCCCCGCGCGGCGCGGCGACCGGGTACGGCGCGTCCGGACCGCCACCACGGCGGCCCCGGCCGGACGGAGGGCTGTGCCGCCATGAACCAGGACCGGAGGAAGGCTCTCGACACCGCCGTCTCTCAGATCGAGAGGCAGTTCGGTAAGGGCGCGATCATGCGTTTGGGGGCGGAGCCCTCCCAGGTGCTGGGCTCCGGGGTGATCAGCACCGGCAGCTTGTCGGTGGACCTGGCTTTGGGTGTCGGTGGGCTGCCCAGGGGCCGCATCGTGGAGGTGTACGGGCCGGAGTCGGGCGGTAAGACGACGCTGGCTTTGCACGTGGTGGCGGAGGCGCAGCGGGCCGGTGGGGTGGCGGCGTTCGTCGACGCGGAGCACGCTCTCGACCCGGTGTACGCCGCGGCTCTTGGCGTGGACGTGGGTGAGCTTCTGGTGTCGCAGCCGGACACGGGTGAGCAGGCGCTGGAGATCGTGGAGCTGCTGGTGCGGTCGGGCGCCGTTGACGTGGTGGTGGTGGATTCGGTGGCGGCGTTGGTGCCCAGGGCGGAGATCGAGGGGGAGATGGG
>CAZGXF010000102.1:0-8723 GCA_964529575.1 uncultured bacterium
GAAGGCCGGCGTGGCGCCCGTCCGCCACCTCGTCGAGTTCCGCGACTTCGAGCCGGACGGCGACAAGGTCACCGTCGAGGCGTTCGCGGCCGGCGAGAAGGTCGACGTCACCGCCACGTCCAAGGGCCGCGGCACCGCCGGCGTGATGAAGCGCTGGAACTTCGCGGGCATGCCCGCCAGCCACGGCACGAAGAAGAAGCACCGTCACCCCGGCTCGATCGGCCAGCGCAAGTTCCCCGGTCGCGTCCATAAGGGCAAGCGCATGGCCGGCCACTACGGCGCCGAGCGCGTCACGACGGTGGGCCTCGAGATCGTCGAGGTGCGCCCGGAGGACAACCTGCTGCTCGTCAAGGGCGCCATCCCTGGACCGAACGGCGGGCTCGTCGAGGTGCGCGTCTCCAAGAGGAAGGTGAGCTGATGGCGGTCACGATCGACGTCATCGGGAGCGACCGCAAGGTGACGCTCGACCTCCCGGAGCCCAAGGAGTCGGTGCTCCACGAGGTCGTCGCCTGGCAGCTCGCCAAGCGTCGCCGCGGCACCGCCGCGACGAAGACGCGCGGCATGATGTCGGGCTCCACCGCGAAGATCTGGCCCCAGAAGGGCACCGGCCGCGCCCGCCACGGCGACCGCAAGGCCCCGATCTTCGTGGGCGGCGGCACCGTCTTCGGACCGCAGCCTCGTGACTACTCCTACACGCTGCCCAAGCGCGTCAGGCGCCTCGGCCTCCAGATGGCCATCGCCGCCAGGGCGAACGCCGGCAAGCTCACGCTCGTCGAGTCGTTCGGGCTCAGCGGCAAGACCAAGGAGTTCGTCGCCTGGGCCAAGGCCAACGGCATCGACGGCAGCGAGCGGGTGCTCCTCGTCACCGACGACGAGCTCGCGCGCCGCGCCGCTCGCAACCTGCCGTGGGTCGACGTGCTGCCGAACGCCGGCCTGAACGTCTACGACGTGCTGCGGGCCGACCGGGTCGTGGCCGACGCCGCCCTGTTCGACGGGGAGGCCGCGCGGTGAACCCTAACGACGTGATCCTCGCGCCGGTCCTGTCCGAGAAGGCCGTAATGGCCATGCAGACCGGCAAGTACACGTTCTACGTGCACCCGCGGGCCAACCGCGTGCAGATCAAGGAGGCCGTCGAGACGGTCTTCGAGGTCGACGTCACGCAGGTGAACCTCGTCAAGGTGCGCAGCAAGACGAAGCGGATGGGCCGCTTCTCCGGCCGCACGGAGGAGAGGCTCAAGGCCATCGTGACCCTCAAGCCCGGTCAGAAGATCGAGCAGCTCGAGGGCCTCTCGTAAGGAGGGAGGGTTAGACATGCCTACCAAGAAGTACCGTCCGTACACCCCCTCCCGCCGCTTCATGACGACGTCGGACTTCGGCGAGATCACGCGCTCGGAGCCCGAGAAGTCGCTGCTGCGCCCGATCAAGAAGTCCGGCGGGCGCAACAACAAGGGCCGCATCACCTCGCGCTTCCGCGGGGGCGGGCACAAGCGGCGCTACCGGGTCATCGACTTCAGGCGCCGCGACAAGGCCGGCGTGCCGGCCAAGGTCGCCGCCATCGAGTACGACCCGAACCGCAGCGCGAACATCGCCCTGCTGCACTACGCCGACGGCGAGAAGCGCTACATCCTCGCGCCCGACAAGGTCACCGTCGGGACGACGCTGCTGGCCGGCGAAGGCGCCGAGCCGAGCCCCGGCAACGCGATGCCGCTGCGCCAGGTGCCCGTCGGCAGCGTCGTGCACGCCGTCGAGATGGTGCCTGGCAAGGGCGCGCAGCTCGCGCGCTCGGCCGGCACGAGCCTGCAGATCCAGGGCCGCGACGGCGCCTACGTGACCGTCCGCATGCCCTCCGGCGAGCTGCGCCGCGTGCACGGCGAGTGCTACGCGACGCTCGGCTCGGTCGGCAACTCCGAGCACAAGAACATCGTGCTCGGCAAGGCCGGCCGCAAGCGCTGGATGGGCCGCAAGCCGCACCAGCGCGGCCGCGCCATGAACCCTGTCGACCACCCCCACGGCGGCGGGGAAGGTCGCTCGACCGGCGGCAGGCCGCCCGTGAGCCCCTGGGGCCAGCAGGCGAAGGGCCTCAAGACGCGCGACAAGCGCAAGGTGTCCGGTCGCTTCATCGTCCGCCGCCGGAAGGGGAAGTGAGCCATGGCTCGTAGCCTGAAGAAGGGGCCGTTCGTCGACGAGCACCTGCTGAAGAAGATCGACGCCGCCAACGCCTCCGGCGACCGTCGCGTGATCAAGACCTGGAGCCGCCGCTCCACCATCGTCCCCGAGATGGTCGGGCACACCATCGGCGTCTACAACGGCCGCCAGCACGTGCCCGTCTTCGTCCAGGAGACCATGGTCGGCCACAAGCTCGGCGAGTTCTCGCCCACCCGCTCCTTCCGCGGCCACGGCGGGAACCGGAAGGATTGACCGTGCCGCAGGCCAAGGCCAAGCTGAGGATGCTGCGCGTCACGCCACGCAAGACGCGCCTCGTCGCGGACCTCATCCGCGGCAAGGACGTCTCGCAGGCCGAGGCGATCCTCAAGTACACCGACAAGCGCGCCGCCGAGCCGATCCTGAAGCTCCTCAGGAGCGCTCGCGCGAACGCCGTGAACAACCACGACATGTTCGACGACCGGCTGTTCGTGAAGGAGATCCAGGTCGGGGACGGCCCCACGCTGAAGCGCGCCATGCCGCGCGCTCGCGGCCGTGCCGACCTCGTGCGGAAGCGGACCTGCCACGTGTCGATCACCCTGGAGGAACGCAGTGGGAAATAAGATCAATCCCGTCGGCTTCCGCCTCGGCGTGAACAAGCAGCCGTCCGCCCACTGGTACGCCAGCGCGAAGGACTACCCGAAGCTGCTGGCCGAGGACGAGAGGATCCGGAAGGTCGTCACCGAGGACGTCGGCCACTCGGGCATCTCGCGCATCGACATCGAGCGCGCCGCCCACAACGTCAACGTCACCATCCATACGGCCAAGCCCGGCGTCGTGATCGGCCGCGGCGGCGAGTCCATCAAGTCGCTGCGCACGAAGCTCGGCAAGTTCATCGGCGGCAACGTCGCGGTGAACGTGCAGGAGGTCGCGAACCCGAACACGAACGCCATGCTCGTGGCCCAGCGCATCGCCGAGCAGCTCGAGCGCCGCTTCGCGTTCCGCCGCGCCATGAAGCAGGCCGTGCAGCGCACGATGGAGTCGGGCGCCCGCGGCGTGAAGGTGCGCTGCTCCGGCCGCCTCGGCGGCGCCGAGCAGGCCCGCCCCGAGTGGTACGCCGAGGGCCGGGTGCCGCTGCAGACGCTCCGCGCCGACATCGACTACGGCACCGCCGAAGCGCGCACGACCTACGGCGTGATCGGCGTGAAGGCGTGGGTGTTCCACGGCGAGATCGTGGGCGACAAGCAGCGCCGCGCCGCCGTCGTGCCCCGCCCGAAGACCGACGACGACAAGAAGAAGCGCCGCCGCCCGCAGGCCCGCCGCCGCGACGGGCGCGGCCGTGACGCCCGTCCTCGGGCTCGTAGGGACTGACGACGATGCTGCTACCGAAACGCGTCAAGTACCGCAAGCAGATGCGCGGCCGCACGACCGGCGCCACCAAGGGCGGGGACTACGTCGCCTTCGGCGACTTCGGCCTCGTCGCCATGGAGCCGGGCTGGATCAAGTCGAACCAGATCGAGGCGTGCCGCATCACCATGAGCCGCTTCTTCAAGCGCGGCGGCAAGATCTACATCAGGATCTTCCCGGACAAGCCGATCACGAAGAAGCCGCAGGAAGTGCGCATGGGTAAGGGCAAGGGCGCCGTGGAGTACTGGGTCTCCGTCGTCAAGCCCGGCCGCGTGATGTTCGAGGTCTCGAACGTCACCGAGGAGCAGGCGCGTGAGGCCTTCCGCCTCGCGTCGCACAAGCTGCCCATCAAGACCAAGATGGTCAAGCGGGAGATCTACGATGAAGTCCAGTGAGGCTCGCAGGCTGAGCGAGGAGGAGATCGTCGCCGAGGTCGAGAAGCGTCGCCAGGAGCTCCTCGACCTGAGGATCCAGTCGGCGATCGGCCAGACCTCGAACCCGCGCCGGATCCGGGCCGCGAAGCGCGAGATCGCGCGGCTCCTCACCATCGCCAAGGAGAAGGCTGAAGCCCGATGAAGAAAGTCATGCAGGGCCGCGTCGTGTCAGACAAGGCCGACAAGACCGTGACCGTCAACGTCGAGCGGCGCTTCAAGCACCCGCTCTACGGCAAGGTCGTTACCGTCTCGAAGAGGTACCTGGCCCACGACGAGGCCAACGAGTACGGCGTGGGCGACATCGTCGAGATCGCGTCCAGCCGTCCGATCAGCAAGCGCAAGCGCTGGGTCGTGACGCGCCTGGTCGAGAAGGCGCGCGCCTAAGGGACCCCCAGCGATGATCCAGCAGGAGACATACCTCGACGTGGCCGACAACTCCGGCGCCCGCACGATCCAGTGCATCCGGGTGCTCGGGACCGGCCAGCAGTGGGTCGGATCGGTCGGCGACGTGATCGTCGCGGCCGTGAAGGACGCGATCCCGCACGCCGCCATCAAGAAGGGTGACGTGGTCAGGGCCGTGATCGTGCGGACCAAGAAGGAGGTCAACCGCAAGGACGGTTCCTCCATCCGCTTCGACTCGAACGCGGCCGTGATCATCAACAACCAGAACGAGCCGCGCGGCACGCGCGTGTTCGGTCCCGTCGCCCGCGAGCTCCGCGAGAAGCGCTTCATGCGCATCGTGTCCCTGGCGCCGGAGGTGCTGTGATGACGACGGTCAAGACCCGCATCCGCAAGGGCGACCGCGTCCGCGTCATCGCCGGCAAGCACAAGGGCGAGGAGGGCGAGGTCCTCAGCGTCCTGCGCGAGAAGGGCCGCGTGCTCGTCAAGAACGTCAACATCATCAAGAAGGCCCGCAAGCCCACGCAGGAGAACCCGCGCGGCGGCTTCGTCGAGCAGGAGTCCAGCATCCACATCAGCAACGTGCAGCTGCTGGACCCGCAGACGAACCAGCCCACGCGCATCGGCGTGAAGGTCAAGGACGACGGCACGAAGGTGCGCGTCGCCAAGCGCAGCGGCGCCGAGCTGGACGAGTGAGGTCGTAAGTGGCAGTGGAACAGGTTCAGTCGCCAACCAAGCAGCGCTACCAGGCGGTGCGCCAGCAGCTCGTCGAGCGGCACGGCTACGAGAACGTCATGGCCGTCCCGCGCATCGAGAAGGTCGTCCTGAACATGGGCCTCGGCGAGGCCCGCGACGACTCGAAGGTGCTGGAGCGCGCCAGCCGCGAGCTCGCCCAGATAGCCTTGCAGCGCCCGGCCGTGACGCGCGCGAAGAAGTCGGTCTCGAACTTCAAGATCCGCGCCGGCATGCCCGTCGGCCTGCGGGTGACGCTGCGCGGGCCGCGCATGTGGGCGTTCCTCGACCGTCTGATCCACGTGGCGCTCCCGCGCGTCCGCGACTTCCGCGGCGTGCCGACGAACAGCTTCGACGGTCGCGGCAACTACAGCCTCGGCATCCGCGAGCAGATGGTGTTCCCCGAGATCGACTACGACCAGGTGGACGCCACCCGCGGCTTCGACGTCACCATCGTGACGACCGCGGAGTCCGACGAGGAAGCCCGGACGCTGCTCGAGCTCATCGGCATGCCGTTCAGGAAGTAAGGAGAGGGAGGACCAGTGGCTACGAAGGCCCAGATCGCCAAGGCCCAGCGCAAGCCGAAGTTCGTTTCGCGCCAGATCAACCGCTGCGGCCGTTGCGGCCGTTCCCGCGCGTACCTGCGCGACTTCGGCCTCTGCCGCATCTGCATGCGCGAGATGGCGCACAAGGGCTACTTGCCCGGCGTCGTCAAGTCCAGCTGGTGAGGCGTGCCGCCCTCGGGGCACCCCTGGGGCGTGCGGGACAGCAGGCAACAGAGAAGCCCGGAAGAAGCGGGGTAGAGGTCCTCGCGAACGCGGGGAAACCGCCCCCACGGAGGAAGTGAAGGATGCAATCAGATCCGATCGCAGACATGCTGACGCGGATACGCAACGCCGCGGCCGTCGCGATGCCTAGCGTCGACGTGCCGGCGAGCAAGTTCAAGAAGGCGCTGGCCGAGATCCTCGTCCGCGAGGGCTACCTCAAGGACGTCGAGGAGGTGGAGGAGGGCGGCATGCGCGTGCTGCGCATCGGCCTCAAGTACGGGCCGAAGCGCAAGAGCGTGATCAGCACGATCCGCCGCGTCTCCAAACCCGGCCGTCGCGCCTACACCAAGTCGAAGGGCGTGCCGGTCGTGCGCGGCGGCCTCGGCCTCGCCGTCATCTCCACCCCGCTCGGGCTCCTCGCCGACCGCGAGGCCCGCGCCAAGAACGTGGGCGGCGAGATCATCTGCGAGGTGTGGTGAGATGTCCCGCGTCGGCCGCAACCCCATCCGCCTGCCGAAGGGCGTGGACCTCAAGACGGTGAAGCCGGGCGTCGTAGAGGTCAAGGGCCCGAAGGGCACCCTGACCGTCAACGTCCACCCGGAGCTCGGCCTCGAAATCGAGGACGGCGTGCTGACCGTCACGCGGAAGAGCGACGCCCGCGAGGAGCGCGCCCAGCACGGCCTCGCCCGCGCGCTGATCCAGAACGCCGTCGTCGGCGTGTCGGAGGGTTACACCCGCGACCTGGAGATCCACGGCGTCGGCTTCCGCTGCCAGATGAAGGGCAAGAACCTCGAGCTGAGCCTCGGCTTCTCGCACCCCGTCGTGGTCGAGCCCCTCGAGGGCGTCACCCTGGCCGCGCCGGAGCCCACGAAGATCCAGGTCAGCGGCATCGACAAGCAGGCCGTCGGCCAGATGGCGGCGAACATCCGCGCCCTCAGGCCGCCCGACGCCTACCACGGCAAGGGCGTCCGCTACGCGGGCGAGCAGGTCCGTCTCAAGCCCGGCAAGGCTGCCGCGCGCTGAGGTCATAACTGATGAGCATGAACGTCAACCTTCGCAGGGAGCGCCGCACGAACCGGACGCGTCGGAACCTCAAGCGTCCCGTCGACACCGGCAGGCTGCGCCTGTCCGTGTTCCGCAGCGCCAGGCACATCTACGCCCAGGTCATCGACGACCGCACGGGCAAGACCGTAGCCGAGGCCAACACCAAGAACGTCGAGGTCTCGGGTGACAAGACCGCGCAGGCCCGGGCCGTGGGTCTCGCCGTCGCCGAACGGGCTCTGGAGGCCGGCGTGAAGCGCGTCGTCTTCGACCGCGGCCCGTTCAAGTACCACGGCCGCGTCAAGGCCCTCGCCGAAGGGGCCCGCGAGGGAGGCCTCGAGTTCTGATGGCAGACACGGACTTCGAAGACAAGGTCATATTCATCCGTCGTACCGCCAAGACCTACAAGGGCGGCCGGCGGTTCCGCTTCGGCGCCATGGTGGTCATCGGCGACCGCAACGGCCGCGTCGGCCTCGGCCTCGGCAAGGCCCGCGAGGTGCCGGTGGCCGTGCAGAAGGGCCAGTACGTAGCGCGCCGCAACATCATCCGCGTGCCCATCATGGAGGGCGGCACGATCCCCCACGAGGTCGTGGGCGAGCACGGCTCCAGCCGCGTGCTGCTGAAGCCGGCCGGCGCCGGCACCGGCGTCATCGCCGGCACGGTGCCACGCGCCATCGTCGAGCTCGCGGGCTACCGCAACCTCCTCTCGAAGGAGCTGGGCTCGCGCAACCAGACGAACGTGGCCTACGCCGTCATCGAGGGGCTGAAGCAGCTCAAGACCTACGAGGAGTCGAGGCGGGAGCGGGAGAACGCGCGATGAAGGTCACGCTCCGCAAGAGCCTCATCGGCATACCCAAGGACCAGCGCGCGACCGTGAACGCGCTGGGCCTGCGCAAGACCGGTGACACCCGCGAGGTGAAGGACAACGAGAGCACCCGCGGCATGGTCAAGAAGGTCGCCTACCTGCTCGAGATCGAAGGGTGGGACAGCAAGTGAAGCTCAACGAACTACGGCCGGCGCCCGGGTCCAAGAAGACGCGCAAGCGCGTGGGCCGGGGCGTCGGCAGCGGCCGCGGCAAGACCGCCGGCCGCGGCCAGAAGGGCCAGAAGAGCCGCTCCGGCTTCAGCCAGGGGGCGGGCTGGGAAGGCGGTCGCTCGCGGCTGATCATGCGCCTGCCCAAGCGCGGCTTCACGCGCGTGAAGGCGCCGCTCCAGGTCGTCAACGTGGGTGACCTGAACGCGTTCGCCGAAGGCGACGAGGTCGACGCGGTGGCCCTGAAGAGCCGCGGCCTCATCCGCCGGGCCGACCACCCGGTGAAGCTGCTCGCCGACGGCGCGCTCGAGGTCAAGAAGCTGACGGTCCGCGTCGACCAGGCCTCCCGCGCCGCCGCCGAGGCGGTCGCAGCCGCCGGCGGCACCCTGGTGCTGCCGGCGGGCGACGCCGAGGAGGGCTCCTCGGACGCTCAGGCCGAGGAGAACTAGCCGATGCTGCAGGCCTTCCGCAACGCCCTGGTCATCCCCGACCTGCGTAGGAAGCTGCTCGTCACGATCGGGCTGCTGGGCGCCTATCGCCTGATGGTCCACATCCCCACGCCGGGCGTCGACATCGACGCCCTGCAGGGGGGCGCCCTCTCGAGCGACATCTTCTCGCTCCTCAACTTCATCTCGGGCGGGAACTTCGAGGTCTTCTCGATCGCCGCGCTGGGGGTCATCCCCTACATCACGGCGAGCATCATCATCCAGCTCCTCACCTCGACCTACCCGCCGCTCGAGCGGCTGGCGCGCGAGGGCGAGGAAGGCCG
>CAZGXF010000103.1:0-8615 GCA_964529575.1 uncultured bacterium
ACTCGAGGTGCTCGACGATGCCGAAGCGGCTGCGCAGCGGGCCGGTGATCAGCCCCGGCCGCGTCGTGGCGCCGATGAGCGTGAAGCGCGGGAGGTCGAGCCTGATCGAGCGGGCGGCCGGGCCCTGGCCCAGCACGATGTCGATCTTGAACTCCTCCATGGCGGGGTAGAGGTGCTCCTCGGCGACGCGCGACAGGCGGTGGATCTCGTCGATGAAGAGGACGTCGCCCTCCTCGAGCGAGTTCGTGAGGATGGCGGCCAGGTCGCCCGGCTTCTCGATCGCCGGACCCGAGGTCACGCGTATCCCCACGCCCATCTCGTGGGCGACTATGTGCGCCAAGGTGGTCTTGCCCAGACCCGGCGGCCCGTAGAGCAGCAGGTGGTCGAGGGGTTCGCCTCGCTCCCGCGCCGCCTCGAGGTAGACAGCCAGCTTCTTCTTGAGGCGTGTCTGCCCTACGTACTCGGCCAAGGTGGTAGGGCGCAGACGGACGTCCTCCACGGCGCGCATCGTACCACGGGGTACCCGGCCGCCCTGGTCGCGGTAATCTGCATGGTCGTCGGTCCGCCAGGGGCGACGCACAGGAGGCAGGCTGATCGTGCCAACGCATCCCATCACCGTGGGCGGGGTAGAGAGGGAGCTGCCGGTCGTGGACGTCGGCGGCGTGTCGGTAGCCCTGTTGAACCTGCTCGGCGACACCGAGCTCACCGAGGCCGCCGCCGACGAGCTCGCACGGCTGCTGCCGCCGGGCGTGGAGGGCTTCGTCACCCCGGAGGTCAAGGCCGTGCCGCTGGCGCACGCGCTGAGCGTCAGGACCGGCCTCCCGTACGTGGTGGCCCGCAAGACGGTGAAGCCGTACATGGTGGCGCCGGTGACGCGCGAGGTGGTGAGCATCACGACGGGCAAGCCGCAGCTCCTCGTGCTGGACGGCGCCGACGTGGAGCGCCTCGCGGGCCGGCGCGTGGCCATCGTCGACGACGTCGTCTCCACGGGCGGCACGCTGGACGGCCTCAAGGACCTGCTGCACAGCGTGGGCGCCCAGGTCGTGGCGACGCTGGTCGTGTTCACCGAGGGGGACGGGCGCGACGACGTGATCGCGCTGGGCCACCTCCCCCTGTTCCCGGCCGCCGCGGGCGCCTAGCGGCCGGCGCATCCCCCGCCTGCCCGCGGGGCCGTGTCTGGGTCGAGAGAGGGACGGGCCTTGAGCCGCGACGCGAAGGAGCTGATCAGGGAGAGGCTGGGCATCGCCGAGGTCGTCGGCGAGGTCGTCAGCCTGAAGCCCGCCGGACGCGGGCGCCTGAAGGGCCTCTGCCCGTTCCACAGCGAGAAGACGCCGTCGTTCCATGTCCTCGTCGACCGCGGCTTCTTCTACTGCTTCGGCTGCCAGGCCAAGGGCGACGTCTTCGACTTCGTGATGCGCACCCAGGCGCTGTCCTTCCCCGAGGCGCTGCGCATGCTCGGCGCCAGGGCGGGCGTGGAGGTCACGCCGCCGTCGGAGGCCTCCGGGAAGCGCCGCGACCTCCTCGACGTCAACAAGCTGGCGCTGGCGTTCTTCCGCGCGCAGCTGGGCGATCGGGCGCGGGACTACCTCCTGGGTCGCGGGCTCTCGGCCGACACCATCGACGCCTTCGAGGTGGGCTACGCGCCAGACTCCTGGGACGCGCTGCTGCGGCACATGCTGGCCAAGGGCGTGCGCGAGGACGACCTGGTGACCCTCGGCCTGGTCGTGGAGAACGAGCGCGGGCGCCGCTACGACAGGTTCAGGGACCGGATCGTCTTCCCGATCAAGGACGCCCTGGGGCGCGTGGTCGGGTTCTCGGGCCGCGTGCTGGGCGACGGCACCCCCAAGTACCTGAACAGCCCCGAGTCGGACGTCTTCCGGAAGTCCGAGCTCCTCTACGGCCTGGACAAGGCGCGGGCGTCGATCCGCGAGACCGGCGAGGTCGTGGTGGTGGAGGGCTACACCGACGTCATGGCGCTGCACCAGGTGGGCATGACGAACGCCGTCGCCGCCCTGGGGGCCACGCTCACGGCCGAGCAGGCTGACGCCCTCGAGCGCTTGGACGCTAGAACGGTCTATCTAGCGTTCGACGCGGACGAGGCGGGTCAGAGGGCCATACTCTCCGGCCTCGACCAGGCCGTGGGGAGGCGCCTGGTGGTGAAGGCCGTGAGCGTGCCGCACGGCAAGGACCCGGCCGAGACGGTCCTCGGCGGTCACCTCCAGGAGTTCAAGGCGGCCCTGGCGGCCGGCGTCTCGGAGGTGGAGTTCCGCTTCGAGCGCGTCCTCGCCCGCCACGACCCGAGGACCCTGGAGGGCCAGGCGGCGATCCTCGACGAGCTCCAGGACGTCCTGCGGCCGCGCACGATCTTCGACCCCGTCGCCGACGAGATGCGGCGCCTGGTCATCGACCGGCTGGGCGTCGAGCCGCGCCGCCTCGACGACTGGCTCGGCTCGCGCGAGCGGCGGCGGGTGACCCAGGCGGAGGTGCGCGGCATGCGCAGCCAGCGCGTCGAGCTCGACCAGGTGCGGCGCGTGGAGGCCGAGGTCGTCTCGCTGGTGCTGCTGGAGCCGGGCTACCTGGAGGACCGGCTCGCCGCCGTCGAGGCCGCGCTGCCCGAGGCGCTGGACGACGAGAGCTCACCCGTCGCCCACCTCGTCGCGGCCAGCCGCCGCCTCGGCTTCGACGCCGACGCCGTGCTGGCCGAGGTGACCGCGCGCCCCGAGGGCGCCTACGTGTTGGAGCGCTTGCTGGAGGGCGCCGAGGACCCGGGCGAGATGAGCGACGTGGACGAGAGGCTCGGCCACGCGCTCTCGCGGCTCCGTGAGCTGCGGCTCGAGGGCCTGAAGGAGGACACGCGCGCGAGGCTGCAGCGGCGCCGCGACGAGATCGCCAGCATCCTCGCGGCAGGGGAGGCCCCGGGCGGGCAGAGCCTCGAGGAGCTGTACGCCGAGCTGAAGGAGATCCAGGGCGTGCTGGCGGCGCGCGAGGCGGAGCGCAGGTCGCGCGTGAGGCGGCGATGAGAGCGGACGCCGCGCGGGCGGCGCGTGAACGGCGCGAACGGTGCCGTCAAGGGACGAACGTCTCGTTGACACCCCTTGACGACCTTGTTATCTTCGTCACGAGAAGCGTCTGGGGCGTTCACGGCGAAATGAACGCCCTTTTCTATGTCCGCAGACACAGTCCATGAACTGCGCCCCAGGGCGCATGCCGCCGGACGCATGAGGAGGGAGGGCCGCTTGGAAGCACAGGGTGAACGACTGCTGCAGGATCTGCTGGCCCAGGAGAAGAAGCTGGTGAGCAAGGTCGACGAGGCCAAGGCGAAGGCCAAGGCCATCGTCGACGAAGCCAACGCCGAGGCAGCAGCGATCCTGGAGGCCGCCCGCGCGAAGGCCGAGGCCCTCGCCCAGTCCGAGGCCGAAGCGGGCCGCAAGGAGGAGGAGGCCGTGAAGCAGAGCATCCTCTCCGCCGCCAAGGAGGCCGCCGAGGCCCTCTCCGCCAAGGTGGCGGCGAACCGCGCCGCGGCGGCCGCCATGGTCCTGGAGAAGATCTTGCCGTGATCGCACGGATGGACCAGGTGACCGTCGTCGGTCGCCGCTCCGTCGCGAAGGACGTCCTCGCCGCGCTGCAAGGGCTCGGCGTCGTGCAGGTCTCCCGGTTGGCGCCCGCCGCCGAGGAGGTCCAGGCGATGCGCCTGCAGGGTCGCGACCTCGAAGAGCGCGAGGCGTGGGAGCGCGTGCTGGCCCGTACCGGCGCGCTCCTCGACGTGCTGGGTGTCGACGCGGTCGAGACCGGTCGCGCCCCGGCCGTCACCGACGCCGCGGCCGCCGAGGCGGAGGTCCGCGAGGCCGGCGAGCAGGTGGACCGCCTGGTCGCCGAGCGGTCCGAGCTGCGCGACGAGCTCGAGCTGATCGAGACGTACCTGCCGCTCATGCGCGACCTGGCGCCGATGCTGGCCCAGGTCGAGAGCTCGCGCTACCTCGAGGGCGTGGCGTTCCTCGCCGCCGAGGCGGACGTCGAGGAGCTCGAGCAGCGCCTGCGCTCCGAGTTCGGCGAGGGCTTCGTCCTGGCGCGCCGGCCGCACCGCGGCCAGGCGCTCGTCGTGGCCGCCGTGATGCGTGGCCAGGCCGCCCCCTTCCGCGCCGCGCTGGCCCGTGCCGGCGTCTCCGAGCTGCAGCTCCCCGAGCGCTACGAGGGCCAGGGCGTCGCCAAGGCCGCCCACTCCATGGAGGAGCGGTCCCAGGTGGTGCCGCGGCGCCTCGCCACGGTCGAAGAGGACCTGCGCAAGCTCGCGGCCAAGCACGGCGAGCGGCTCGCCCAGCTCAACCTCCACGCCCGCAACGTGACCACGCGGCTCGCCGCCACCGAGAACCTCTTGGAGGGCCGCTACGGCTTCGCGCTCCAGGGCTGGGTGCCGGCCGACGACCGCGAGCACGTGCTGCGCTCGCTCGAGAACCAGTTCGGCGCCGACGTCGCCGTCGCCTGGCGCCCCGCCGACGACCACCACGACAGTGGCGTGCCGGTCAAGCTCGACAACCCGTCGTGGGTGCGGCCGTTCCAGGGCCTGCTGGCGCTGTTCGCGCCGCCGCGCTACGGCAGCTTCGACCCGAGCTGGACCCTCGCGGTCTTCTTCCCGCTCTACTTCGGCATCGTCGTGGGCGACATCGGCTTCGGCCTGCTGTTCGCCGTCGTCGCGCTGCTGCTGCGCCGCCGTGGCGCCCAGGGCAAGGCCCTCGGCCTCGGCCCCCTGGGCATCACCATCCCCGCCCAGGCGCTCGCGCCCATCAGCACCGTGATCCTCTGGTGCGCGGCCTGGTCGGTCGTGTGGGGCTTCGTGTTCGGCGAGTTCTTCGGCAACTTCCTCGAGCACTTCCCGCCCGGCAACCCGGTCTTCTACACCGACACCCATGGCGACCACGCCCACGGCCTGTTCGAGATCCTGCTGTTCAGGGTCGAGGAGTTCGGCCCGCTGCTGATGATCACCCTCGGCTTCGGCGTCTTCCAGGTGCTGTTCGGCTGGGCGATCCGCGTCCAGCAGGGCCTGAAGCACCACGACATGAAGCACGTCTACGAGGGCGCGGGCATGTTCAGCGGCCTGCTCGGCATCGTGGTCTTCGCCTGGGCCTACCTCACGGGGAACCTCGGCCCGGTCACGCTCGGCATCGCCGGCGTCGGCCTCCTGGTGTTCCTGGTGTGCGCCGTGCTGGCGAAGATGCCGCTCATGGCCGTGGAGATCATCTCGAACTCCGGCCACATCCTCAGCTACCTGCGACTGTTCGCGGTCGGCCTCTCGGCGGCCCTCGTCGCCAACCTGGCCACCGACCTCGGCTTCGGCCTCGCCGGCGTGCTGCCGGTGCTGGGCCCCATCTTGGGCATCGTCGTCGCACTGACCGTGCACGTGCTGGCGATCGCCCTCACGATCATCGGACATACGCTGCAGCCGCTGCGTCTGCAGTATGTCGAGTTCTTCACCAAGTTCGGCTTCTACGACGAGGCCGGCACGCCATACAACCCGCTGCGGTTGGTAGGAGGAAAGCAATGAAGCAGTTCGCTCGCGTCATCGTCGGCCTCTCGGCTCTCGCGCTCCTCGGCGGCATCGCGTTCGCCCAGGAGGCCGGCGGCCCCGGCATCGGCGCCGGTCTCATCGCCCTGGGCGCCGGCCTCGCCATCGGCCTCTCGGCGATCGCCGTGGCCATCGCCCAGTCGGCCATCGGCTCGGCCGGCGCCGGCACGCTCGCCGAGCGTCCCGAGGCCTTCGGTCAGATCCTGATCTACCTCGTCATCCCCGAGACCCTCATCATCTTCGGCTTCGTCATCGCGTTCTTCCTGAACAACCAGATCGGCGGCTAACCATGGCCGACCTCTCGACCCTGCTCGCCAAGGAGGCGAGCAACGAGATCGAGGCCATCCTGTCGGAAGCCAACGAGCGCGCTGCCCAGATCACGGCGGCAGCGCGCTCGGAAGCAGAGGCGATCGTCTCCGAGCGGGAGCGCCGGGCCAAGGCCCAGCGCGAGGCCGGCCTCGTCCGCGCCCGCTCCGCCGCCCAGCTGGAGGCCTCGGCGATCAGGTTGCGGGCCCAGCACGAGGGCGTGAGGAGCGTCTTCGAGGACGCCAGGCGCCAGGTCGACGCGCTCGTCGCCGACCAGGGGCGTTACCCCGCGGTCTTCGAGAAGCTGCTCGGCGAGGCGCTGGCCGCCGCCCGTGAGGTCGGCGTGTCGGCCGTCGAGGTCGCGCCCGCCGACGTAGAGCTGGCCAGGCAGGCGCTGTCGCGCCAGGGCGTGAACGCCGAGGTGCGGGCCGCCGACGACGTCAAGGGCGGCGTGCGCGTGCGCACCACGCGCCGCAGCGCCGTCGAGAACACCCTCTACGACAGGTTGGAGACCATGGCCGGCGAGCTGGCCGCGGAGGTCTCCCAGGTCCTGTTCGGCGCCAAGGCGGAGTAACGGTGCCACGCGACCTCGGCTACATCAACGCCCGCGTCCGCGGGATGAAGTCGAAGCTCCTCGGGCCGAGCTTCACGCAGGCCGCGCTCGAGGGCACCGACTTCAGGGCCTTCCTCTCCACGCTCACGCAGTCGCCTTACATGCGCGAGGTCGAGGAGGCCCAGGCCCGCTACGACGGCCTCGCCGTGGTGGACAGCGCCGTGGCGCGGAACTTCTACGGCACCGCTCGCAGCCTCCTCTCGTTCTCCGACGGCAAGCCGCGCGAGCTGATCGGCCTGCTGCTGCTCCGCTACGACCTCGCCAACATCAAGGCGATCGCGCGCGGCAAGCACGCGGGCAAGGAGGCCGACGAGATCCGCGGCTCCCTCTTCCCGGCCGGCGAGCTGAAGCCCGCCCTGCTGGAGGAGGCCGCCGCGGCCGCCGACATCGCGTCGGCGGCGCAGGTGATAGCGTTCAGCAAGAACGAGCTCG
Source organism: uncultured bacterium (assembly GCA_964529575.1). Lineage (GTDB taxonomy): Bacteria > Deinococcota > Deinococci > Deinococcales > Trueperaceae > DASRWD01. The sequence goes on from CAZGXF010000103.1 coordinate 6,912, forward strand.
GGCGCGCCTTCCTCAAGGCCGCGCGGCGCTACCAGGACGACAAGGACCTGTACGCGCTCGAGCTCGCGCTCGACAAGGCCTACTTCGAGGCCCTGTCGAGCCGGGCGGACGAGGTGGGCGCCCCGGCCGAGCTGAAGCGCCACTTCCAGCGCGAGATAGACGCCACCAACCTCCTCACCGCGCTCAAGCTCAGGGGCCGCGGGGTCGACCGCGACCTGTTCGTGCCCGGCGGGAAGGAGGTCCCGGCCACGCTGTTCGACGCCATCATGCTCGAAGGGGGCGAAGGCGCCCTGCAGGCGCTCGCCACCACCAGCTTCGCCGCGGTGGCGTCCGCCGGCGACCTGAACCAGGCCGAGGGCGCCGTGCGGGCGGTCCTCGACCGCAGCGCGAAGCGCCTCGCCGCCGACCCGCTGGGCATCGGCGTGGTGGTCGACTTCCTCAGGCGCAAGGAGGCGGAGGCCGCCAAGGTGCGCCTCCTGGCCCGCGGCAAGTACTACGGCGTGCCACGCGCCGCCCTCGAGAAGGAGCTGCAAGGTGCCTAGGATGGTCGTGCTGACCGACGCCGAGACCGCCACCGGCTACCGCCTGGCGGGCGTCGAGGTCCGCGAGGCCACGCGCGAAGAGGCCGTGCACGCGCTCGAGGACCTCATCGCGTCGGAAGACTACGCGCTGGTCGCGGTGGACGAAGGCCTCATCCCCGACCCGGTGCGCGCCAGCGAGCGCGCCATGCGCGGGCGCGACCTGCCCGTGCTCCTCAGCGTCCCTTCGCTGGGCGCGGCGTTCGCCGAGGGCGACGACGCCACCCAGTACATGAAGGACCTGGTGCGCAGCGCCATCGGCTTCGACATCAAGCTTGACTGACAGGAGCTAACGAGAATGGCCATCGAAGGCAAGATCAGGAGCATCTCGGGGCCGGCCGTCATCGCCGAGGGGATGATGGGCGCCCGGATGTTCGACATCGTTCGTGTGGGCGAGGAGAAGCTCGTCGGCGAGATCATCCGCCTCGACGGCGACACGGCCTTCGTCCAGGTGTACGAGGACACCGGCGGCCTCACCGTCGGCGAGCCCGTCGTCTCGACGGGCCTCCCGCTCGCGGTCGAGCTGGGCCCGGGGATGCTGAACGGCATCTTCGACGGCATCCAGCGCCCCCTCGACAAGATCCGCGAGGCCTCGGGCACCTACATCGACCGCGGCATCACGGTCAACGCGCTCTCGCGCGAGGCCAGGTGGCGCTTCACGCCGTCCGTGAAGGCCGGCGACACCGTGGAGGCCGGCCAGGTGCTGGGCACCGTGCCGGAGTTCGCCTTCACGCACAAGATCCTCGTGCCCCCGGGCAAGGGCGGCACCATCAAGAGCGTCGCGGCCGAGGGCGAGTACACGGTCGAGGACGTCGTGGCCACGCTCGAGGACGGCACCGAGCTCAGGCTCTTCCACGCCTGGCCCGTGCGCCAGCCGCGTCCGGTGCAGAGGAAGCTCGACCCGGTCGTGCCGTTCCTCACCGGCATGCGCATCCTCGACGTGCTGTTCCCGCTCGCCATGGGCGGCACCGCGGCGATCCCAGGGCCGTTCGGCTCGGGCAAGACGGTCACGCAGCAGTCGATCGCCAAGTACGGCAACGCCGACATCGTCGTCTACGTCGGCTGCGGCGAGCGCGGCAACGAGATGACCGACGTGCTCGTCGAGTTCCCCGAGCTCGAGGACCCG
>CAZGXF010000104.1:0-8443 GCA_964529575.1 uncultured bacterium
CCTCCTCGAGCTCCTGCACGCGCGTGGCGAACTGCAGCTCCTGGTTCTGGAACTGGGCGGCCTCCTTGGCGCTGGCCGCCCGCATCGCCGAGTCGGCCGCGCCCTTGCGGCGCTCGGAGAGCGTCTTGAGCTCCAGCTCGCTGGCGTTGACCCGCCGCCTCAGGTCGGCGACCTCCTCCGCCTTCCGCTCCAGCCGCGACTCGAGGTCCGCCACGCGAGCGACCAGGTCGGTCAGCTCCTGGGGCACCTGCCCGCGCTCGCCCTCGAGGGCGTCTATCTGCAGGTCCAGCGCCTGCACGTCGTTCAGTCTCTTGAGCATCCAGCCTCCATCGACGAGAAACCCCCGTCCGGCGCGGAGCGGGCGGGGGTGTCAGCGTCGCCTACCAGTGGCGGTCGAGTCACGGGCGCAAGTCTAGCACGGGGTCCCTGACGCGGTAGACTCGCTCCGTGGCGTTCGAGCCGGCAGAGCTCCAGGCGGCGGACCCGGTCGCGAGCGCGCTCGAGGGTGTCGAGGAGTCGCCCGAGGCCTTCGTGGCGCGGTGGCGGCCCCACGCCGCCGACGCCGAGCTCTTCGCCCGCCCCGAGGGCGTGCCCCTCGTCGAGTGCCGTGTGGGCGGGGCCGTGGTCCAGGTGCTGGAGCGCACGGGGCCGTACCTGTCGCGGCCGGGGCACGCGAGGCTGGTGGTGAACCCCACGGTCGCCGAGCTGAGGCCCGCCGCGCCGGGCGAGCAGCCGCGTCTGGAGTCGCTCGGCCTGAGCCGGGTCGGCGGCGTCGGGCGCGTGGTCGAGCGCGAGGGCCAGGTGGTCGTCGTCGACGCCGGCGCCCCGCTGGTGGTGGCCGTGAGCGGACGCGTTCCCGCTTGGGTGACGCCCGGAGCCCTGGTGACGTTCGAGTCCGAGGCGCCGGTGCACGGCTTCGTCGTCAGCGGCGAGCGCTTCGCCGTGCATCGCCGCGACGCCGTGGACGAGACGATCTAGATGTTGATAGACCGGTCTATCTAACGGGTGACGGCCGCCCAGCGTGGCCGCGGCGCCACGGCACCGGGTGCAGCGACTCGCCGTGACGGCCCGGGGCACCGCGCCGTCCGGCCGCACCGGCCCGTGGCGCCGCGGCGTCCGGCCGCACCGGGGAGCGCGGTCAGCCCACGAGACGGACGTCCCGGGACGGTCTGCTAGACTGGCCCGCTGTGCCCAAGGTCGTCGTCAGCCGCGCTCATCCGCTCCCGCCCCGCGTCACGCCCGCGAGGGTCAGCGACGTCGAGCCCGGCTCGCCCGCCCACCGCGCGGGCGTGCGAGCGGGCTGGGAGCTCCTCACCGTCAACGGGGAGCCCATCCCCGACGTCCTCGCGTACAGGCGCGAGCTGGCCAAGGGCCTGGCCACCCTCAGGGTGAGGGAGCCGGAGAGCGGCGCCGAGGCGACGTTCGACGTCGAGTGGGAGGAGCCCGGCCTCGAGTTCGACGAGGTGATCTTCGACGGCATCAGGCTGTGCGCGAACCACTGCGACTTCTGCTACGTGCACCAGATGCCCAAGGGCATGCGCAAGAGCCTCTACATCATGGACGACGACTTCCGCACGAGCTTCCTGTACGGCTCGTTCGTGACGCTCACGAACCTGACCGAAGCCGACGTCCAGCGGATCATCGACGAGCACCTGTCGCCCCTCTACGTCTCGGTGCACACCGCCGACGAGGAGAAGCGCGCCGAGCTGATGAAGTGGTGGCCCACCAAGACGCCCAACCCCGAGGCCACCAGCATCCGCACGATGTTCGAGCGCCTGAGCGCCATCGACTTCTACACGCAGCTCGTGCTGGTGCCCGGACGGAACGACGGCGACGAGCTCGACGCCACGCTCGCGTACCTGGCCTCGCGCGAGAACGTCCTCTCGGTCGCCGCCGTGCCGGTGGGGCTCACCGCGCACCGCGGGCACCTGGCGCAGGTGGACGCCTACGACGCCGAGCGCGCCGCCGACGTGCTCGACAGGGTCGAGCGCTGGCAGCGGCGCATGCTGGACGAGCGCGGCACGCGCTTCGTCTTCGCCTCCGACGAGTTCTACCTGGTCGCCGGGCGCGAGCTGCCCGCGGCCGACGCTTACGAGGGCTTCCCGATGCTGGAGAACGGCGTCGGTATGGTCAGGGACTTCCTCGCGGCCGAGCTCCCCGCGCTGCCGACGCGGCTCGCCGCGCCGCGCCGCGTGCTGCTGGTGACCGGCCGGCTGTTCGCGCCGGTGCTGGAGGAGGCCGTGGCGCCGCTGCGCGCGGTCGACGGCCTGGAGGTGGAGGTCAGGCCGCTGAGGAACCACACCTTCGGCGAGGTCACCACCGTCGCCGGCCTGCTCGCCGGCCGTGACGTCCTCCTGGGCGTCCAGCCGGGCGAGGCCGACCTGGTGCTCGTGTCGCCGAACATGCTGAAGTACGGCACCCGCACGATGCTCGACGACCGCACGCTCGACGACCTGGAGCGCGAGCTGCGCATGCCCGTCGCCGTGGGCGGCGCCGACCTGGGCGCGCTCTACCGCAGCGTGCTGGACGGGCCGGAGGGCGTGTACCTGCCGTCGTTCGGCTTCTCCACCCACGCCATCAAGGAGGCGGCGAAGCAGCACTGATGGCGGGCGGGAGCGCCGGGGCCGGACCTGCCGCGGGCGCCCGCCCGCGTCGTGACCTGCGGGCCTACCTGTCGCTCGTCAAGATCGAGCACTCGCTGTTCGCGCTGCCGTACGCCTACGTAGGCATGCTGCTCGCCGCCGACGGCTGGCCCGGCTGGCGGGCGTTCCTGTTGGTGACGCTGGCGATGGTGGGCGCGCGCACGGCGGCCATGGCCGTGAACCGCGTGGTGGACGCCCGCATCGACGCGCTGAACCCCCGTACCGCCTCCCGCGAGATCCCCAGCGGCCGGCTCACCCGGTGGGACGGCGTGGCCGTCGCGGCGCTGGGCGTGGCGGCGCTCGTCTACGCCGGCGCCGCCTTGAACCGCCTCACGCTCGCGCTGCTGCCCGTGGCGCTGCTCTTCCTGGTCGTCTACCCCTACACCAAGCGGTTCACCTGGGCGTGCCACCTCTGGCTGGGGGTCACGATCGGCGCCGCGGCCGCCGGGGGCCACGTCGCCGTGACCGGGGCCTTCAGCTGGGTCGCGGTGCTGCTGTGGCTGGCGGTGGCGGCCTGGGTGGCCGGGTTCGACGTCATCTACGCGCTCCTCGACCTGGGGTTCGACCGCGAGCACGGGGTCAACAGCGTCCCGGCGCGGTTCGGGGTGGACGGCGCGCTCCGTGCCGTCGCGGCGCTGTACGCGGCGGCGGTGGCGGCGCTGGTGGGCGCGTGGTCGGCTACGCGCCTGGACCCCGCCTGGCCTCACCAGCCGCTGGGCGGCGGCTTCCTCCTCGCGACCGGGGTCGTGGCCGTGGCGCTCCTCGGCCAGGTGAGGGCGCTGCGCCGCTACCGCGACGCGCGCGCCCTGGACGCCTTCAACGTCAACCTGGCCCTCGGCCCCATCGTCCTGCTGGGCACGGCTCTGGCGCTGGCCTGGCGCTGAGCCGCCGTCGCCGCGAGCGGTCGCCTGGCGGGTCCGAGCGGGCGCGCCGTCGCCCGCCGGCCCCCGGGACGCCGTGCCCGCGGACGCTCAAGGCGACGTGAAAGGGTAGGTGTAGGAGGCGCCAGCCGCGTTCACCTCTCCCTGGTACCGTGGAGCCATGGGCAGGATCCTCGACCAGAGCCGTGACCCCGTCGGCGGGGAGCTGCTCCCCGTCCTGCCCCTCGACGTCGTGGTCTTCCCGGGCATGACCGTGCCCGTGACGGCCACCGAGGAGCGCTACAAGCGCCTCGTGAGGCTGGCGCTGGCGCAGGACAGCGAGCCCAAGCGCGTGATCACCGTGCTGGCTCCGCCGGCGGCCCCCATCCGCGACATGCCCGAGCACCTCGAGCGCTTCGGCACGCTCGCGCACCTCCTCAGCGTCGAGGAGACCGAGGAGGGCTTCGACCTGGTGCTGCACGGCCAGGAGCGCTGCGAGGTCACCGTGTCGCGCACCGAGGAGGTGCCCGACGGCGCCGGGGAGACCAGGCCGCTACACTTCGCCGAGTACCGCCCGGCCCCCGTCGTGCGCGGCGACCCCAACGCCGAGGCCGTGGCCGCGTGGGACGCCATCGACACGTTCCGGGCGTACGCTGGCGCCATGTACAAGGGCGAGCCCGACATCGACACCCACCTGCCGGAGGACCCCCTCTACCAGGCGTCGTTCGTCTGCGCCAACATCAGGGTGCCGGCCGTGAACAAGCAGCCGCTGCTGGACGCCACCACGCTCACCGAGCGCTTCGACCTCGCCCGCGACCTCATGCTCGAGCGCCTGCGCAAGCGCGAGCAGCGGGGCCGCCGCCAGCGCGCTTGACGACCGGCCCGGCGGACGCGTCCGCGGAGGCCTCCCGGCGCGAGCTCCTCACCTTCAGCTGGTCGCGGCTGCCGTTCGTGACGGCCGACGTGCCGGGCACGGGCGGGGTCATCAGGACCCGGCCCGAGGACTTCGTCGTCGAGGAGCTGCCGCTCTACCTGCCCGAGGGCGCCGGCTCCCACCTCTACCTGCGCGTGGAGAAGCGCGGCCTCACGACCCGCGACCTGGTGCTGGCGCTCGTGGGGGCGGGCGTGGAGGAGGCCGCCGTGGGCGTGGCGGGCCTGAAGGACAAGCACGCGCTCACCACGCAGTGGCTGAGCCTGCCCAAGCGCCACGAGGAGGCCGCGGCCGCCCTGGAGGAGCTGCCGGGCGTGCGGGTCCTGGAGCGCGCTTACCACCGCAACAAGCTGGGGCTCGGGCACCTGCGCGGCAACAGGTTCGCCGTGACGGTGAGGGGCGTGGCGGACGGAGCCGCCGCCGCGGCCGAGGCCGCCTTGGCCGAGCTCGCCCGGCGCGGCGCTCCGAACTGGTTCGGCCCCCAACGGTTCGGGCGCTTCGGCGCCAACGCGTACGACGGCTGGCGGGTGCTGCGCGGCGAGGACGTGCCGGGCGGGCACCGCCTGCGGCGCTTCTTCGTCTCCGCGCTGCAGTCGCTGCTCTTCAACGAGGTCCTGGCCGACCGCATCGGGCTCGGCCTCTACGAGACCCTGGTCGCGGGCGACTGGGCGCGGAAGCACGACACCGGCGGCACGTTCCTGGTGGAGGACCCCGAGGCCGAGGCGCCCCGCGCCGCCCGACTGGAGGTGAGCGCCACGGTGCCCCTCTACGGCCGCAAGGTGAAGCCGTCGCCGGGACGCGCCGGGGAGGTCGAGGCCGCGGCGATGGAGCGCCTGGGCCTGCGGTGGGCCGACTTCACCTCGCGCCGCGGCGACAGGCGGCTGACGCGCATCGTCGTCGCCGAGCCCTCGGTGACCGCGGACGGCGACGCCCTGACGCTGCGCTTCACGCTGCCGAAGGGCTCCTACGCGACGTCGGTGCTGCGCGAGGTCATGAAGGTCGACGTCGACGAGCCGTCCACGTCAGGACCGGCGGAGGAGACCGACTGACGCCCCGGCCCTCGCGCCGCGGCGAGCGTCCCGTCGCGAGCGCCGGTGCGAGCCGCCGCCAGACCAGCTCCAGCAGGAACGTCACCAGCGCGGCCACGAGCAGCGGCTGCCACAGCGACCGGCCGGCGCCCGCCAGCTCGGGCGCGTAGGCGTCGCCCACCACGACGCTGCCGCCCGTCCGCCGCGCCACCGCCGCCAGCAAGGCCTCGCCGTCCACGTCGGCGAACTCCGGGTCGGGCCCGGCCACGGCGGCGCGCGCCACGAGCTCCGCACCGCGCGACACGACCACGTCCTGGCCGCCGCCCGGCGTCCAGGGCAGGCGGCCGAGGTACCGGCCGGGCCCCACCTGCTCCAGCTCCACCGCGCGACCGCCGTAGCGCGCCACCAAGCGCTCGCCGTTCACGTACTCGCCGCCGCGCACGGCGTCGACCACGACCTCCAGCTCGTTGCCGTCGCGCCGCGCCGTGGCGTCGTAGCCGGGCGGCACCGCCTGCAGCCAGCGGCCCAGGGTCCCCAGGGCGCCCGGCAGGCCCGGCCACGCCGCCAACCCGCCCGCCCAGGCGTTCAGGTCGGTGGTCAGCGCGGCCGTGCGCCCCAGGCCCGCGCGCCGCACGGCCAGTATCGGCTCGCCCTCCCGGCCGCCCAGCAGCTCCTGGGCGTCGGACCTCAGGCTCGTCGCCACGTAGGCGTCCACGGGCGGCAGCGCCTCGGGGAAGTCGTAGAGCTGGTTCGGCCGCCCCCGCGGGACCGTGGGCTCGTCCACGAGCAGAGCCCGCGTGGCGGTGAGCGCCTCGTTGCTGAAGATCCGCGGCAGCGTGCCCACGTCGAGGGCCGCGTAGTAGCGCCCGCCCCCGGCGAGCGCGATCGCCTCCAGGCGCTCGAAGTCGGCCTCGGCGCCGATGGCGATGGCCGACGTCGTGATCCCCTGGGCGTGCGCGGCCGCGGCCATGGCCGCGAAGTCCGGCGCCTCCTGTTGCGCGCCGAACGGGCCGCTGCCGTCGTAGAGCCTGCCGTCGGAGAGCACGATCACGTGCTTCACCGCCGCCTCGGTGCCGCGCAGCGCCTCGATGGCCATCTCGTAGGCCGGCCCCAGCACCGTCCCGCCCCCCGTGCCCAGGCCCAGGATGCCTTGCAGCATCTCCCGCTTGCCGCGCTCGGTGGCGGGCCGCAGCTCGAAGACCCAGCGGGTGCTGGACTCGTCCGAGAAGGCGATGAGGCCGAGCAGGTCCTCCTCGTAGGCGAGCTCCACGACCTGGATCGCCCCCTCCTTCGCGAGCTCGATCTTCGAGGGGGAGCCGGTGGCCATCGACTGCGACCTGTCGATCACCATGACCAGCGCCACGAGCGGCAGCGTGACCTCGGTGCGCAGGTCGGTCGTCACGGGCAGCACGTCCTCGACGGGCGTGCGGTACCAGCCGCCGAAGCCGAAGCTCTCGGGGCCGCCCGTCATGAGGAGGCCGCCGCCGGTCTGTACGAACGAGGCCAGGAGGTCGAGCTGGCCGGGCGTGAACGCCAGGGCGCCGCCGCGGACCACCACCGCGCTGTAGGCGAGCGGCGAGGTCACGTCCTCGGGGGTGCCCTCCACCACCTCGAGCCCCTGGGCGCGCAGCAGGGCGGCCATGGCCGGGTCGCCCACCACCAGCACGGGAGGCCTGGCGCGCACGGCCAGCTCCCGCGTGAGCGTCATGGCGCCGGCCGCCTGGTCGGCCTCCAGGTGCACGGTGACGGGTAGGGCGGACCCCTGGCCCGCCGTGAAGGTGAAGGGCACGGCCGTGTGGCCGGGTTCGACGGCGACCTCGCGGGGCGGCAGCGCCGTGCCGCCCACGACGGCGGAGAGGCGCACGGTGGCGGCCACGTCCGACCTGACCACGGCCACCGCCTCGACCGTCTGGCCGGGCGAGGCCTGCGTGGGCAGGATCAGCTCGGCCAGCCCGGTGCCGGGGCGGCTGGGCACGTGAGCCACGTCCACCGGCACCGCGGGCAGCGAGGAGAGCAAGGGGCCCTCCGGCGCGACGCCGTCGGAGACGAGCAGCACCCGGCCCGCGCCGCCGGAGGCGGCCACCTGCAGGGCCCGCGCCAGGTCGGTGCTGGCGGTGGCGACGAAGCCCGGCACCTCCCGCGGCAGCGACGTCACGTGGACGGCCTCGGCGCCGGCGAGCACCACGGCGGCCGGCTCCGGCAGACCGGCTACGAGCTCGGCGGCGCGGCGCAGGCCGGCGTCGCCCACGCTGTCCGAGACGTCGACCACGACGGCCATGGACCGCCGTCCGCCGGGCGCCGTGGGCGCTGCGAGCGCCAGCACGGCCAGGCCGATCCCCAGCGCGCGCAGCCAGGCGCCCGCGTCGCGCGGCCCGCGCAGCAACGGCAGGGCGCACAGCGCCAGGCCCAGCAGCCACCACGGCTGGCCGAGCTGGACGTCGAGGGCAGCCCTCACGGCCTCAGGCACGCTCGGATGCTATCAGCCGGCGGTTGGTACTATGCGGTCAGATGGCCGCCTCAGCCTCATACGTGCTCATCGCGTCCGGGAGCCAGGAGCGGGGCCGCTCCCTGAGCCGGGCCCTGGAGGGGCTGAGGGTCGAGGGCCACGTCATCGACGACGTCGAGAAGCTCCTCTACGTGACGCGCGCGCCCGTCTCGCCGGCCGTCGAGGGCGTGCCCGCCGGCGTGCCGGAGGCCGTGATACTCGAGCACGCGCTGGCCGCGCGGGTGCCCGAGGGCCTCGACCTGGTGCACATCCTCCGCAACCGGCAGCACCTCGCCCACGCGCCGCTCGTCTACCTGGGCCCGCTCGACGCCGAGACGGAGGCCAAGGTGGTCGGCTCGGGCGCCGACGCCTACGTCACGCTCCCCACGCAGCCCGCGGTCGTGCGGGCGTACGTCGAGCAGCTCCTCACCCGCCGCCGCGCGGAGCGCGACCTGCGCGAGGCGCTCGACCGCGCCAGGCGGTGCGAGCAGGCCCTC
>CAZGXF010000105.1:0-8284 GCA_964529575.1 uncultured bacterium
CGCGCGGCGTCCGTGCCGGACCGCTAGGCCGCCGCCCCGGGCGCGGGCCCTCGCCTTGCCGCGGTCCGCCGCAGCCTGTATCGTTTTAGGCATGGCTAACAAGGGCGCCGACGACGCCGCCGCGAGCGGCGACGCCACCGAGCTCGAGCTGTCGAGCGCGGTGGGCGACTACCTCAAGGCGATCTGGCAGCTCGCCGGCGCCGGCACCGCCGCCACGGGCGACATCGCCCGGGCCCTCGGCGTGACCGCGCCGTCGGTGACGGGCATGCTCTCGCGGCTGCGCGCGCAGGGCCTGGTCCAGTACCAGCCCTACAAGGGCGCCGAGCTCACCGAGCACGGTCGCCGCGAGGCCATGCGGCTCCTGCGCCGCCACCGCCTCCTCGAGACCTTCATGATCGGCGAGCTCGGCTTCGGCTGGGACGAGGTGCATGACGAGGCCGAGCGGCTCGAGCACGTCGTCTCGGACGAGTTCACCGAGCGCCTCGCCAGGCACCTCGGCGACCCGACCTTCGACCCGCACGGCGACCCCATCCCGCGCAGCGACGGCAGCCTGCCCGAGGGGCCCGACACGCCGCTGTCGGAGGCGCAGGTCGGCGAGCGCTTCGTCGCCCATCGCGTGCTGACCCAGGACGGCGACGTCCTGTCCTACCTGTTCGGGCTAGGCATCGAGCCGGGCCGGCGGCTCACCGTCGTGGGCCGCGAGCCCGGCGGCCAACTGCTCAACGTCCGCGTCGAGCGCCGCGGCGGTGACGTGGAGGTCGGGCTCTCCAGCGCTCTGGCCTCGCTCGTGCTGGGCGTGCTCGCCCCCGCCTGACGGGGGCACGGGCGCAGGCGCGCTTGACAAAGGCGGGAGCGCGCTCCAGTATTAGGCCAGGCGAAACCATGAACGAACCTGGGATGAACTCCACCTGGAAGAGCCGGCCGAGGGCCGGCGGGCTCGCCGTCCTCGCCGCCGTGGCGGCCCTGCTCCTGCCGGCGCAGGCGGGCGCTCAGGGCCGGCCCCAGGTCGTGGCGACGGTGGGCATGATCGGCGACGTGGCCGCCGAGCTGGCGGGCGACTGCGCCGACGTCACCGTGCTCATGGGCCCCGGCAGCGACCCGCACCTCTACCGCGCCAGCGCCGGCGACGTCAGGGCGCTCGCACGGGCCGACCTCGTGCTCTACGGCGGCCTGCACCTGGAGGCCGGCCTGGCCGACGTGCTGGGCTCGCTCGCCGGCCGGCTGCCGGTGGTGGCCGTCTCCGAGCGGGCCGTCCCCGAAGGGGAGAGGATCGCCACCGGCCTCCCGGGCGCCGGCGCCTACGACCCGCACGTGTGGATGGACGTCTCGCTGTGGGCCCGGTCCGTGCCCGTGGTGGCGGAGGCGCTGGCCGGGGCCGTGGGCGACGACGCGGCCTGCCGCGAGCGGGTGGCGGCCGCGGCCGAGTCGTACTCCGCCCAGCTCGCCGCGCTGCACGACTGGGCCGTGAGGGCGCTGGCGTCGGTGCCCGCGGAACGGCGCGTGCTGGTGACGGCGCACGACGCCTTCGCCTACTTCGGGCGGGCGTACGGCGTCGAGGTCGAGGGCGTCCAGGGCGTGAGCACCGAGACCGAGGCGGCCGTAGCCGACGTCAGGCGCGTCGCCGACCTCGTGGTCGCCCGCGGCGTCCCGACGCTGTTCATCGAGAGCACGATCAACCCGCGGACGGTGGAGGCCGTCCGCGAGGCGGTGGCGGCCCGCGGCGGCAGCGCGGCGCTGGGGGAGAGCCTCTACGCCGACGCGCTGGGCGACGCCGGCTCGCCGGAAGGGACCTACGTGGGCATGGTCGTGCACAACGTGAGCGCCATCGTGGAGGGCCTGGGCGGCGAAGCGCCGCCGCTGCCGGCGGAGCTGGAGAGCTGGGCGGCGCGATGGTGACCCGCGCGGCCACGGAAGGCGCACCCGCCGGCGCGGCGAGCGCGGTCCCGGTCGTGGCCACCGAGGCCCTCACCGTCGACTACGGGGACGGCCCGGCGCTGCGCGGCGTGTCGCTGACGGTGCCCGCGGGCGTCATGGGCGCGGTCGTGGGACCCAACGGCGCGGGGAAGAGCACGCTGCTGAAGGCCCTGCTCGGCCTGCTCGAACCGCGGGAGGGCCGCGTCCTGCTGCTGGGCGACGGGCCGCGGCGCACCCGGCACCGCGTCGGCTACGTCCCGCAGCGCTCCAGCGTCGACTGGGACTTCCCGGCCGACGCGCTGGGCGTGGTGACGATGGGGCTGTACCGCGGTCTGGGACCGTTCCGGCGGCCCGGGCGGGCCGAGCGCGAGCGCGCCATGGCCGCGCTCGACACCGTCGGGCTGGCGGACCTGGCGCGCCGGCAGATCGGCCGCCTCTCCGGCGGGCAGCAGCAGAGGGTGTTCCTCGCCCGGGCGCTGGTGCAGGACCCCGAGCTCTACCTGCTCGACGAGCCGTTGGCTGGCGTGGACGCCGCCAGCGAGGCCGCGATCGTGGAGGTGCTGCGCGCGGAGCGCCGGCGCGGCAAGACCGTGCTGGCCGTCCACCACGACCTGGCGAGCCTGGGCGACTACTTCGACTGGGTCGCGCTGGTGAACGTGACGCTGCGCGCGCAGGGCCCGGCGGCGACCACGCTCAGCGACGAGAGGCTCGCCGAGACCTACGGCGGACGCGTGGTGCTGCGCGACCGGCCGCCGCGCAAGCCCGAGCGCCGCGAGGGGGCCGCCCTTGCTCCCTGAGGCGCTGCTGGACCACACGGTCCTCACCGTGGCGGCGGGGGCGGTGCTCCTGGGCCTGGCTTCGGGGGCGCTGGGCACCTTCGCCGTGCTCAGGCGGCAGAGCCTGCTCGGCGACGTGATGTCCCACGCGGCGCTGCCCGGGGTGGTGGGCGGCTACCTGGTGGCCGGCACCCGCTCGCTGCCGGCGATGCTGGCGGGCGCGCTCGTGACCGGCCTCCTCGCCGCCGCGCTGGCCTGGCTGCTGAGCAGCCGGCTGCGTGTGAAGAGCGAGGCCGCGCTGGGATCGGCGCTGGGGCTGGGGTTCGCGCTCGGCGTCGTGCTGCTCTCGTACGTGCAGCGCCAGCCGGGCGCCGGCAGCGCCGGGCTCGAGACCTTCCTGTTCGGCCAGGCGGCGGCCACGCTGCGCTCCGACGTCTGGGTGCTCCTGGGGGTGGCGGTCGTCGCGCTCGGGGCGGTCACGCTGGTGTTCGGCGAGCTGGAGCTGGCGACGTTCGACCCCGTCTACGCCCGCGCCCGCGGGCACCGCGTCGACCTGATCGACGCCGGCCTCACCGGCCTCCTCGCCGTGGCCGTGGTGATCGGCCTCCAGCTCGTGGGCGTGGTGCTCATGTCGGCGCTGGTGGTGGCGCCGGCCGTCGCCGCCCGCCAGCTCACGCGCGGCCTGCGGGCGATGTTCTGGACCGCGGGTGCCGTCGGCGCGCTGTCGGCGCTGGCCGGCGCGCTGGTCTCGGCCGCCACGCCTGGCCTGGCCACCGGCCCCGTGGTCGTGCTCGTCGTCAGCGTCGTGGCCGCCCTCGCGCTGCTGCTGGGCCCCGAGCGTGGCCGGAGCGCGGAGGCGTGATGCAGGCGCTCCTCGACGACGTCGGCTTCGTCGTCGCCCTCACCGGCGTGCTCACCGCGGCGGCCTCGGCGCTGCTCGGCAGCGTCCTGGTGGCGCGCGGCCAGGCGATGCTCACCGACGCCGTGAGCCACGGGGTCGTCTTCGGCATCGCCGCCACCTACCTGCTCACCGGCGCCGTGTCGGGCCCGGTGCAGCTCCTCGGCGCGGCCGCGGCCGGCGTCCTGACCGTGGTGGTCACGCAGGCGCTGGCGGCGTCGGGGCGCGTGCGGCGCGACGCGGCCACGGGCCTGGTGTTCCCGGCGCTCTTCGCGGCCGGGGTGATCGTGCTCGGCCTCTTCGCCCGCGACGTCCACGTCGACACCCACACGGTGCTCCTGGGCGAGATCGGCTTCGTCTGGCTCGAGCGCGTGCCGTTCCTCGGTCTCGAGGTGCCGCGCGCGCCGCTGGTCCTCGCCGCCGTGCTGCTCCTCGACGTCGCCTACGTGCTGGCGTTCTGGGAGCGGCTCGTGGCCGCCTCGTTCGACCCGCTGCACGCGCGCCTGCAGGGCCTGGCCCCCGAGCCGACGTCGCTGGGCCTGCTGGTGTTGATGGCTCTCACCGCCGTCGCGGCGCTGGACGCCGTGGGCGTGGTGCTGTTCGTGGCGTTCGCCATCGTGCCGGCGGTGGCGGCCCGCTTGCTGGCCGCGCGCATGGGCGCCGTGACCGCGCTGGCGGTGGCGATCGGCACCGCCGCCGCGCTGGCCGGCTACCCGCTGGCGGTGGCGGCCGACGTCTCGATCGGTGGGACGATGGCGCTCCTGACGGCGTTCCCGCTCGCAGCGGCCGCCGCTTGGCGTCTGGCACGGGCCCGGGCGTGAGACGGATTGACGAATGTCATATGAGTCCGATGAGTACCGTGTTAGCTTCCGTCCTCAGGAAGAGGATGGAGGGACACGATGCACCCCGCTGGGGAGAATCGGCGTGAGCACACCGCGCTAGCCGGAGCGGCGGCGCAGGTCGGAGACGAGTTGCAGGCGTCGGCGCGGCGGCTCTTCGCCGGCGAGAGCTTCGTGGTCTCGGACGTGAGACAGGTAGGGAACCCGATCGTCCACGCTAGCCCGGAGTTCGAGGCGCTGACCCTCTACCCGGCACCGGAGCTGCTGGGACGGGACGTCGGCTTCCTCATGCGCGACGACACCGACCAGCCGGCGGCGGCGGAGGCGCGCACCGTGGCGCTGGGCGGCAACGCGGCCACGGCGGTGGTCCGCTCGTACCGCGCCGACGGCAGCCTGTTCTACTCGGAGCAGCGCCACTACCCGGTCAAGGACGCCTCCGGTGCCGTGGCGTTCCTGGTAACGCTCGTCAGCGACGTCACGGACAGGTTCCACGCCGCGGCGGCCCAGGAGGTCGCGCGCGAGCTGAACGCCACCCTCGAGGGCGACGGGCGCTTCTTCCACTACGCGCTCCTCATCAAGGACGACGGTCGCGTCCAGGTGGCGTGGGCCTCGGAGAGCTTCGGCATCGTCACCGGTTACTCGGTCGACGACCTGGTCGTCTCGGGCTTCGACCGCTTCGTCCACGAGGAGGACAGGTCCAGGTTCTCCGAGCGGCTGGCCGCGCTCTCCCGCCAGGAGAGACGGGTCGACCAGTACC
Organism: uncultured bacterium; assembly: GCA_964529575.1. Taxonomy (GTDB): domain Bacteria; phylum Deinococcota; class Deinococci; order Deinococcales; family Trueperaceae; genus DASRWD01. The sequence goes on from CAZGXF010000105.1 coordinate 5,185, forward strand.
GCCTCGTCACGCAGGGCGGCGGCGTCGTGTGGGTCGAGGACTTCGCCGTGCGGCGCTGGCGCAGCGAGGAGGCGGGCGTCACCGCCGTCTACGGCGTGGCGCAGGACGTCACGCTCGCGAAGCGCGGCGCCTCGGACATGTGGCGCTTGGCCCACGTGGACCCGCTCACCGGCCTGCCGAACCACTACCTGCTGGAGGACAGGGTCCAGCAGGCGCAGCTGCTGGCGAGGCGCAACGGCCAGTACGTGGCCCTGGCGGTGCTCGACCTCGACCACTTCCGCTTCGTGAACCAGACGTTCAGCCGCCGCCGCGGTGACCGCCTCCTGCTGGAGCTGTCGCGACGGCTGAAGCGCACGCTGCGGCGCACCGACACGCTGGCGCGCTGGGGCGGCGACAGCTTCGCGCTGCTCTTCGCCGACCTGCCGCACCCCTACGCCGTGCTGCCCGCGCTGCAGAAGGTCCTGGCAGCCGTGGAGGAGCCGTTCGCCGACGGCTCGCTCAGCCTGCAGCTCGCGGCCAGCGTAGGCGTCGACGTCTACCCGGACCCCGACGACCCCCGCCCCGGTGAAGGCCGCTCCCGTTCGGCGTCGGCGCTGATCGACCGCGCCACCGAGGCGCTGCGCAAGGCGAAGGAGACGCGCCGCGGCTCCTACCGCTTCTGCGACGACGACGTCGACCTGCTCATGCACGAGCGCGTGCGCACCGAGGCGGAGCTCCGCGAGGCGCTGGCGACCGACCAGCTGGTGCTGCACTACCAGCCGCGCATCGACCTCGCCACCGGGGCCGTGGGCAGCGTCGAGGCCCTCGTGCGCTGGCTGCACCCGGAGCGCGGCCTGCTCAAGCCCGCCGACTTCCTCCCGCTCGTCGAGGAGGTGCAGCTGGGCCAGGCGCTGTTCGAGAAGGTGCTCGAGGGCGCGTGTCGCCAGGCCAAGCGCTGGCAGGCCGAGCGCACCCCGCGCCGCGTGGCCGTGAACATCAGCCCCCAGGCGCTGGAGCGACACGACCTCGCCGCCACCGTCAAGGCCGCCCTGCAGCGGCACGACCTGCACCCGGCCCTGCTGGAGATCGAGGTCAGCGAGCGGACCGCGCTGGCGACCCTCGAGGCGAACATCGAACGGCTGGGCGAGCTGCGCGAGATGGGCGTGCGCGTGGCCCTCGACGACTTCGGCGTGGCGCAGGCCTCGCTGCAGCACCTCCGCGAGCTGCCGCTCGACGGCCTCAAGATCGACAGGAGCTTCGTCGCCAAGCTGGGCGAGCAGGCGCCCGGCGAGGACGTCGACCTCCTGCGGGCGATCATCGGCATCGGCAAGAGCCTCAAGCTGCGGGTCACGGCCGAGGGCGTGGAGACGCGCGCCCAGAACGCCCTCCTGCGCAGCCTCAGGTGCGACGAGGGCCAGGGCTACCTCTTCAGCCAGCCCGTGCCGGCCGAGTTCGTGCCCGTCGTCGCCTGAGGGCCCATGGCGCGTGGGCGCCGGGCCTGAGCGCGTCGCCCCGCTATGATCGTCCGGTCGTCGCGCCCGTGGAGGCGCGCTTAGGAGAGCCATGCCGACAGACCTGGAACCGGGGGCGGACGCCCCCTCGAACCCGCTGCTGAGCATGGGGCACCGCGTCCCCTTCGACCGCATCAGGGTCGAGCACTACGCCCCGGCCGTGCGCTCCGCCCTCGCCTGGGCACAGGCCGAGCTGGAGGAGCTGAAGAGCGGCCCCGCCGCGATGAGGTACGACGACGTCATCGGGCGCCTGACGCGGCTCGTCGAGTGGCCCAGCCGCGTCTTCGGGCTCGTGAAGCACCTCAACGACACGATGAACTCGCCCGAGTCCCGTGCCGCCTACAACGAGGTGCTGCCCGAGTACACGGCGTTCGTCTCGGGCCTCACCACCGACCTGGGGCTGTGGAGCGTCGTGAAGCGCTACGCGGCCTCCGACGACGCCCGGCGCCTCGACCCGCTGCGGGCGCGCGACGTGCGCAAGACCGTCGAGGAGTTCGTGCGCGCCGGCGCCGACCTGCCCGACGAGGAGCGCAAGCGCGCCGAGGCCCTCAAGGTCGAGCTGGCGCAGCTCAGCACCCGCTTCGCCGAGAACGTCCTGGACGCCACGAACGCCTACGAGCTGGTGGTCAGGGACGAGGCGCGGCTCGCCGGCCTGCCCGAGGGCGTCAGGCGCCGCGCCGCCGCCGACGCCCAGGCCCACGGCCACGGCGAGGGGGCGTACCGCTTCAGCCTGCAGGCGCCCTCCTACGTGCCGTTCATGAAGCACGCCGAGGACCGCGAGCTGAGGCGCGAGCTGTACGAGGCGTTCTACTCGATCGCCGCGGGCGGCCAGCACGACAACAGGCCGCTCCTCAGGCGGATCCTCGCGAAGCGGCGCGAGCTGGCGAACGTGCTCGGCTACGCCGACTTCGCCGACCTCGTCCTGGAGGACAGGATGGTCAAGAACGGCGCCCGCGCCTACGGCTTCCTGGAGGAGCTGGCCGCGCGCACGGCGCCCTACTTCGCCGTCGAGCGCCGCGAGCTGGAGCGCTTCGCTCGCGAGGAGCTGGGGCTGGAGGGGCTGGCGCCCTGGGACGTCAGCTTCGTCGCCGAGCGCATGCGCGCCGCCAGGTACGACTTCGACGACGAGGCCCTGCGGCCCTACTTCCCGCTCGGCGCCGTCCTGGACGGTCTCTTCCGCCTCTCCGAGCGGCTGTTCGGCGTCAGCGTCGTGGAGGCGCAGGACGCCCCCACCTGGCACCCCGACGTGAAGGCGTACGACCTCTACCACGAGGACGGCACCTACTTGGGGTCCGCTTACGCCGACTGGTTCCCCCGCGCCTCGAAGCGCGCCGGCGCCTGGATGAACCCGCTCGTCACCGGGGGGCCCGTCGAGGACGGCGGCTTCGAGCCGCACGTGGGCGTGATCGCCGCCAACTTCACGCCCCCCGACGGCAGCGGGGAGCCGCTCCTGACCCACGACGAGGTCACCACGGTCTTCCACGAGTTCGGGCACCTGCTGCACCACGTGATGTCGCGGGTGCCGGTGCGGGGCCGCAGCGGCATGGCGGTGGCCTGGGACTTCATCGAGCTGCCGAGCCAGATCATGGAGAACTGGTGCTGGGAGAAGG